>CAZMEN010000025.1:7820-36207 GCA_964565335.1 uncultured Algimonas sp. | reverse complement strand
CGTCAAATCTTGTCACGTCGCCGCGCAAAGGGCCGTAAGTCCCTTTCTGCTTAAGATAAAATGAGCCGCCGTTTATGACGGCCAATACTCATAAGATTTCGAAACTCGGCGTGCTGAAAAAGCGGGCCGAGTTTTTATATGTCAGAGAGGGCGCTTATCGCGCTCAGGGCGGCATCGTCATTCAAATGCGCGCCAATCCAACGCATGAGGGTTTAAGAGTCGGTTTTACGGCGACCAAGAAAATTGGGAATGCCGTCATACGGAACCGGGCCAAACGCCGCTTGCGGGAACTCGCCAGAGCCCTGCTGCCTGAGCATGGTTTGCCCGGACATGACTATGTCTTTATCGCCCGAGACAGTACAGTCGGCCGAGAATGGTCAGCTTTGCTTGACGACACGAAAAAAGCGCTCATAACGCTTTGCAAACGCAATGGGGCTAAACCCCGCATTAACGCAGATGTGAAACAGAAGAAAAAAGCCGATTAGCGCTTTCAAACGGAAAAAGCAGACTGATGAACGAACAAAAAAATTTCATCCTCGCCATGATACTCTCCTCGATTGTTTTAATCGGGTATTGGATTTTCGTCCAAGGCCCCGCAGTTGAGCGGGCAAAACAAAATGCCCAAGAAGAAATGGCCCGCGCCACAGCCGAGCAAACAGTTGACGGAACACCGGCGGCTCCGGTTATCACGGCTCCAAAGCTTCTGCCGCGTGAAGACCTCATCGGACAAGGGGAACGGATTAAGATCGATTCGCCCGGTATGCGCGGCAGTTTTCTGACAACAGGTGCGCGTTTTGATGATGTGACGCTGAATAATTATGACAACACGCTTGACCCCGCAGACGGCCAAGTCTCACTGCTTTCGCCTGAAGGCTCCGAAAAAGCGGCCTATATTACCGATAACTGGGTGCGCGCAGGACTGGCCACAAACGGTTTTGATACGCCTTGGGCTATTGTGTCGGGCTCGACCCTCACGCCGACTTCTCCCGTTATTTTAGGGTATAGCGCGGACGGGTTTGAAGTTCGCCGCACAATGACGGTTGATGATCGTTACCTGATTAAGATCGAAGATGTCGTAACGAATACATCCAGCAGTGAATTGGCGCTTCAGCGCAAAGGCGTTACGCGCCAGCACAGCTTACCTGATGATTTGACTAATTTCTTCATTATCCAAGAAGGCCCAATTTCCATCGTCGACAACTCTTACAACGACATGAAATATAAAGGCCTTCGCAAAAAGGGCAGTTGGTCAGAAACAGGACAATCCGGTTGGGTTGGCTTGACCGATAAATATTGGCTCTTGGCCGCCATCGCGCCGCAAGACAAAGTCATTACGGCAGAGCGGAATTTCAGAACCATCAACGATCAAGACGTCTATGAAACCTCTTACACTATGGCGGCCACCACACTAACGCCGGGCGCGTCTATCACCTCGACAGGCTTTATGTTCGCCGGCGCCAAAGACCGCGGCGTGCTCAAGAAATATGAGCAAGAATACGGTATCGCGCAAATGGAACGCGCCATCGATTGGGGCTTTGTTGGTATATTGGTCAAGCCGATTTATTGGGCGCTGTCCAAGCTCGGAACACTCTTCGGCAATTTCGGTGTCGGTATTCTTGCGCTCACGCTGATTATCAAGCTCTTCATGTTCCCGCTCTTTAACAAGCAATATGAGAGCCAAGCGAAAATGAAGAAAGTGCAGCCAAAGCAGAAAAAATTGCAGGAACGCTTTAAAGATGACCGCATGAAGCTGCAGCAGGAAATGATGGCGCTTTATAAAAAGGAAGGCGTCAATCCGATGGCCGGTTGTTTGCCAATTATTCCGACCATTTTCGTATTCTTCGCCCTCTATAAATCAGTCTTTATCAATATCGATATGCGCCACGCCCCCTTTATCGGCTATATCAAAGACTTGTCTGCGAAAGACCCGTTATCCATCTTAAACGGTTTCGGTCTTTTCCCATGGGACGCTATTCCAGGAAATATCGGTTTCTTGACCTTCATCGCCATTGGCCCGCTCGCCATTCTTTATGGTATCTCTATGAGCCTGATGTACACGCTGACCCCGCCCGCAGGGGCAGGCGGCGGCGAACAAGCCGAGATGATGCAAAAGATGATGAAGTGGATGCCATGGGTATTCATGTTTATCCTTGCGCCCTTCCCCGCCGGTTTGCTCCTTTACTGGGTTTGGAACAATATCCTGTCCTTCGGTCAGCAATATATCATTACGCGGAAATTTAACGTGGACACACCGGTCGATAAATTCTTCCGGAAAATCACAGGTAAGGCGGAACCCGATACGTCAAAATAGGCGTATCGAAGCCCATCATGTCTGACGCCCCGTCCGTCCCCCCAACCGCCGAAGCTGAGCCTAAGCTTAGCCGCGATGATAAGGAACGCGGACGACTGCTTTTTGCCCGTAACGTAGATTTTATGCGCAGCGCGGTCAGCCTCGAAACATTGCCCCCACCTGACCTGCCCGAGATTTGTTTTGCCGGTCGGTCAAATGTCGGCAAATCCTCGCTGATTAATGCCCTGACAAACCGCAAAGGTTTGGCGCGGGCGTCTAACACGCCGGGCCGCACAAGAGAGCTGAATTACTTTAATGTCGACGGACGATTATTCCTCGTCGATTTACCGGGCTTTGGTTACGCGAAAGCCTCAAAATCCGATATTGCGCATTGGCAAACTCTGACCAAAGCCTATTTGCGCGGACGAGCAGGACTGCGGCGCATCTTTTTCTTAGTGGACAGTCGCCACGGCATAAAAACCACCGATATTGAGGTCATGGACATGCTCGACGAAACCGCTGTGACCTATCAAATTATTTTGACAAAAACCGATAAGCTCAAAAAAGGCGCGCTTGAAAAGGTTCTGAAAGCCACACAAAACGCTATCGCGAGGCGCCCTGCAGCCTATCCCACTGTGATTTCTACGAGTTCTGAAAAAAAGGACGGGCTAGATTATCTGCGGGCTGAGATTGCTGACTTGGCGCTTCCCGAAAATCTGGCTAAGAGATAGGCGTTATGAAACGCCGCGCAAATGAAAGCAGTTGGACAACTGCGCAAGTCCTCTCCGAGGCTTTGCCTTTTATTCAGCGCCACGCTGCGCGAACAATTGTCGTAAAATTTGGGGGTCATGCCATGGGCGATGACGCGCTGACCCGTCAATTTGCCAATGATATCGTTTTGCTACGCCAATGCGGACTGCGCCCAGTCGTTGTGCATGGCGGCGGACCGCAAATTGGCTCCATGTTGGATCGTCTTAATCTGACATCCGAATTTGTGGATGGATTGCGCGTGACCGATAAAGCCACAGTGGATGTCGCCGAAATGGTGCTCTCTGGCAATATCAATAAATCCCTTGTCGCCGCCATCAACCAAGCTGGCGGACGGGCCGTTGGCCTGTCAGGGCGCGATGCGGGATTAATTGTCGCTGAACCCGTCAATGACGCCCTCGGCTTTACAGGAAAGCCTGTGTCGGTTGACCCGCTAGTTATTCATACCCTTGCGGAAACACGGCCAGGGTTCATACCCGTCATCTCGCCCATCAGCGGCGGGGCAAAAGGCGAGAGCTATAACGTCAATGCCGACACAGCCGCCGGCGTAATTGCGGGAGCGCTGAATGCCGCGCGCCTTATGCTGCTGACCGACATTGAAGGCGTTATGGACGCCGAGAAAAACCTACTAACGGATCTGTCTGTCAAAGATGCGCAAGGCCTGATTGATAACGGCGTCGCGCTCGGCGGTATGATTCCAAAATTAAACACGGCGATCGATGCGTTAAAAGCAGGCGTTGAAGCGGTTGTTATATTGGATGGGCGGCGCGCCCATGGCCTTTTGGTGGAACTCTTCACCGATATGGGCGCGGGGACATTAATTAGATGAGCGTAAAACCTGTTCCCCCCCTCTTTACCTCCCTTTTCGCGTCTTCACTCTTGATCGCAACAGGCCTCTCCTCTTCAGCTCTTGCTCAGACATCGACCCAAGACATCAGAAATGCGGATCGCAGTACTAACACCGCCATAATTAATCCCGCCGACACAATGGCGTGGAGTATTTGTAACGAGACGTCTTTCATTCTGCGTTTGGCCCATGCCACGTTACGCGACGGTGAAGTCAAAGCGAAAGGATGGCGCGAAGCCAAACCAGGAGACTGCATTGCCGAAACCGTTGCCCGAAATGCTCCGCGTTTTCTTTATGCTGAGAGCAGTCCCGTTCATCGCGGCGGAATTCGTGAATGGAAAGGGGATGTCACACTTTGCGCCAAAGACGAAGATTTCATCTCTGCTGCAACAGATAATTGCCGGGTCATGAATTTTGACACGCGCGACTATTTTGCCGTCAAACCCGGCGAAGAAACCACAACATTGATTGAACCTTCCGACTTTAAGGACAAAGCCCTGACCGCAGGGACGCAGCGCCTCTTACGCGATGCAGGTTATAAAATCACAGCTGTGGACGGTGTCCCGGGTCGCCGCACATCACGCTCTTTGCGGGAATTCCAAAAGGCGGAAAGTTTAGACGCTCTACCCGAAGGACCGGCTCTGATTTCCGCCCTCGCCGCCGCCGCGCAAACAAAAATGGACACGATTGGTCTGGAATTTTGCAATAAAAGTGACACGGATATTTTTGCAGCTATCGGATTACAGGAAGACGGTAACTGGACATCTCGCGGCTGGTGGCAAGTCAAACCCGAGACATGCGTGCGCTCTATCACCCGCGCCCTTCAAGGTCTGGATATGCATTATTACGCTTTGAAAGCGGCGAAGATTGAGCTGCCAGTGGACGGAGCTATCCCGCCGACAGACTCAGAGAGTAAACCTCCGGATTTGAAGTTGCGTTCTATTGCGACAATCCCTGCGCAGTTCTGTATTGCCGAAGCGCAGTTTTCAGCGCTTGGGCGCGAGATGTGTCTGGAAAGCGGATATGGCGTTGCAAATTTTCGCCCGCTCCCAACGGACAAAGACGGGATTACCGTTACGCTGACGAATGAAGATTTTGCGCGTACGGGCCCTGCCGGGCTTAGGCAATAAACCTAGGGGCGTTAAAGCTGCCTCTCTTCCCTATCAAGCTTGCGGAATTTACCGAGCCCGTATAAGCCGCGCACATGGCTCACCATTCAGACTTAAATCCGGCAGACCTCTCTCATATTCGTCATTGGGTTTTTGATTTGGATAATACGCTTTACCGCGCGGATGCCAATTTCTTCGGGCAGATTGATAAAAAAATTACGGATTTCATTTCTCGTTATCTTGCGCTTCAGCCCATGGAAGCCCGCACTTTGCAAAAAGAGTACCTTGCCGAATATGGAACATCTCTGTCAGGCCTCATGGCTGTGCACGGCATGGATCCGGCAGAGTTTCTGGATTATGTCCATGATGTTGACTTGGCCCTATTAAAGCCTGACCCACGACTGCGCAAAAATATTGAGAGGCTTCCCGGGAAAAAGTGGATTTTCACCAATGGCTCCCGGGGTCATGCGCGCAATATTGCCGGTCATCTCAACCTGTTTGATTTATTTGACGGACATTTCGGGATTGAAGACGCGGATTATATGCCCAAGCCCAAACGCTCGCCTTTTATTAAATTTTGCGATGTGTTTGATGTCGATCCCAAAACCGCCGTTTTTTTTGAAGACAGCGTTCGCAATCTGGAGGTCCCAAAACATATGGGCATGGCCACCGTACTGGTCACATCAGATGAAGACTGGTCAGACGAGCCCGAAGTGACTCGGCCTGCGGGCCAGACAACCCGCGCAGATTGGGTCGACTATATCACGGATGACCTCTCTGACTGGCTCGGCCAAATCCTACCCAATCTAAGCTAGCCCTTATTGCGAAACGTCAATTCGAGCCTATATAGAAGCTATGCGTGATAAAACGAAAAAAGCGATAGCTCTTAATGTAAACGCCGTGAATTGCCCGAAATGCGGAACGCGGCAACCCGCGCTTCGGCTTCCGTTAAATTGGCGACAATTTTTATTTGGCGGCTGGACATGCACGCATTGCCAAACGGACATGGATAAGTTTGGACGCCCGATTTTTTAGTCGCCTCGTCTTCATGCCGAGTTTTGGGCGTCTCTAAACCTGTTTTTAATCCTTATGTGGCAAACATTTTCTTTCGGAAAATATGGATGCCTTCTGTAACGCAACGTCCGAAAACCCTCTTTATTTTTACCCGCTGTTAAGGTTTTCTTTTAGCCTCCTCTTAAACGGGCGATGCTAGGTTGGACTATAAACAGCAAATAAGGAGGCCATCATGGGCCCTTCATCAGATTTGCCAATTATGCCTTATCCGGCGTTCAGAATCGCTAGCTATGAGGCGCAGGCAACAGAAATTGTCCACGACGAAAGATCTGTGGATACGGCGAAACCGAAAGAAACGACGATTACGTCTGAAGACGTAACGGCGCGTTCGGAGCCAACACGCCAAGCTGTTATAGATAATATCAATGGCGCCGAGAGTGTAGATCCGGCCGCCGATACCGAGGAAAACGAGGTTGCCGCGCCTATCCTTGCTCTGACTCAAAGTCTTGAGCCAAGCAGCGCTGATGACGAATCCACTATAGACTTTTATAGCTGATTTTTAAGCCCCGCCCCTATTGCAACGTCTCTCTCTGGTATTGCTGTCTCTTCTCGAGACAGCAATACTTTTGCGTTTCGCCCTGACCACCTACACTTGACCTGAAGAGCCGCCGCTCCTATTTCCTGCTCATGGCTATTCGACCCATATTGACGGTACCCAATCCGATTTTAAAGCAGGTTTCCAAACCTGTTGACGCCGTTACGGATGATATCCGAGCCCTCATGGATGATATGTTGGAAACTATGTATCACGCGCCAGGTATTGGCCTTGCCGCTGTTCAAATCGGGGAACCGATAAATGTCATCGTGATGGATTTGGCGCGGGACGGTGAAGACGCGAAACCGATGTATTTTGTGAACCCCGAAATCCTTGAAGATGTAGAAGAATTGCAGCCTTATGATGAGGGCTGTCTGTCCATTCCCGATGTTTACGACACGGTGGAACGCCCTGAACGTGTAAAAATCACCTATCTGGATTATAATGGCGAACGCGTGACAGAATGGGCAGAAGGCCTTTATGCGGTCTGTATCCAACACGAAATGGATCATTTGAAAGGCATTGTCTTTATTGATCACCTGTCTCGGTTAAAACGCCAACGCGCGATTAAAAAAGTGCAAAAAGCCGAAAAATTAAAAGCGGCCTCCTAAGGCCTCACAATGAGAACGAAAGCATGAGCTTAAACGTCGTCTTTATGGGCACGCCGGACTTTGCCGTGCCGTCACTGGCTGAACTTTTATCCAATGGTTATAATGTCGTGCGAGTCTATACCCAGCCGCCGCGCAAATCTGGACGCGGCCAGAAACTGACAAAATCCCCTGTACATCAATTTGCCGAACTGATGGGCGTGGCTGTCGAAACGCCTGAAAGTTTCCGCAAGCCCTCCGTCATTGATGGGCTGGAAGACTTACAAGCCGATGTTGCCTGTGTCGTAGCCTATGGACAAATCCTGCCGCAACGGGCTCTGGAGGCGGCAGAATTTGGCTGTTTGAACCTGCATGCCTCATTGCTGCCACGTTGGCGCGGGGCGGCCCCTGTGCAGCGCGCTATCATGGCGGGTGATGCTCAAACAGGCGTACAAATTCAGCAAATGGAAAAGGGCCTCGATACAGGCGATATACTTCTCTCTGAAACTGTAGAAATTCGGGATACGGATACGGCCGCTATTTTATTTAACCGCCTCTCCCATGTCGGCGCCGGTATGTGGCCGCGCTGTCTGGCGGCCTTATCCCGCGGCGGCCTTACGCCGACGCCTCAAATTGGCGACCCGACTTACGCTCATAAAATTGACAAAACAGAAGCGCGCATAGACTGGGCACGCCCGGCCAAAGACCTCGATTACCACATCCGCGGGCTCTCGCCCTTTCCGGGCGCATGGTGCGAGATAAACGGGAAACGGGTCAAAGTCCTGATGAGCAAAACCGTTCAAATTGATGCAAACAGACCTGAGGATTATACGCCGGGGCAAGTGCTCCCTCATGATACAGAATTGAGAGTGGCTTGCGGCACACAAGGCGAGGACACGCTGCATTTAATGACGGTGCAACCTGCCGGAAAATCTTCCATGTCAGGGGAAGACTTTCTGCGCGGTTATATCGACGACACATCGCGGTTTGAGTAATGCCTCGCTATAAGCTCACCATGGAGTATGACGGCGCACCTTATCAAGGGTGGCAATGGCAAGACCACGGCCCGTCCGTGCAAGGCGCTGTTGAAGCGGCAGGGAGCAAATTAAATTCCGCGCCTGTTACAGTTTACGGCTCAGGGCGCACCGATAGCGGCGTCCATGCTTTGGCCCAAGTCGCCCATATGGATCTCGATAAAGACTTACGCGCTGACAAAGTGCGCGACGCGATGAATTTCCATTTGGATAAACATCCCATCAGTATTTTGGATGCCGAAAAGGTAGACAATGAATGGCACGCCCGCTTTGACGCGATTGAGCGGCGCTATCTTTACCGCATTATTGACCGCCGTCCGCGATTGGCGCTCGACCGCGGCCGCGTCTGGCGCGTGCCTGTGAAACTGGATGATGACGCCATGCACGCCGCCGCGCAAACCCTCGTTGGGCGGCATGACTTTTCAACCTTTCGCGACACGCAATGCCAAGCCAAAAGCGCGGTTAAAACCATCGACGAAATTACGGTGCTTCGGGCGGGAGCAGAAATTCATTGCCATTTCCGCGCGCGGTCTTTCTTACATAAACAAGTGCGTAGTTTTGTTGGCTCGCTCGTCGAAGTTGGAAATAACAAATGGGACGCGGAAGATATGCAAGCGGCCTTAGACGCGAAGGACCGCTGTGAATGCGGCCCTGTTGCGCCGCCCGATGGGCTTTATTTAACGCAGGTTATTTATCCGCCCGCTTCCACAAAGTAAGACACGCCGGTCAGCAAGAGCGACATCCCCGTCACCGCAATAACGCAGCCCGTTAAAATCGCGCCGCCCCAATCGAAACCGACAATACGTTTCGCCAACCGGACATCGACGAAGAGCAGTCCCATATAAGCCGCAAAAAACACGCCATTGGCCGCCATAAAAGGAAATATCCCAGCCAGATAAAGCCCAAAAGCGGCGGCTGATATCCATGCCAAAAAGAACGCGCTCCAATGGCGGACAATGACCCAAGGGCGAAGGCGGTCTTGTCGATCAAACACCATCGTCAAAATATAGGCGACGGCGGAAAAGCTCATCAGCACAACGAGACCAATCACGGCGATGGCTGCGCCATTGACGGGGCCCGCCTCGCCGATAGCTTCAATGCGCCCTTTTCGAACGGCCAAGGCGACACAGTAAAAGGCGGGCAATATCAAAATCTGGGCGACGAAAGACAGGCGCAATGCTTTGGGTGATAAATCAAAAAATTGTTCCCACTCCGGGATGCGCCCAACCGCCGCGAAGCAGCCTTTCAAATAAGACAATAAATTGGGCATGTCGTTTTAGATAAATCTCGCTCTCGATTTTAGACTAGGCGTTTAAACACGGTTTCGCCTAGACTGTCGAGAGTACCGCGTAAAAAGGATAGTTATGCCCAAAATAAATCTCTCCGCCCTGCCCGTTAAAATCGGCAGCACCTACCCTGCTCCGTTTGATACGCCTTGCCTAGACCGCCGAAGAATTTCCCCGGGGGATGCAGGCGGGCTGACGCAATTTGGCGCGCATATCATGACGCTTAATCCCGGCGCGTGGTCATCCCAGCGCCATTATCACGGAGCCGAGGATGAACTAGTCTATATTATTTCAGGTCACCCCACGCTGATCGATGATGCGGGCCGCCAAAAACTATCCCCCGGAGATGTCACCACCCATAAAGCGGGCGAGGCAAACGGCCATCACATGATCAATGAAACCGAAGGCCCGGTACAATATTTGGTGATTGGTGGACGCAGTCCAGAAAATGACCACGCGGTCTATCCCGACATTGATTTGGACTTACCTGCCAATGGAACGGCGCAGCGAGTTTATCAAAGGAAAAACGGCGCGCCTTACAAGACTTAAATCAAAAACAACACGGCCCGTTCATCGGCGCGTTCCACCAGAGCGTTTTCCAGCATTCCCGTGAGCTCTCCGCTGAACCGCTCAGCTGCCGCTTCGTCCCACGCTTTGGCAACCGCTTTAATTAAATCGGGCCTTTGGCGCTTGGTCGCCGCCTTCACACGGGAGTCTGTCAAAATTTGACGGGCCAATATCGGCAGGTTGGATTTTCGCATTTTACCGGAAATCGCTTTCTTACCGAACAAATAGCCGCCGCCCAATAACGCCCCGCCGACAACGATACCGATGGGGTTTACAAACAGCGCCGCAAATAAATTCGCTTTCGCCAATAACCCGCTTAAGAGCAAAGCACTAACCCCCGTTCCGACCAAAGCCGTATCTGACTCCAAGGACGTCATGCCCGGCGCGGAGACGGACAAGCCTTCTAAATGGCGGCTGACATGTTCGCTCCCATCTAGGCTGAGGACCATAGCGGGCAGGCCATGAGCGCGGCAGAGCGGGTCGGTATGCGCTTCGATATCACGTTGCAAATCCGCGAACCATCCATCAATGACAGGGCGTAGCGCGTCTTTCGCCTGATCGGATTCGAGCCAGTCTTTGACTTTGTCTTCGAGCGCCGCCTCGACATCATCGAGTGAGCCTATTGTGCCCGACCGCCAATCGCGAAATGCGGGGAGGATGCAATCCTCAGCCATGGCGTCGACTAACACAGGCGCGAGGATTGTACCCAGACTCTGCGCCGCCTCTTGCGCCCGCAAACGTACATCGCCTGTTTCAGATAATAATGCGGAGGTTTCTTTCTTGAAACTGCCATGCAGAAATTCAAACCGACCAAGCCAGGCCAGACCCCGCGCAATCGCAAATTCAGGCTCCGCGCCGCGAATAACGCGCGCTTTCGGGAAGGCTTTTTGCGTCGCGGGCAAAACCAAGGGCAGGCGCGAGGCTCCGCCCGTCAATAATACCGTATCGGGGGCGCGGCCGCCCAAGCTATCAATCGTTTCGCGCAAAGCAAAATCAAACGCGCCTTTCCAGCTATAGCCGTTCAAGCTGTCCAAGGGCGTTTCCAAAATTATCTTGGCATCCTCTTTATCAATACGGATATCAAAAAAGACACGTCGCCCCGCAGGTAAACGTTTAATCATTTCGACGGGAGTATCATCACCAGTGAAATAGGCTTCTTTCGCCTGTCGGCACCAATAGGTGAGAATGGCTTTATAATGCGGATAGGCCTCAATTAGTTTTTCAATCGCTTTACGGGATTTCTGCCGCGCTAAATTGAGTTTGAAAATCTCATCATCAAGCAGGCCGGACCCCAATTCATTGTGACCGACATCATCGGCGTCCAAGTCGCGGCAATAGGTAAAATCCGTTGTCGAAGAACCGATATCAACAATAAGAACAGAGGCCCGCGTATCCTCGACGGAAACATAACCTTGCTCTAGCGCGGTCATCAACGCCGCGCGGCTCTCCGGTACAATACGGACAGTTTTAAGCCCCGCAGCCTCAAACACTTTTTTATAGGCCTCGCGTGTGGGGCCGTCCCAACCAGAGGGGCACCCGACGACAAAGCGGCTGACCTTGGGGCCGCGAATGGTATTGTCTTGTGTCAGGCCGTCCATAAGCGCTTGCGAGAAATAAGTAATCGGCTCGGCTGTCTTGGCATCCAAATGACGGCTTTTAAATTTCAACCAGACTTTGGGTTTATGGTCGGCGAAAGACAAGCTGAGCGCATCTGCGCCAATTTTGATATCTTTTTTATCTTTGGCAACCGCCGTAACAAAACTGCGTTGTCCGCGATATTCGAGAATTTCTGGCTCGCGTACTGTCGCCCCATAGGCGCGGCCTAATGCCGATTCGCCATGGCCTAAATCAAAGCCGATAAACTCCTCATCGGTCATCAATCGCGTTTGAAGCGGGGCGGAGATAATATCTTTACTCATAGCTGTCTGACCCACACGGTACCGCGGCGGAGCAACCGCCCGTCAGAGGTCGCCAAAGCCGGGGCCGCTTCTTCCAAAGCAAGATCATCTTCATTGATGACCAAGGCAGGGAGTTCATCAAACCAATGAGCTGTCTTTTTGGAATAAGGCACAGCTTCAATGCCGACACCCGCCAATAAAGACATCATATCTTTACCGACGACCTCCAAAGCATATTTGCCGTCGCCTGCGCTTTTAGCTTCTAGTAAATTTTGAAATAAGGCCATCAAGGTTTCATTGTCATGCCAATGGGCTTCGGGTTCCGTCTGCACCATACGCGCCAAGATATGGTCTGCTGTCGCGAGGGCGTCGCTAATCTGATTGATAAACCCTGCTGTATCCGTGCGGATAATGGCTTCGGCTTTCATCACCCGCCCATCCGGCGCAGGGAGCGCTTTAGTTGATTTGATGAAAGGGAGTTTTGAGAGCAGTCCCGATTTAACGGACGCAACTGCGTGCAGAGTGCCCAAGGCCACAGCCGTCACGACAACCATCCCCGTGCCTTGCAACAGACCCAAAACAGCTAATCCCCCAGCGGCGGCATAAAATAATCCCGGACGCCAATTTTTGAGGCCATCCAATAATTTAGGTTTTGGCGCGGTTTCGACTAAGCTGACCTCAGCCTGTGTGGCGCGGTCGAGAACCCCTGCACCGGATTTAATAATTTCCAAAAGCCATAATCCGGCTTTTTGAATCTGGGGGTCAGCCACGCTGCGTGTGAACGTCAGTCCCGTACGGTCTAAAGCCCGCCTCGCTTCCCCGACCACCTGCGCCGGAGACAAGTCATGATTCAGAGCGCGTTGCAAATCGCGGCGCTCTTGCGCGAAGTGCTCCGTCAGAGACGGCGGCGTGAAAAGGGCCTGATTATCCATAGGTTTCATGTCGGGGTGCAGAGCCCCGAAGTCAAGACGGAGGCCGGACAGTGAAGGGGCCGCGACGGCGTGTTCATCTTTGGTTTAACAGCCCCGCGAACGCAAAAAAATGCCGAACCCATCCGGTCATCTAACACAGAGCTAAGAGTTTTTAAAAGAAGGCGAACCTCAGCGAAACTATGGGGATTTCCATATTTATGAAATAAAAAAACCGCCGCAACCCACATTGCGACGGTCTTTTTATTGAGCGTTCCAAAGGGCAAGAACGACACAATTAAGAAGGTGGCCCTGCCAGAGGATAGCCTTCCCCCGAAGACGCAACGCTGACAGGACCGTCGACTAAAGGCGAGTTATTTCGGGGCAGTGAACCAACCCAACCTTTTTGCCGATTTTGAAAGACATGTTGTGGCAGTCTCCCAGTCAACTGCCCGCAATATGTCTTGTATTTGGTATGTTTCAATTAGGGCTTTTAAACTGAACATAATCTGAATTGATGTCGCGCAACACGTTAGGCCAAAATTCTGTTCATTCCATGTTCAGAAAACTCTGTCTGACCGCTCAAAATATGGCATATTCTCACCGGGTAGATATCAAAGGGACGTGAATGGGGTTTTATTCAAAACATATTTTACCGCACTGTCTGAATATGGCGTGCGGGATTGGCCCCATTGAAAAGCAGAGAGCGAAAATCGTGCCTCTCGCAAAAGGGGATGTTGTCGAGATCGGTATTGGATCAGGGCTGAATCTCCCTTTTTATGACGCTACGAAAGTGCGGTCTGTGACAGGAATCGACCCCGATGAAGCGCTTTGGAAAACCGCGCAAAATCGGTGCGAAGCCGCGACCTTTCCTGTGAAACGTCTCGGCCTGTCGGGTGAGTCCATTCCATTGGACGACGCTACGGCTGATACTGTTCTCGTCACCTATTCGCTCTGCACTATTCCTGACCCCATCGCGGCCCTCAAAGAAATGAAACGCTTGCTTAAGCCGGACGGTGAAATTCTTTTTTGCGAGCATGGGCAAGCGCCCGATGCGCGTGTCGCAAGATGGCAGAGCCGTATCGACCTTATCTGGAAACGTGTGGCGGGCGGCTGTCACAGTGGCCGCAATATTCCTCAATTGTTTGATGCTGCTGGCCTGAAGATAGTCTCGCTGGAGCAGATGTATATTCCAGGGCCGAAAGTCTTGAGTTATAATTATTGAGGTACAGCCTCCTAAAGAGCCTAATCAGGCTATAAAAAAGCCCGCCAGAAAGCGGGCCTTTTCGTAATTATTGAGCGCGCTATTCCGCCGCTTCGGCTGTTGGCGCAGGGGGCGTCCATCTTAGAACCGGCTTTCGAGCGGCCTGCGTTTCATCCAATCGCCGCAGAGGTGCATAAACAGGCGCGTTTTTAAAGCTCTCCACTTGGCCAGCCTTGGCCCGTAACGCCAGTGAGCGCATGGATTGAATGAACCGGTCCAATTCTGCTTTAGACTCAGACTCCGTTGGCTCAATCAACATAGCGCCGTGAACGACCAAGGGGAAATACATCGTCATCGGGTGATAGCCCTCATCAATCATCGCCTTGGCAAAATCCAGAGTCTCAACGCCGGTGTCTTTCAAGAAACGATCATCAAACAAGGCTTCGTGCATACAGGTGCCATCAAAGGCGGGCGTCATCACATCCGATAGTGACGCCTGTACATAATTCGCGTTTAATACGGCGTCTTCTGTGGCTTGCTTTAAACCGTCAGAGCCGTGGCTCATCATATAAGTCAGCGCGCGGCTATACATGCCCATTTGGCCATGAAAGGCGCACATACGTCCGAATGTATCCACCGCTTCGCCTTCGGCATGCTCGACCAAACTATATGTCTCGCCGTCTTTCATCACGAAAGGCAGAGGCGCGTAGTCTTTCAAAGCATCAGACAAAACAGTGGGGCCGGAACCCGGGCCGCCGCCGCCATGAGGCGTCGAGAATGTCTTGTGCAGATTGATATGCATCGCATCGACGCCCAAATCTCCTGGACGCACACGTCCGACAAGCGCATTGAAATTCGCGCCGTCACAGTAAAAATATCCGCCCGCCGCATGAATGAGATCGGCGATTTCAATAATGTCATCTTCGAACAAGCCGCATGTATTTGGATTGGTCAGCATGATACCGGCAATATCGGAGTCTTTACCAGCATCCGCCAGTTTTGCGCGTAGCGCCTCCATATCGACTCGGCCACCCTTATTTGCGGGAATTTCGTCGACAGTAAAACCACATTGCACGGCCGTGGCTGGGTTTGTGCCATGCGCGGATTCAGGGACAAGGACACGGCGTTTATGCGCCGCTCCATCTGCGTCGAGGCGGGCGCGGATTGCCATCATGCCGCAAAGCTCGCCATGCGCTCCCGCTTTGGGGGTCAAGGCCACAGCAGGCATGTTACAAAGCGTCATCAACCAGTGAGACAATTCGTACATGAGCTCCAAAGCCCCCTGCACTGTACTTTCGGGTTGAAGCGGATGCACATCGGCAAAACCGGGCATACGGGCCACTTTCTCATTGAGGCGCGGATTATGTTTCATTGTACAAGAGCCAAGCGGATAGACGCCCAAATCAATCGCATAGTTTTTCTGCGATAAGCGCACATAATGGCGCATTGTCTCTGGCTCTGAGAGACCCGGCAGGCCAATTTCGCCTTTGCGCTCATGCCCGCCCAAACGAGACGCTCGGCCTTTGGGCTGAGGTAAATCCACACCTGTGCGGCGCGGTGTACCCACTTCAAAAATCAACCGCTCTGCCTGATCTAGCCCTTTGGAGCCTGATACAGTTTCGCGCTCATTCATATTCACCGCTTGAGGCGATGTCGGACGACCTTCGCTTTTCATGATAAAACCTCCTCAAGTGCAGCGCCGAAAGCCTGCATATCCTCATCGCTCGCGGTTTCGGTTGCGCAAACCAGAAGCAAACCTTCATGTTGACCGCCCGAAATACGAGAGAACGGAACGCCGCCCAGCACGCCCTTATCCGCGAGAGCCTGAACGACCTCCGCGGCAGGTTTGTCGAGCCTCACAGTAAACTCATTAAAGAAGGTCTCATTCAAGACATTCGCGCCTTTGATTTCATCAATAATATCGGCCATGTGGCAGGCATTTTCGTGATTAAGAGTGGCGAGCTGTTGCAATCCCGCATCTCCGAGCAGGCTCATATGAATAGTGAAAGCCAAACAACAAAGGCCTGAATTGGTACAAATATTGGATGTCGCTTTCTCGCGGCGGATATGTTGCTCCCGCGTAGAAAGGGTGAGCACAAATCCACGCTCGCCATTGGCATCCAAGGTTTCGCCGCAAACACGGCCCGGCATTTGCCGCACGAGCTTCTGGCGGCAGGCAAAGAGACCGACATGCGGTCCGCCAAAGTTCAAGCCAACGCCGAGGCCTTGGCCTTCGCCGACCACAATATCCGCGCCTTGATGTCCGGGCGGGGTAATCGCGCCGAGTGCGACTGGTTCGGTGAAGACGGCAATCAGAAGCGCTTTATGCGCGTGAGCTTTCTCTGCAATCGGGGTCAGGTCGACGATTTCGCCAAACACATTTGGCGATTGCACAACGACGCAGGCCGTTTCGTCTGTGATGAGATCCAAGACGGACATATCCGCGCCAATCTCGGGCGTCACTTCATTGATTGATATATCGAGGAATTTAGCCACAGATTGCGTCGCCGCTGCGTAATGCGGATGAAGACCCGGCGCGAGAATCGCTTTGGTTTTACGGGTGACGCGCTTGGCCATAACAACGGCTTCCGCGCAGGCGGTCGAGCCGTCATACATTGAGGCATTGGCCACATCCATACCGGTCAACATTGCGACTTGGGTTTGGAATTCAAAAAGGGCCGTTAGCGTGCCTTGCGAGATTTCGGGCTGATACGGCGTGTAGGCCGTCAAGAATTCAGAGCGCTGAATTAAATGATCCACCGTGGCAGGAATATGATGCTTATAGGCCCCTGCCCCGCAAAAAAACGGCACCGAAGAAGCCGAGACAGATTTCGCAGAAAGGCGCGACATATGCCGCTCCACCGCCTGCTCTGATTGCTTTTCCGGCAAATCCACCAGAGACGTCAAACGGGCCGCCTCGGGAACGCCGCTAAACAAATCATCGATGGAGTCAACCCCGACCACGTCGAGCATCGCTTTGCGATCATTGTTATTTAAAGGGAGGTAACGCATTTATTCTCTGTCCTTTTTATCGAACTTCATGAAACTAATAATCAAAACTATGAGGCCAAAAACAAGGCTGGCTATTCCTACGAATAACGGAAAGCTGTCCTTGAAATTATTCTCATTATTTACCCATGACAGTGTCATCCAACCGCCATTTAAGAGGATATACAGGCCTGTTACGTGTAAGAATATCCGCTGGATGGCGACCATATTTACAGTCCGTCGCAATATTCCTTGTACTTTTCTTCATCCATCAAGCTGTCCAGCTCTGACGCATCGGCGACTTTGATTTTGAGGAACCATCCGTCTCCATCGGGGGAGGCATTCACTGTTTCAGGGGCATCTTCGAGCGCTTCATTGACGGCCGTGACTTCGCCGCCAATAGGGGCATAAACTTCGGAGGCCGCTTTGACGGATTCAACAACGGCGGCTTCGTCGCCCTTCTCCATTTCGCGGCCAATTTCCGGCAATTCGACAAAGACCACATCGCCAAGCGCTTTGGCCGCATAGGCGGAAATCCCGACAGTGCCGACATCGCCCTCAACTTTGATCCATTCATGATCTTCTGTGTATTTAACTGTCATGGTTAGTTCCCTCTGAAATAATTATGGGGTGTAAATGGTAGTTTTACGACGGTCGCCGGACGGGCCTTGCCGCGTACAATAAGCTGAACCGGGGTGCCGGCTTTGACAAAGGGGCGCTGGACATAGCCCATGGCGACGGGGCCTTCGACGCTCGGGCCAAAGCCGCCTGATGTAATCTCGCCAATTAAATTGCCGTCCATATCCTGAATTTCAGTATGTTCGCGCGCCGGCGCCTTGCCATTCGGTTTAATCCCGACCAAGCGTTTGGACTTTTTATTCGCTAAATCAGCAGCCACACGTTTCGCGCCCAAATAGCCCGCTTTGGCATCGCGGCGATGTTTCTGAACAGACCAGATTAAGCCCGCCTCAATCGGTGAAACGGTTTTATCAATATCGTGACCATAGAGGCAAAGCCCCGCTTCGAGACGCAAACTGTCCCGCGCGCCGAGGCCAATCGGCTCAACATCATCATATTTCAAAAGCTCTTCAACCAGTCGCAACATATCGTCATGCTTGGCCGAAATCTCATAACCGTCTTCACCGGTGTAACCAGATCGGGATACATGCGCCCAAACGGGTTCGTCCAATGTGCCGCCCAATTCCAAATCTGTGTGTGTCATAAAGACAAGCTTTTCGACATCATCCGCCAAGCAGCCCAAGACAGCAGCGGCGCGAGGGCCTTGCAAAGCGATGAGCGATAAGGTGTCATCTTTGATATCGACGCTGACGTTATCGGGCATATGTTTTTTCAAATGCTTATAATCGGCCGTTTTACATCCTGCATTCACAACCAGATAGAGCACATGCTCATAGCCCTTCATGGCCAAACGCGAGATCATCAAATCGTCCAAAATGCCGCCTTTGGCATTGAGGAATTGCGAATAACGTTGTTGGCCCGGCTCCAAAGATTGAATATCGGCAGGGACTAATTTCTCCAACGCCTCGGCGGCTGTCTTGAATTTTTTATCACTGGGGACGAGGAAGACTTGCCCCATATGAGAGACATCAAACAGCCCCGCTTTTTCGCGTGTGTGCAGATGTTCGGCCTTCACGCCCATGGGGTATTGAACCGGCATATCATAGCCCGCGAACGGCACCATTTTTGCGCCGAGTTCAACATGTTTGGCATGCAAAGCGGTTTGCTTTAATTTAGACATAAGCATTTTACGGCTTGCGCCGTACCTTCTTATGCCACCGGCTGTCCCTTTGGGCCTGAGAGATTGACAGACACCGCTCTTTCCCGAACGGCTGTTTCCGCTTACTCCGTCGGCGGGGTCTTTCACCGTCTCTCTAATAAAAGAGAGTAACCCGCTTTCCAGCATTCTTATCTTCAAACGGTCCGTTGACCTGAGCGTTTCCGGGGCGGTTGCGCCTTCGGTGGCTGCCTACCCGTATGTCGGGTTTATAACAGCTCTCTCCCACTTGAAGCAGATGGGATTCCAATGGTCGAAAATGCCGAAAGAGTCAATCTTATCCGTGTAGGAAATCTGTTAAGGCTTCTGTGTCATAAAATCATGGAAACACGCCATATTTTTACGTTGCAGGAGAGAGTTATGTCCGGAAAGTCCAAAGAAGAAGTCGCTTTTGAAATTGTGTCAAAACTCAAAGGCGTGGGTGTTTGGGGCGAGAATAACCGCACCGAAATTCTGGATATGTACGCAGAGTGTTTGGAAGCCACATCGGGCCTTCGTAAAGTCAAAGGCGTGACAAGCGCCGCCGCTCCGGAGCCTGCTATCGCCGCGCCGCAAAATTTAAATCCGCAAATGGCGCCAGCGCAGACAGCACAAGTCCAAACACAGGCCCAGCACGCACCCCATCAAGCGGCCCCTCAAACCCAACAGCAAGCCGCGCCGCAACATGCACCGCAAATTTACAATCCGGCGGCGCGATAAGAACATCGCCCCAGACGATTGATTTTATTGACGCTTGATTTTATTTTTGGGTCAAAATTTTAAACGGCTAAAGAGCCGCGCCGAAACCAATTAGGTTTCCAGCGGGATCCCAAACATGGAATTCGCGCATGCCGTGACCCGTTTGGTCAATCGGGCTGCTCTCAATACGGCCCGGCGCAAAGCCCTTGTGTTTAGAGTTCTCGGCAAATTCCGCGTGAAGAGCGTTGAGCAATTTAACGGACTGCAATTCCGTATAGCAGGCTGTGTTCTCAGCCACCGCGCGATCTTCACATTTCCAGAAATGCAGAGATAAACTGCCGCGGCGAACGATGGCATAAGCCCCATCCTCAAAAATAGAAACCTTGGGGAACCCCAAAAAATCAACATACCACGCCGCCGTTTTTTGAGGGTCCGGCGAAGCAAATTTCGGTGAGGTATGAGATTTATCCAATGGGTCGGTCATGAGCGTTAATCTCCTTCAGGCCCATTCTGAGGCGGCACAATCTCTTCACGCGCTGCAAAACGGTCTCTGTAACGCCCTCTATGTCGGAACCAAAATATGACAGCCCCTAAGGGGAAGTAGAGAGAGAATATCCAGGGCGCAACAGCATTGGCTTTTGTCGCCCCAATACCCAATACATTGAACTGAATAATAGAGAAGGTGAATTTCGACGTCTCGGCGTCAAAATTAAAAAATGTGTTGGAAATATCGCCGGACGACCAGTTAAATATAATACCGTGAATGCCAAATAATATAAAGATGACCCATAGCCATTTGCGTCTCAGACCGGGGGTTTTTATACAGGCATAGACTGTGAAAATAATGAATAACGGGACGATAATCATGCCGATTATAACGAGATAATGTTTCCAAGTTTTCTTCGCCGTGCCAAAAGCATTGGCCTCTTTAAAAGATGTCTCAGATTGATCCACATAAAAAGAAACTAGTTTCAACCCCTCGCCCTGATCAACCCATCCATAGCGAAAAATATGAAACGCCTCATCAGTTTGTACTTCATAGGCGGCTCGGTAGGACGTTACTTTTTGGGAGCCAAGGCTCGCGTGGAAATTTTTAGACGCGTTGAGTAAGTCTTGCTTAAGAATTTCATTCCCTTTAATCAGATCAAACACATCTGCCATTATCTCCGGTGTTAGCTTTTTTTGGAGGTCGGGGTGCGCCTTTGCGAAGAACCCATCGATGTCATTTTGCACTGCCATCAGGTTATGGGCTTCCAATTCAGTCACGACTTCGGGCCCCAGAAGCTTCGCAGCCATATCCGAAATATTCGCGTTACATCCTGCGCTCAAGCTGATGAGGCAAGCCAGAAGAAAGAGAAAGATATGTCGCATGCGAGGCACGGTAAAAAGACCACCGAATAATTGCAAGGCGAATTCAGGCTACATGCGTTCAGGCGTTTCGATGCCCAAAATATTCAAGCCTTTTTCGAGTTGCTTCAATGTCAGAGCGGCCAAAGCCAAGCGCGAGGATTTCACATCACCTGCGACATCGTCCGAGAGGATATGGCATTCTGTATAAAAGCGTGAGAAACTCTGAGCGACGCGGTAAATATGGTCACACAAAATATGCGGCGAAAACTTCTCTGCCGATGAGGCGACAGCGCGGCCAAAAGCATCCAACGCTAAGACCAGCTGTTGTTCGGCCGGTTCTATGGCCTTTATCGTCCCGGCTTCCACCCCGTGGTCTGACGCCTTCCGCAAAATAGATTTGATGCGCACGACGGCGTAGAGCAGGTAAGGCCCTGTCTTTCCTTCAAAGGCGGTAAAACGTTCGGGATCAAATATATAATTGGTCAAGCGCTGGTTCTGCAAGTCAGCAAATTTCAGAGCCGCCAAACCCACTTTGCGGGCAATCTCTGCCCGTTCTTCGGCGTCAAAGTCCGCGCCTATACCAGAGTCCTCCAAACGTTTCGTTGCCGCTTGGTTCATAATCTTAATCAGGTCTTCAAGGCGCAGTACGCCGCCCTCGCGGGTTTTGAACGGACGTCCATCTTTGCCGTTCATCGTGCCAAAGCCTGCATGGTAAAGCTGACCGTCTTCATACCATCCGGCTTTGATTGCGGCGCGGAAGACCTGTTCGAAATGCAGAGCTTGGCGTTGGTCGACCACATAAAGAACGAAGTCGGGATTGTTCTCGGTCTTACGGTCCACAAGTGTAGCCAAATCAGTCGTGTGATAAAGCACCGCGCCCGAACTCGCCAAAAGCATTACAGGCGGTATCTCTTTCTTTTTACCGTCTTTTTCAAGACGGATGATGAGCGCGCCGTCATCTTCTTCGGCAATGCCTTTGGCCCGCAATTCATCAATCATGGCGGGGATAAGCGGGTCAACGCAGGCCTCCCCTTTCCACAAATCAAACTCCACGCCTAAATTGCCGTAACCCACTTTAAGCGCCGCAACAGAGACATTGATAAAATGATCCAATAAAGCGCGATATCCGGGACGGCCCGCCTGCAATTCTGCCGTGGCCACGCGGGAACGCTCCATACGCTCTGCATCGTCTTTAGCGGCATTGCTCGCTTGCGGGTAGAGACGCGCCAAATCATCCATGGTGACGGGTGAGTTTTCGGGAAAACCCTCGGTTTTGTCGCTATCAAAATAGGGCAGATCAGGGCTTTCAATCGCCAGCTCAGAAATCAAATGACCCATTTGGAGGCCCCAATCCCCCATATGAACATCACCCAAAACATTATGGCCTTGCGCCCTCAAAAGGCGTTTAAGCGCTTCGCCAATAACGGCTGAGCGCAAATGTCCGACATGCATGGGTTTGGCGACATTCGCCCCGCCGTAATCGACAATGATGGATTTAGGTATTTCTTGGATAACGCCTAAATTTTCGCTGTCAGCAATGTCTTGGGCGCGTTCAGATAGCGCCTCAATAGTCGGAGAGAAATTGATAAAGCCCGGCCCGCCAATCTCAATCGACTCGATCGCCGCATGGCCTTTGACCTGATTGACAACTTTTTGCGCAATCTCTCTGGGGTTGGCTTTCTCGCCTTGTTTTTTCAAATGCCCTGCAGCTGCCATCGCGCCATTGCATTGAAACGGCGCAAGGTCAGGTCGATCGGATTCGCGCACAGCGCCAAAAGCAGGCGGCAGATCAAGCGCGGCAAAGGCGGCTTTGAAAACGTCATCAAGAGTCTGCAAAATTGACGGCATAAAGGCTCGCTCTTTTCAACTATCCGTTAGGTTTATTCCGCAATCAGACTTACGCGCAAAAACTAAGTCTAGGGATTATAAAAGTCTAGCTTGGTAAACGCTATCTTGATTGCCCGGCAGAGAGACGGAAGCGGCGGCCCTCGGCATTAAATTCGCGCTGCCTGGAGGTCACTTCAAATCCCACAATGATTTCGAAATTCTGACCCGACGTAGTTTCCGTGGCACGCGGAATACTGAAATTATCCACTTTTTCTGTAACGCGCATACGATCCGCGCCCGAAGGGAAAGTCACAGTCAAAGGGAAAGTCTTCTTATTGATGACGGCGATATTTTTACGGGTGACAGCGACGAAATATTCATACGTCGCCGTATCTTGTGTAGCGGCAGGGCCTCGGCCCAAATCAAAGGTGATTTCAATATCCCCTGTAATCGGCTCATCATTATAATAGCGGCAAAGGCTGCGGACTTTAGCGATTTCGCCCGTGAAACCAACATTGGCAAAGGTTTCTGCTTCGCCGCGGAAATCAACAATACGCGCCGCATCATAAATCGCGAAAGCACGCGGGCAGGCGCCAGCATTTTGCTTTGTCGCCGCATCACCAATATTTAAAGCATCGGCCGTACTTTTACAGCCACTGAGAAGGGCGGCGGCACTGAGCCCGCAAAGAGCTGTCATTATCAAGGCACGTAAACGCATTATCAAAATCCTGTATCGAGCCTTTAAAAGGCCGTCTTTTATCCTCATATACGCCGAAAGTGGCGTCATAGTGAAACGGAGAGTGGGCAAACCCCAACCGCTCTGCTAGGGCAGGTCATAGACAGATAAGGACGAAGTCGCAACGCCAAGATGACAGCTTTGGCTCCGCGTGAGGAGAATTTAATGTCCGTAAACACGACAACGCCCACAACAGACAGTGAAACATCGCCAAAGCGGCAAAGTAAGACTGTTTTATTGGCAGCCCCGCGCGGGTTTTGTGCTGGCGTCGATCGCGCCATTCAAATCGTCGAAAAATCTATCGAAGCCTACGGCGCACCCGTCTATGTACGGCATGAAATCGTGCATAACCGCCATGTCGTGGACAGATTATCAAAACTGGGCGCTGTTTTCGTAGAAGAACTGAACGAATGCCCGGATGATAGACCTGTTGTCTTCTCGGCGCATGGCGTCCCGAAATCAGTCCCGCAAGCCGCGAAAGCCCGTGAACTCAATTTTCTCGATGCGACCTGCCCCTTGGTTTCCAAAGTCCATGTCGAAGCCGAGAAACATGCCAAGGACGGACGGCATATTCTGTTGATTGGGCATGAAGGTCACCCCGAAGTCATCGGCACAATGGGACAATTACCGGCCGGCAGTATGAGCCTGATTGAAACTGAGGCCGATGCAAAAAACTTCACACCCGAAGACCCTGAAAACCTGGCCTTGGTCACACAAACAACTTTGAGCGTGGATGATACAGCAGGCCTCATTGCGATTTTACAAGAGCGGTTTCCGACTATCGCCCTGCCCTATAAAGAAGACATTTGCTACGCGACCACAAACCGGCAAAAGGCTGTCAAAGCGATTGCCGAACGGTGCGATTTACTTTTGGTCATCGGGTCACAAACTTCGTCCAATTCAAAGCGCCTAGTCGAAGTCGGCGCGAAGGCGGGCTCGGATGACGCTATGCTCATTTCGTCCTCCGAGAGCATTGATTGGGATAAGGTGGACGCCGCAGGCACAATCGGGTTGTCAGCAGGGGCCAGCGCGCCGGAATACTTAACGGACGGCGTCTTAGCCGCTTTACGCTCGCGCTATGACATTAAGATGGAAGAGGTCGAAGTGACCAAAGAAAAAGTGATCTTCCGTTTGCCGCGCCAGCTTTTGAATAAATAGGCCGTCCCCGCCCGATGCCAAGAAAACAGAAAAAACTTGAAGCCGGAGCCTTGGACGGCGCTCTTGTGATTTATACGGACGGGGCCTGTTCAGGCAATCCCGGCCCGGGGGGCTGGGGGGCCGTTATGTATCACGGCAAACGCTCAAAGGAGCTATTCGGCGGCGAAAAAGACACGACCAATAACCGCATGGAATTAATGGGGGCCATTAAGGCGATTGAAGCCATTAAACCGTCCTTCAAAGGGCCCGTCATTTTGTTTACTGACTCTACCTATGTACTCAAAGGGATTACCGAATGGGTCCATGGCTGGAAAAAGCGGGGCTGGAAAAAGAGCGATAAGAAATCCGTCATCAATAAAGACCTTTGGCAAAAATTGGATGCGTTAAATAACGCCCGCGAAATACGCTGGGAATGGGTCAAAGGCCACGCTGGCGATATCGGCAATGAGAAAGCCGATGAGTTAGCCCGCAAGGGTATCCCGACTTAAATCGCCTCAAACTCTGCGAAGCCTTTCGACCATTTTAATCAGGCCCCAATAAACAGGCCCTCAATAAATCAAGAATGACCCGAACGCATAACGCTTAAATTGACGGCAAAAATATCCCCAAACCGGACATAAGTTGGCGTCTCAAAATCACCCTAAAATTGGCCCCTTAACCTTGAGAACTTAACGCCTTCTATCCCTTAGGGAATCGAAAGTTGCTTTCCTTTTCTTCTGGCCCTCCGTGTTTTTTGCTTCCTCGGATTTTCCCAAAAACTCATCTTTCCGTTTCAATAATTCGTCCCATACAAAGTCATGAATTATGAATGGAAAGTGGTCTTGGTTGTAGGCCCCTTGCGCCGCGCTTATGAGCCCTTTATGCATGAGAGACCCAAGGTGAGGTGAATGAAACCAGCTGTAAAAAGTAGCTGAGTTCTTTTGTATTTGTTCAGCAAACACTGCTAGCTCTTCCTCGGAGAGGGAATCAAGTCTTCGCAATATCCTAATCTCGTTGTCTGCCCTAATGGCAAGCTCTTCATTACGGCGAATTTTTCGGCGGTCAATTATTGATTTTTTCTTCTGCTTCTCAGCAACAGGTTTGAGAAGAAGCTCTCCCACGCCAACAAGTGACATGACAGTGAAAATTATCGTAGCTATTACTAAGACAGTCGAGGCAAGCTCTGCTTTGCCCCCAAAATCTATCCAGTTCTTTGTAATACTTAACAGGATTGCGGGGGCTATAACGGCACCGGCTAAACTTGATTTCAACGGAAGCTTTAAAGCTTCTAGCCATTTTATGTCAGGGTTCATAACTGCAGTGTATCTGACTAACCCTTTTTAGCAAGCTAGCGCTAGCCCCCGGACAGAACTGGTAGATAATCCCCGGAAATAGACATTGTGGGATTTTTTATATATTAAGTTCGTAGTGGAATGTCAGAAAGATATAGCTTTTCACTTGCTCTTGGGATTTCTGCTTCAATCATAGCATCCAACACGGCATTGCTTACCTCAATGATCGAACGACTTGGTCCAAGAATAACGCGATCTAGAATAGTTTTTAAATCTGTGTCCCATTCAGCAGATAGAGGTATTTTATGAACGGTCTGGGGAGTTGTGCCACAGACTTCTATACTTTTTTTAGTTGCTAATGATGGTCTATCGTTTGGTCTATAAACAATTCTCATTTCAAGTTCTTCTTCAAAACCTGGATGCTTTAAACAGATCGCATACGAAACCAACATCTCTAATACTGTTTCCACCACTGTATTAAAATCTAACGTTAACAAGAGTTCCTTGTTTTCAATGAAAAAATCCACTGTATGCGAAAAGCGGCGAGAGATTTCGTCGTTGGTCCAATATAGAACAGGATATGAAAACACATTAAGCTTGTTTTCTTCTCGATAAAAAACATCAGGATTTAATACCAGTGCCACCCCATCTTTGGGCGCATATGCTCGCCACATCGACAGTCGACCAATGCGATCTTCTTTTTCTAGGTGTCCTGATAGACTCATTACAAATGTATTGCCTCTCAGGTCATTTAATGAAGAATCATAACGTGCCTTTATTTCATTTGATACTCCTTCAAAACACTCGTCTAGTGCTTCCCAGAAACGGTTGGATACTGTTCCGTTTGGCCCGAAAAAATCACTGACTGCGCGAATTCCACGTTCTATTTCTTGATAGTCATTCATTAAGCTTGTGTGCCTCAACCAAACTTCTTTGTTTTCTAAGATAGAAAGTAAAACGGGGGCGGAGGTATAATGCACATATCGACAGCCTGAATTTTTGAATTCTTCGAGACGTTCTAATATGTGATGAAAAAATAGTTGTTCTACAGTCATAACCAGCCGTTAATTTTAACACGTTGAGCTAACGTCTATTATTACCTTGAGTTTGTCCATCAGCTTAGTTCTACTAATTGTAACCTTAACCTCTCCTATGACTTAAAATGGGCCGTTCTGTGGAGCGTTTCTAATGTCTCCTTTGCCCCCACTCGAGAAATAAAACGAGCGGCCTTCATGGGCGTTTTAAACCTATCACTTTATTGCTCTACGGCCTTTGCAATCGTTTCTGAAATATACTCTTGAATGAGTTTGGGGCGAATATCGTCGATATTTTTCATGCGCCATTGACGCATCAATTTGGTTTTACCCGGCTGGGCGTTCATCAAGAAATTATGGGGGTCATCAAGTTTTGACCCTTCGAAAAACCACAGGCCGAAATAGCCTTTGAAACCGACAATGGCGACGCAGTTTTTTCCGTTGAGACTATAGGTCGGGAAAAGCCACTTCATGACTTCATCGAAAGGAAAAGATGTCACAATCTCTCGCAGCCGTCTCTGTTCTTCGGGCCAGAGCGAAATTTCTTCAAAATATTCTTCGACAGATTTCCCCATTAACCCCTCTGAGCTCTTAGAGTTCAACAACCTGCAAGGTCGTTCCCTTCACATCCACGACGCGAAGCTCGTCGCCTTTGACGGCATTTCCAATATCCATAATAGCTTGCCACTGTGTATCACCGACTTGGACACGGCCACGGCCGGTGTCGAAATCATTGACGGCTTTCACTCGCATACCCACCATGGAACGGGCCCGGTCATTTAAATCAGACGGCTCTCCGCCTTTCATCATCGGGCGGAAATATTTATGTCCGGCGAAGAGCAAGACCGTGCCGATGATAAAGAATAGCAGAAATTGTAATTCCCAACTCAGCGGCACAATGAAAACCAAAACGCCGACAATCAAAGCCGCGACGGCAGGCCAGAGAATATAAGTTGTTCCCGTGAGGACTTCGAGCGTCAACAGAATGACCCCAAAAATGAGCCATTTCGTGCCGCTCATCCCTTCAAGAAGTTGAATGAAAATATTGGGTTGTGGCTCCATTATTTCTTGGCCTCCTCTTTGCCTGCATTCAAGAGCGAACCGATCCCTCCGACAGTCGCGGCCAAGCTGGACAATTCAGCCGGAACAATAACTGTTTTCTGATTGGGGGACTTTGCCAGTTCACCAAAGGCTTTAACATAGTCTTGGGCCACGAAATAATTCACGGCATTCACGTCGCCTTTAGCAATCGCCACGCTCACCATTTCCGTAGCTCTGGCTTCGGCTTCGGCTTCGCGCTCACGGCCTTCGGCGTCGAGGAAGGCGGCATCGCGGCGGCCCTCAGCTTCGCGAACAGCCGCTTCTTTTTCGCCCTCGGCGCGCAGGATTTGGCTTTGCTTCTGACCTTCGGCGATCAGAATGTCAGAGCGCTTTTCACGTTCC
>CAZMEN010000025.1:0-7810 GCA_964565335.1 uncultured Algimonas sp. | reverse complement strand
GCTTTCATCTGCTTATTCATGGCTTGGGTAATATCCGCCGGCGGAGACAGATCCTTAATTTCAATACGCGTCACTTTTGTACCCCATGGGTCTGTCGCGCTGTCAATAACGGTCAAGAGACGCGCATTGATCTCGTCGCGGCGGGACAAGACTTCATCCAAATCCATAGAACCAACCACAGTCCGCACATTCGTCAAACAGAGGTTCTTAATCGCATTGTCGAGATTATTGACTTCATAAGCCGCCTGCCGCGCGTCGATGACCTGAATAAACACAACGGCGTCAGCAGTGACCATGGCGTTATCTTTGGTAATCACGTCTTGAGACGGAATATCAATCACGCGCTCACGCATGTTCATTTGATAGCCGATTTTATCGACAAAGGGGACAATGAAGGTCAAACCCGGTTTCAAGGTGCGCGTATATCGCCCGAAACGTTCCACTGTATATTCCATACCTTGCGGCACGGCCTTAACAGACTTTAGCGTTATGAAAACGATAAAGGCCACGAGAGCGATAAGTAAAATCTGTCCGGTTGTCATAATGTATCCCCTGTTAAAATGTTATGTCTGTGAGGCGTTTCAACCTACCCCTTGAGCGCGTCTAGCATATGGTCAGCGGAGCTAACTTTAAACTCGCCGGGGGCCTCAACAAAGAGGTGCTCGACCACACCGTCATTAACAACCATGGCGTAGCGTTGTGAGCGTTGGCCCATACCAAAACCAGTGCCGTCGAGTTCCAGACCAATGTCTTTGGTGAAATCGCCATTCCCGTCAGCGAGCATATGGACTTTGCTGCCCACCTCCTGCTGCTCGCCCCATGCACCCATAACGAATACATCATTGACGGAGAGACAGGCGATTTCGTCAACGCCGGCTGATTTCAAAGCGTCCGCTTGCTCAACAAAGCCCGGCAAGTGTTTGGCGGAGCATGTCGGCGTGAATGCGCCCGGCACAGCGAAAAGCGCTACTTTTTTGCCTGAAAAAATATCATCCGTGGATTTAGGTTCCGGGCCGTTTTCTCCAAAGGTCATGAAGTTGGCTTGTGGTAATTTATCGCCGGTCTTGATTGTCATTCTTATCTCTCTTCAGTGTTTCTGTCCTTAAGATATGGGGTGAGTGCAATGTTTTGGCAAGACAGGTTGAAAGGAAATCGAAAACCACCATCTATAAGGCATGGAAGAAAACACGACATTACAGGACTATTTTGGCGGCCGGTTTTTACTAGCGACCCCCGCTATGGGCGACCCGCGGTTTAAAGATGCGCTCATTTATATTTGTTCCCACGATAGAAGCGGGGCGATGGGCATCACCATTAATAAATCTAAATCGGGTTTACACTTATCCGACTTGCTCGACCAAATCGGCGTTGAAGGCGAGATTAAAGTCGCCGATACGCCCGTCCTGAACGGCGGGCCTGTTGATATTGATCGCGGTTTCGTTTTGCATTCTGCTGATTATTTCAAACAAGAATCGAGCCTGAAACTGTCTGACACACTTATGCTCACCTCGACCAAAGATATTTTAGAAGCGTTGGTGCAAGACGGCGCCCCCGAGAAAGCCATGCTCGCCATTGGTTATTCAGGCTGGGGCGAAGGGCAGCTGGAAAGAGAAGTGAGCCAGAATGCTTGGCTAATCGTGGATGCGGATGAAGCCATGATTTTCGAAGAGGACCTCTCCGCGAAACGCGACCAAGCCTTCGAGGCCCTCGGCATTTCGCCCGAAGCCCTGTCCTTTATGGGCGGCACGGCCTAATCTGACCTTATCAATCTGACTTGATTAGTCAGAGCTGAGTTTGGCGAAAATAATGTGATCGCGCCACTGTTTGTCTATTTTCAAATATCCTCGCGATACACCTTCGCGCGTAAAGTTCTGCGATTCTAACACTGAAATTGAGGCTTTATTATCGGGTTGAACACCGGCCTCTATGCGGTGGAGCCCGAGCGTATCAAACCCGAAACGCGTAACCGTCGCCACTGACGTGCGCGCAAAACCATTGCGGGCAAAGCGTTGTCCGACCCAATACCCCAAACGCGCCGACTGGGCGCTGCCGCGCTCAACATGGCTCAGGTTACACGCGCCGACCAATGTTTCATCGCGGCCATAAAAGATATGAAACGGATAGGCTTGGCCGTTTTGCACCAGTTTCTTCAAACGAGACAAACGCGTGCGATAAGCAATGCGGTTGGTTTGCATCTCCCCTTGCCCTGGTTCCCACGGCGACAGCCAGTCTTTATTCTCCCGCCGTAAGTTTGACCACGCTTCGAAATCGGCCCAACGCGGATGGCGCAAAGTGATGGCGCCGCCTGCGGCCTGTCCTTTCAGGACGGTATGAATAGACACATGAGCCATGCTTCAGATTAAAATATCATTTGAATTTCAAACGCCCTGCGCGTTTGTGAAGGATAAGATAAATCACCAGAAATATCAGCGCGAAAGACCACCATGTCAGCATATAATCAAAATGATTATTGGCGATATCAGGGCGGCGTATGGGTAAACCGTCTGCGTTTCCGGAAGAGGTTTCTATGTCGATATAATATCCCTCAACAACGCCTCCTGACAAACCGTCATACCAATCACCTGTCTGGTTGAAATGGAAATAACGATTAGTGTCCACATTGGGTTTTGATTTCACCCAAGATTCTACTCGCCCCATCGGGTAAGCTTTGCGAACATACCCTGCATATAAAGGGATATTGGCCTGTGGCTCTTTCTGGATTACAGCCTCTTTTGCACCGCCTTCGATTGTTATTAAATTGGCAAGAACGGTGACGCCGCGATCCGCAAAAGGTTCAAAGACATCCCAATAAATGCCGCCCTTTAGCGGCTTATAAAGATGGAATTGAACGGGCTTACTGTCTTGAGTTGCCCTAAATTGAATGCGGCGAAAATCAACGGGCGCGCCTTGCGCTATTGCCTCAGATAACTCTGATAGCGATTCCAAAGGCGGGGCAGTGACGGAGGCCTCCACCTCAGCCAAAAGAGCCGTCTTCCATTGAAGGCGTTGATATTGCCAGACGCCGAGGCCTATCAAAATAGCCAAGCTGATGGCCAGGACGACGGAAAGACCCGGCATAGGTTTGAAATGAAGTTTACGCATCGGAATTAGGCATTGTCTCCGGCCCATTGGCTTCGTGTGGGGCTCTTTGGGCCAGGCTCTGATTTTGACGAATTTGAGCGCTTCGGACTTCGCGTGCTTTATTGGCCCAAGCTAAATTAAACATAACGCCCCGCAACAATCTGAGCAATATTAAGCACGCCAAAATAATGATGGGTATCCAAATTACCAAGGTCAGCCACATCGGGGCGTTCGTTAATAATTGAAAGGCCAGCGCCATCGGCACGATAAAAATTCCGACGATGAATATAACGAATACAGAGGGGCCATCACCGGCATCTTCATCGCGGAAGTCCGCGCCGCAAGCTTCGCAATCTTCGCTAAAACGAAGAAAGCCTGCAAAGAGCAGGCCTTCACCACATTCGGGACAGCGGCCTTTCAGACCACTTTCGACGGCTGGGGGACGGCGCGCCATTTACGCGGCGTCCTCTCTGTACTTAAACGCCTGTCGCAAAGACGACATAGACAAAGGCAAACAAGAAGAGCCAAACCACATCAACGAAATGCCAATACCAAGCGGCGGCTTCGAGGCCGAAATGCTTGTCCGCACGCAGACCGCCTTTCATCAGACGCCCCCAACAAACCAGAAGGAAAATCGCACCAATCAAAACGTGCAAACCATGGAAGCCCGTTGAGAGGAAGAACGCAGAGCCATAAGCATCATTGGCGAGCCAAGGCTCATGCCCATCTAAGCGGTCAAGGAATAGAATTTTGTATTCAATGGCCTGTAGCGCGATAAATAAGAAGCCGAGCAAGACGGTCAAACCCAGACCCCATTTCGCAGATTTACGGTCGCCGTGAATTAAGGCGTGATGCGCCCAAGTGATAGTTGTACCGGACAATAAAAGAATCAGCGTGTTCATCAGAGGCAAATGCCAAGGGTTTACTGACTGCACACCCGGCGCAATGTTCGTTGCGTAATCGGCGGCATTAGGCAGGATATCCGTATTCCATTTCGCCCGCATTTTGTGAAATAAACCTGTTTCGAAGAACATCCAGAACCAGCCGACAAAGAACATGGCTTCCTGCATAATAAACATAATCATGCCGTAACGCAGACCGATATCAACAACCGGTGTGTGATCCCCTGCGGCTGACTCGCGGGCAACATCGCGCCACCAGCCGAACATTACACCAGCGGCAAACAGCGACCCTGTTAAAAGGATAATCCAGCCGCCAGATACAGAGCCGTCACCGACCAAGGTGGACGTCCACGTATCCAGCCCCTTGGAGAAGAAAAACTCCATCATATTATTGTCGCCCGTGCGCGGCGTTAGCCCCGCAAAGAAAACGACCATGCCCAAACCCCAAATCAAGGCGGCGATGCCCGACAAAAACGGCCAAGGGCTTGGTGGAATCAGATGGTAGTCGTGTTCGACGGCGTGTCCGGCCATGATAGTATCCCTTATGGATGGTTATCTTTGTTTTCGGCCCATTGAGAGCTCGAACAATTTGCTAATGGCTATAAACAAGGCAGGGGCGCAAGACAATACGCTTCATTCCAATTTATAAGCCATTTTAAACGGCGCTATCGCCGCACTCAAAACTATTTTTAGTTCAGATTCTCTTCTGCATTCGACCCTTCGGCTTGCGCCGCCACTTGTGCTTCAGCGTCTGATTCAAAAAATGTATAGCTCAGCGTGATTTCTTTAATGTCGTCATAGCGCTCATCTTCGTCCATTTGCGAATCAACAAAGAATAAAACAGGCAAAGGTAATTCTTGCCCCGGCTGAATGGTTTGCTCTTCGAAACAGAAACAATCCGTTTTGACAAAGAAAGGCCCGGCTTTAATCGGAGTCACGTTAAAATTCGCGACACCGACAATGGGTTTGGTGCCTTCATTTTTGACGGTATAATAGGCCAGACCTGATTGACCGAGTTGAATATCCATAGAGCGTTGATCGGCTTTGAAAACCCACGGCAGTCCACTGGCTACATTTGAGTCAAATTTGACCGTGACTTTACGGTCAATCACTTCGGAAAAATTTTCTTCCGCTTGCTGGGTTGTCCCGCCATAGCCGGTCACGCGGCAAAATGTGTCATAAAGCGGATCAGACGCAAAACCGAGGCCAAGCATTGCAATGCCAACGCCCGTCAAAATATACATCGTCTTTTTATTGGCTTCCATTTTTCAGTCCGTCAGCAAATTAACGTTCAATGTCACGGCTATTGAGATTTCGGAATCTCGCCCGAAGACACCATTGTGATAAAAACAAACAACATAAAAGCGGCTAAGGCCAGCGCAATCGCGACATTGCGACGATTTCTCGCTTTTAACTCTGCCTCGGTCGGCTCAACGAATGTTTTCGGTTTCTCTCTATATTCCTGCATCAGACCAACCCTCTCAACAGACCTTCTGCGGCGAGGACGCCGAAGATCGCAAATAGATAGATAATAGAATAGGCAAAAAGGTTTCGCGCGGCGCGGTCGCCTTTTTGCACGGCGTAAAGCGACGCTTCGTCAGAGGCTTCGTCGCGTTCCCCCGCACGGGACTGCCAGACTTTAAAGGCCAACGCCATAAAGCCGATATTTAATCCAATCGCCGCAACCGCGTAGAGGCGTCCGCCCAATCCAGTATAAAGCGGCACGAGGCAAACGGCGAAAAGCAAAACGGAATAGACAAAAATTTGCAAGCGCGTGCTTTTTGCGCCTGCGACATTCGGCATCATTGGAATCCCAACGCGTCCGTAATCGCCTGTCTTATAAAGCGCCAAGGCCCAGAAATGGGGCGGCGTCCACATAAAGGTAATCATGAAAAGAATAACACTATCAAGCGTGATATTGCCCGTGACGGCCGCATAACCAATCATGGGGGGGAAAGCCCCTGCTGCCCCGCCAATGACAATATTTTGCGGCGTCGAGCGTTTGAGCCACATCGTATAAATGACAAGATAAAAGAAAATTGTGAAAGCCAAGAGCGCCGCTGCAACCAAATTGGACGCGACGTAGAGCATCCAGACAGACGCCGCAGAAATAATGACGCCAAAGCCCAGCGCATTGCGGGGCCGCATTTTGCCCTGCGGCAGAGGCCGTTTTTTCGTGCGGGACATTTGCGCGTCAATATCGGCGTCATACCACATATTAAGCGCGCCAGAGGCCCCTGCGCCCGCCGCTATACAAATGATGGAGGCAATCGCTTTCCACATCGGCATCACATCAGGGGCGCAGACTAATCCGGCCCAAGCTGTGAAGACGACAAGGCTCATCACGCGCGGTTTCATCAGCGCAAAGTAATCACGCGGTTCAGCCAAGCTTAGGCCCGCGGCTTGCGCGACAGGCATATAGTCTTCTGGCGCTGTATCAGGACTAACCGGCTGGCTCATTTTTCATCACTCTTCTTTGCGGCGTCTCTATCCCCTATTGGGCGCTTTTTCACAAGAGCTTCTATCACGACAAGGATAAATGCCGCACAACCCATCAGTATAAGGATAGCGCCCAAGGCGGCGATTGTGTTCATCCAGTCATTACGCTCGGGCGCGTCAATATAACGGCGCGGCATTCCTCGAGCGCTGATGAGAAATGGCGGAAAGAGTATGAGTGAAGTCCCCATGAAGACGAACGCGAACTGAAGAATAGCGAGAAAGCGGCTATACCCCACGCGCAGAACTTTCTTGAACACAGCATAGGCTATTCCAAACACACCGAAAATGACGCCGAAAATCAAAAGAGAGTGAAAATGAGCCACGACATAATAGGTGTCGTAAAAGGCCGCGTCTAAACTCTGTCTGACTTGAGCGAATCCGAGCAAAAGCATCAGAACGAAAATCGCTATAAATCCGTAAACCCACATAAAGGGTATTGTCGGTTTGAACGAGAGGTGTTGCGCTACGCCTTTAGAGACCCAATTATCGAACCTCTTTGACAGGCGTCTTAACAAAACCACACTCAACGCAATGGCTATAAGACAAAGCGGGAGGAATATTTCGGGATGGCCGAGAAACCACAATGCGTGTTGCCCCCAAAGCGGAGCAGGATCATTTTGGGGCGTATCAAAAAAGTTACTCTCGGCCCGCGATTGACAGCCCCATAGCAGAAAGGCCGCAGTCGTTACCGACGCGGCCTTTTTTATTTGAGAGAGCGATATATCGCTCACGAAGGTTTAGTGCCCGTCATTCTCTTCAATACGCGGCAAGACATTGAATTGGTGATAAGGCGGCGGGGACGGCAATGTCCACTCAAGCGTTGTCGCGCCCTCGCCCCAATAATTAGCATCTGCTTTACGGCGGCTAATGAGAAGCGCCTCAATGAGCATCAAGAAGAAGAACACAACACCCGCCAAGGTAATCAAGGCACCGGCAGAGGACACTTGGTTCCACAATTCAAACTCTTCAGGATAGTCAACATAGCGGCGCGGCATACCGTTCAGTCCCAAGAAATGTTGCGGGAAGAAGATAACATTGACGCCGATAAAGAAGAGCCAGAAATGCGCTCCGGCGAGCCATTTATTATAAAGCACGCCGAACATCTTACCGAACCAGTAATAGAAACCGGCGAAGATACCAAAGACCGCGCCCATAGACAGCACGTAATGGAAATGCGCCACGACATAATATGTATCATGCAGATAAGTATCGACACCCGCATTGGCGAGAACCACACCTGTGACGCCGCCAACGACGAAGAGGAAGATAAAGGCCAAAGCCCACTGCATCGGAATGGAGTAACGGATTGATCCGCCCCACATTGTCGC
>CAZMEN010000024.1:36283-37524 GCA_964565335.1 uncultured Algimonas sp. | reverse complement strand
TGCGCGGCGCATGCCACGACGTGAATTTGAAATTTTACTCTTAGGGACAGCCATCGGGGCCTCCAATATTAACCATTTAAAAACGCTCCGTCATAAAGAGGAGCGTGTGTTTGGACGCGCATGTAGCGAGTCCCTGCGCTTTGGGCAAGTCTTTTTGCAGTGTTTGCGTAAAGTTGAACGAGTCGATAGGCTTGAAACGGAACACAAAGCAGGTTTTCTTCCTTTCTTAATCCAATCTGCTTCGGTCAACCTTCCCGCGTAAAGCTTTTTTCTCTGATCTGATCGTTTTCGCCTTAAGCCGCCGCCGCACAGAGCCGTGAGTCGGGCGAGTCGGCTTGCGTTTGGGTTTGGGTTTTAAAGCGGCATTGATAATACCCTTTAATCGCCCCAAAGCCTCGGCGCGATTACGGTGCTGCGACCGATGTCCTTGCGCTTTAATCACAATCATCCCGCTCTCTGAAATATGATTATCAGAATAGGCAAAGAGCTTTGATTTTTGTTCTTCGCTTAAGGCCGAGCTCGACGGGATGAAAAACCGTAATTGTATAGCAGAAGATGTTTTATTGACGTGTTGCCCGCCAGGTCCAGAGGCCCGAATAGCCGAGAGCTCAATCTCCGCAATAGGAAGTTCTAACCCCGGCTTGATATAAAGCGTTTCGGTCACACCGATGCAGGCACGCTAAATAGCGGCCTTTATCGCTGCTAAAGCGTCATCGGCCCCTTCGGGTTTAGAGCCGCCCGCTTGCGCCATTCCGGGTTTACCGCCGCCGCGTCCGTCTACGAGAGGCGCGCCAATATTCACCAAGTCAGAGGCAGAATACTGCCCTGTCAGGTCATCACTAACAGCGACCCCCACGGCGACCTTACCGTCTTCTTTGGCGACAAAGGCAACTATGCCAGAGCCCAGCGCATTTAACTGCTCATTCATCATGGGGCGCAATTCTTTGCCAGACACACCTTCCAGGACTCGGGCCATGACTTGTACGCCGTTTATGTCCTCTGCAGACGCCGCTCCGCCGCCTCCGCCCAAAGCGAGTTGCTTTCGCACTTCGGCGAGCTCTTTCTCAAGACGTTTACGATCAGCGAGCAAGCCTTCAACGCGCTGCGGTACATCTTCGGGGCGTGTCTTCAAAGTATCGGCGGCCAGACGCGCAAGGCCGGCTTGATCTTCAAGATATCGCCGCGCAACTTCGCCTGTGACGGCTTCAACACGGCGAATACCGGCGGCGACAGCTTCTTCG
>CAZMEN010000024.1:34429-36273 GCA_964565335.1 uncultured Algimonas sp. | reverse complement strand
ACGACTTTGAACAGGGATATATCGCCTGTTCGGCGCACATGAGTGCCGCCGCAAAGTTCGACAGAGTAATGTTTGGAGGCATCCAATGGATCATCACCCAAAGCCAAAACACGGACTTCATCGCCATATTTTTCGCCGAACAATGCGAGAGCCCCCGCCTTCATAGCATCATCAGGACTCATAAGGTCGGTTTTGGCTGGCGTGTTTTGCTGAATGATGAGATTTACCTCATCCTCAACCCTCGCCAACTCCGCGCGCGTAATCGCTGCGCCATGAGAAATATCAAAACGAATACGTTCGCCATCCACCATTTGGCCTTTTTGGGCGACATGCTCGCCCAGAACACGACGGAGCGCCTCATGCAGCAAATGCGCGGCAGAATGGTTATGACGGGTCGTTTCACGGTTATCCGGATCAACGGAAATTATCGCAGTATCCCCTTTTCTAACCGCGCCTTCTAACTGGCCGATATGAACATGTAGGCCACCCGCCTTTTTCTGCACATCGGTGATGGTGATTTTCGCGCTATTATCGAATATAGCCAAACCTTTATCGCCGGCCTGGCCGCCGCTTTCAGCATAAAATGGCGTGCTAGCCGTCAAAAACATAACAGGCCCTGCAATGGCTTCATCAACGATGACCCCGTCCTGAACGAGGACCTTCATATCTTGAGATTCTGACAAGGCATCATAACCCGTAAACGCGCTATCGCCTGTCTCCTCTTTGGCCGTGTTCCAAACATCATCGGTCGCTTGATCCCCCGACGTAAAGCCGCCTTCACGTGATTGTGCTTTTTGGCGCTCCATCGCCGCTTCAAAACCACCCAAATCAACGCCCAAACCTTTGGCGCGCAAAGCATCCTGCGTCAGATCAATAGGGAAACCATAAGTATCATAAAGTTTAAAGGCTGTTTCGCCGTCAAGATTATCACCTGTTTTTAAATCTGAAACGGCGTCTTCCAGCAATGCTGTGCCGCGCCCTAAGGTGCGGCGAAAACGCTCTTCCTCTTGTTCAAAGGTCGCCGTGATAGAGGCTTTAGCGCGGTTAAGTTCATCATATGCGCCGCCCATTTCTTGGACTAATGTCGGGACAAGACGGTGCATGAGCGGGTCTTTTGCGCCCAATAAGTGCGCATGGCGCATGGCGCGGCGCATGATACGGCGCAGAACATAGCCGCGGCCTTCATTTGACGGCGAAACACCATCCGCCATCAAAAACGAGCAAGACCTTAAATGGTCGGCAATGACGCGATGAGAAAACTTCGCGTCGCCCTCAGCTTTTACGCCTGTCAGTTCAACAGACGCCCCAATAAGCGTTTTGAACAAATCCACATCGTAATTGTCATGCTGCCCTTGGAGGATAGCGGCAATGCGCTCTAATCCCATCCCTGTGTCAATCGAGGGTTTAGGTAAGCTCTCTTCGCGGCCATCGGCGAAACGCTCATATTGCATGAAAACGAGGTTCCAGATTTCAATAAAACGATCCCCATCTTCATCAGGCGAACCAGGAGGGCCTCCCGGAATACTCTCGCCATGATCAAAAAAGATTTCAGAGCAAGGCCCACACGGCCCTGTATCGCCCATAGCCCAAAAATTATCGGAGGTCGCAATACGAATGATGCGCTCATCAGGCAGACCCGCAATTTTCTTCCAGAGATTAAAGGCCTCATCATCCGTGTGATAAACCGTCACTAAAAGCTTATCTTTGGGTAGCCCAAAGTCTTTCGTGATTAGATCCCACGCATGAGTGATCGCGCGTTCTTTGAAATAATCGCCAAATGAAAAATTACCGAGCATTTCAAAGAAGGTATGATGACGGGCGGTATAGCCGACATTATCCAAATC
>CAZMEN010000024.1:34206-34419 GCA_964565335.1 uncultured Algimonas sp. | reverse complement strand
TTACAGCCCCTGTGAAATAATCCTTAAACTGAACCATACCCGCATTTACGAATAGCAAAGTCGGGTCATTATCAGGCACTAAGGGGCTAGACGGCAAAATGGCATGTTCATGCTCTCCGAAGAAAGAAAGGAATTGCTGACGAATATCGTTCAAACTTGCCATTCTGATGCCCGTTTATTGCGTGAAACAAAGTATTACCCGCTCCTATAGTA
>CAZMEN010000024.1:0-34196 GCA_964565335.1 uncultured Algimonas sp. | reverse complement strand
GCGCTCGGCAGTGCCAAGCGCTCTTTTATGCAAAGCGTTCGTTAAATTTATCAAAAACCACAGATTAGGGATAGGGGCTTTGACAGAAGGAGCGGGAACTCCCGGGGCTCATAACTTAACGCACGCTTGCAGATTGGCCGGATCAATCGGGGAGACCCGGCCTTTTAATCGCTCTGCAAAAGGGATTTACAGAGAGAATATGATTACAGGAAGGAAAACGCCGCGACATTCGCGTCGCGCCATTAAGGGATAGTTGAAAAGGCTAAGCCTTATCCTAGAGCGGCGGCATTGCCGTCATCTGCGACTTGCTCTTCTTTCGGCATGAGCAGCTCTTCTTCGATCAAACCTTCGTTTTTACGAATCCGGTTTTCAACATCGGCCATAATATCAGGGTTTTCTTTCAAGAAGCGGCGCACATTTTCACGGCCTTGCCCGATACGTTCATCACCGTAAGAATACCAAGATCCAGATTTTTCAATAACTTCAGCTTTAACGCCGAGGTCAATCAACTCACCAGTTTTAGAGATGCCCTCGCCATACATGATATCAAATTCGACCTGACGGAAGGGCGGAGCTACTTTGTTTTTAACGACTTTTACGCGGGTCTGGTTGCCAACGATTTCATCACGATGCTTAATCGCGCCAATACGGCGGATATCTAAACGGACAGAGCTGTAGAATTTTAGCGCATTCCCGCCTGTCGTAGTTTCAGGAGAGCCGTACATCACGCCAATTTTCATACGAATTTGGTTGATGAAGATGACCATACAGCCGGATTTGGAGATAGAGCCTGTCAACTTACGCAAAGCTTGGCTCATCAAACGCGCTTGCAGACCCGGCAGGCTATCGCCCATATCGCCTTCAAGTTCTGCACGCGGCGTCAAAGCCGCCACAGAGTCGATGACCAAGACATCAATCGCCCCAGACCGCACAAGCGTATCTGCGATTTCCAAGCCTTGCTCGCCTGTATCAGGCTGAGCAATTAAAAGCTCATTCACGTCAACGCCAAGCTTGCCCGCATAAACCGGATCAAGCGCATGTTCTGCATCAATAAAGGCCGCAACGCCGCCCTGCTTCTGCATTTCAGCAACGCAGTGAAGAGACAAAGTTGTTTTACCGGAACTCTCAGGCCCGTAAATTTCAATGATACGGCCCTTTGGCAGACCGCCTATGCCGAGTGCGATATCTAATCCCAAAGACCCTGTGGAAACCGATTCAACGTCCATTGTGGATTTTTGTCCCAATTTCATGACAGAGCCCTTCCCGAAGGCACGGTCAATTTGAGAAAGAGCCGCATCTAATGCAGCAGATTTATTTTTGCCTTCCGCTTTTCCAACAACTTTAAGCGGTGTAGAATTTCTGGCCATGGTTAAACTCCAATGCAGAATATCGGAGCCCTTCGATATTCTAAATAAAGTTACGGCTATTGATGGACTGCCGTGACCTCTATGTTCCATATTTGTTCTATTCTGGCAAGAACAAATATGGAACAAAATTTATTTTTTGTAACCCTCTGAAATCAAAGCGTTTATTTGGCGTCCCCGATCTCTGCTTTTACTTTTTCCGCCAATTGCGCCAGCGTAAAGGGCTTAGGCAGGAAGGTCACGTCAGGTTCCTTGGACAATAAATCAGAGAACTGCTCCTCTGCATAACCAGAGATAAACACGATTCGGGCATTCCCTAAAAGGCTTCGCCCTTGTTCCAATAAAGTCGGCCCATCCATGCCCGGCATTACGACATCCGAAATCATCATATCAAAGACATGCTCCCCGTCTTCGAGTATATCCAATGCATCCTCTCCGTCTTCAGCCTCGACAACAGTATAACCCCGTTTGCGCAAAGTTTTAGCCGCGATGAGACGGACGCTCGCTTCATCCTCAACGAACAAAATTGTGCCCTGCCCGGCCAAATCAGCGGGCTTACGCGCTTCTTTTTTGCTGGGCCCCGCACCGTCATTGGCGGCCTGACTCGCCTCCAATTGCGCTTTAATCGTTTTTGGATCGGCGATAGGAAAGACAATACGGAAGGTCGTTCCGACGCCTAATTCACTGTCTACATCCAAATGACCACCAGACTGCTCAACAATACCATAAACTGTTGCCAGACCGAGGCCTGTGCCCTTGCCCTGCTCTTTGGTTGTAAAGAAAGGCTCAAAAATTTTGGCTTTAATCTCATCGGGCATACCTGTCCCCGTATCGGAGACTTCGATTGTCACAAATTCATTTCCCGGAAGGTTTCTGACAGCGTCGCGCAATCCGTCATCCGATATGGCATCCCTCACAACGTGGGTGCTTTTAACGGTAATTGTCCCGCCGCCCTGCTCGGCCATTGCATCCCGCGCATTCACACAAAGGTTCATTATGACGGAATCAATCTGGCTCTTATCCGCCATGATTGGCGGCAGGTTACGCCCATGCACAATCTCAAGCTTCGCTTTTTCTCCCAATGTCTGGCGTAGGGTTACCACCATATCAGACAAGGAGTCTGTCACTGACAAGACTTCCATTCGGCGAGTTTGCTTGCGCGAAAACGCCAAGAGTTTCTTCACCAAAGACCCTGCCCGCGCGCCGGTTGAATTGATGTTTTGAAGTTCAGGATAAGACGGATCGCCCACAGGGTGCCGTTGCAGTAACTCATCTGTATTCAGACGAATGGCCGTCAAAAGATTGTTAAAGTCATGCGCTACACCTGCGGCCAGCTGGCCAATCGCCTGCATTTTCTGGCTTTGAACAAGTTGATCTTCAAGAGATTTTCTGGCGCTAACATCAACGAGGAAAGCCCAAACCTTAACCGTTGGGTTATCGTCTGCATCCAAAACAGGCGGCGCCGTATCCACCAAAACATAGACACTGACAGGCATAGCGCGCTTGCCCGTCAAGGTCGCATCAAAGGGCTTATCGGCATCAAATTGAGCGGATGTCAGCTCTAAGAAACGATGCTCCCCTTCTTTGATGGCGAAAATGTCGCCAAATGCTTTCCCATTCGCTTCCGCGTCGTCACTCATGCGCGCAAATGCAGGGTTAGTGCTGACAATTTTCGCTTCTGCAATAGGGTATTCGAGCCCCGATAGGCTCAATTCTAACATTGCGACAGGTGCGGCCGCATAACCGGCTAATTGGTTTTCAGTTAATGAGCTTGTATTCGCTTGCCCTGAAACCGCGCCGAAACGTGAGGCTGACGGCGATACGGCCTTTGGCAGGCTTGAGTGACCATAAAGAGCGGCGCTACAAATCAGATCGCCCGTATTTAACGCCTCCCAACGACCCACAAGGATTGTCGGCGTCACGATACCTTTTCTTGTTATCAAACGCGTGTCGGTCCGAATAGATCGGCCTGGCACAGCGCTGCTTTCCAGCAAAGCCTTTGGGGCTTCAATAAATTCGCTTAGTTTTTCAGGGCGCGCCCCCGCTTCAACGCCGAGCCATTTCTCCAAAGTTGCGTTCATAGACAGAACATGCCCCTCTTTGGATACAGAGAACAAACCCACAGGCGCATGTGTCATGAGACGATCCGCAATTGGGTCTGTGGGGGTCACATCCAAAACTTGCCACAGCCTGTGTGTCGCGTCTGGACCAATTTTACGTGTTGAGATTTTGTACCGCCTTAGCTCGCCATCAGGTGTGAGGTAATCCAGAACCTCTTTGGCCCACGTCACGGTACTCTCTAAATGATGAAGTCGGAATATCGCGCTCGCCATATCTTCATCCGCGGAAGAAAACAGACGGTCAACGGGGATAGGTTCATCATCCTGTGACTCCACACCCAAACTATTATAGAGACTGCGATAGGCTGAATTAGCGCGAACAGGCCGCCCATCCTTCACTAATATGGACGGCGTCAGATTGTCCATAAACACCTCGTCCAGAAGCGCAGTATCAGCTTGGCCTTTCTTCGCGCCTTGTCCGGATAAGACACTCATGACGCCAAACAGCGCCACCACAGCCAAGCCGCCTAAAAAGACCAAACCTGTCCAGCCAATCTCTCTTACATGGAACGCGATTAGCACGGCAGCGCCGATGACAATCATCGCAAGGAAGGCAATCAATGCCGTTGACAGCCAAGTTCCAAAACCCTTCCGCGGGTCTTCGTCAGCCCAAGCGTCAGAGCGCTGCAATTTTGCGGCAGTATCATCTGTGTCGTGGATCAGGATATCCATAATGAACTTTATGCAGGGGTTTGAACAATCTGGGCGTGTTACATTCATGCGATAAAAAATAGGGTTCGGCTATAGGTTTCTGTAAACTTTATGTTAGTCAGACATTATGACCAACAAACCTACGAACACATCCAAATCAACGCTGCTGACGCTCGCCTTTATGGGGGCCCTAACGGGGCTGTCCGCCTGCATACCCTCCACAGATACGCCCTCTCGTGAGGTTTTAGTGGAAGAAGAGTCAAACCGGCTGAATGCTTGGTTTGAAGCACGCTATGAAGACGATTTAGCCCGCTCACCCATGTCACAAACTTATCTCGGTCGCGATACAAATAAAGATAGGCTCGACGATATCTCGGCGATGGCACACGATGAAGAAGCGGCAATTCAGCAAGCCCGGCTGAGTGCGCTGAGGGATAAGTTCGACATTGACCGCTTGGATGAGCAGACGAGACTGTCCTATCGCTTATTCGAATTTGACTCCGAGGACGAGCTTGCCACACATGCTTTTGCGGATCATGATTATGTGTTCCAACATATGAGCGGGCCGCATACTAGCTTGCCTTCCTTTGTCATCAACTTCCATACGATCGAAACCGAAGAAGACGCTAGAGCCTACATTGCTCGCTTAAATGAGTTTGATGAGTATCTTGGACAGGCCCAAGCCCGCGCCGAAGACCAATTTGACAAAGGCGTGGTTCTACCGAAATTTGTTTATGACAAAATCCGCACAGCCTCGGAGAATGTTATCAAAGGCGCGCCTTTTGACGGCAGCCGGACGGACAGCCCAATCTTCGCTGATTTCAAATCCAAAGTTGCGCAATTGGATAATAAAGACAAGCTCATACAGGCCGCGGAACGCGCGCTTCTAAACTCGGTCGAGCCTGCTTACGAAAATCTGATTGCCGTATTTAACGCTCATGAAGCCAAGGCTACCAACGATGACGGCGCTTGGAAGCTCCCGCGGGGAGAGGCCTATTACGCCGCGCGTCTGCGCCACTATACCACAACGGATATGACGGCCGATGAAATCCACAATATCGGATTGGCCGAAGTCGCCCGCATACAAGACGAAATGCGTAAAATTATGGCGCGCGTCAGTTTTGACGGAAACCTCAAAGAATTTTTCGACTTCCTGCGCCAAGACCCTCAATTTGTTTACCCAAACACAGATGAAGGACGAGACGCTTATATTCAAGACGCAACTGCTATCATTGATGATATGAGGGGCCGTCTTGATAAGTTATTCATTACAAAGCCAAAAGCCGACATGATTGTCAAACGCGTTGAGCCCTTTCGTGAGGCCACAGCCTTTGGGGCTTTTTACAATAGTCCCGCTCTAGATGGGTCTCGCCCCGGTACATATTACGTCAATCTGAAAGACGTTGCAGAACAACCCAAATATTTGCAACAAGCCCTCGCCTATCATGAAGGTATACCCGGACATCACATGCAAATCGCTTTGGCGCAGGAGCTTAAAGGCCTGCCCAAATTTCGGACGTTAGGCGGACACACAGCCTATATCGAAGGCTGGGCACTTTATGCGGAGAGCGTCCCTGCCGAATTGGGTTTATATAAAGATGCCTATTCAGACTTCGGACGTCTTTCGATGGAGATTTTCCGCGCGGCTCGCCTTGTGGTGGACACCGGCATCCATTCCAAAAAATGGACGCGTGAGCAGGCCGTGCAATATTATCTCGATAATATCCCCAACCCCGAAGGGGATGTCCGCGCAGAGATTGATCGCTACATTGTTTGGCCTGGCCAAGCGACAGCCTATAAAATCGGGATGTTGAAAATTCAGGAATTGCGCAAAAAGGCAGAGACGGAACTCGGCGAAAAATTTGACGTCGCGCAGTTCCATGATGTTATTCTCGCCAATGGCTCTGTTCCGCTCGTTATCTTGGAAAAACTTGTCGATGACTGGATCGCAGAAACACAATAGGTCGCAGACAGTTTGAATTTGGGGCACATCACATGACTTTACCGCATCCAATGGATAGCCGTTTTTGCGCCGTATGCGCCAACCCTATCCTAGGCGGGCATTGCGCAAACTGCGCTCAGAAAAGTCAGCGCGAAGCGGCTGAACGCGAAAAGCAAAGACAAGCCGACCGCAATGCGAAAGCCTTGAGAGAACAAAGAGAGGCTGAGCAAAAGAAAGCCGAGCAAGACGCCGCGCAGAGAAAGAAACAAGAAAAAGCCGCAAGAAAGAAAAAAGCGAAGCAAGCCGCAACTTCAACTAAACCCTCTAAGACTGATGGGACGGACTGGGCCACAATGATTTCAATTGCTTTTGCCTTGGCTATCGTCGCAGCCACGCATTATTATGTATTCCCCCGATTAGGTCTGTTTCAACAAGAGAACCGACTCATAGCGCTAGGTATTACTGGCGTCATTGCTTTCATAGCGGCAAAGGTGTCATCACCCCTTAGAAAACTTTCTTGGCTAGCCCTATTGGCGGCAGCCCTTTATTTCGGCTACACCCTATTTATAAAACCTTAGATAGACACACCTCAGATAGACATAATGGGAAGACACTCATGAAAATTCAGCATTTTTTGACGACTGGCGCGAGCTTGATTGTTTTGGCTGCCTGCCAAGGAGAGACCATCACAAAATCAGGTTCAACCGAGATTGACTCGGCTAAAACTTCCAAAGTCACCGCTAATAGCAATGTAAATGAGCGTATTCAGCTTTGGTTCTCGGAATATGATAAAGCGGCCCTAAAACGTTACCCAGAGAGGCTGGCCTCGCGCGGCATCAAAGAGCGCATGGATGAGTGGAACGACATGTCTAAAAGCTTCTATCTCGAAGAGTTAGATCGCCGTCGTCAGGCCATGGAAGAACTACAAGCTAATTTTGACCGCGACGCATTGAACGACCAAAACAAGTTGTCTTATGACATTTTCATTGACCAGGCAGAACGAAGCTTAGAAGGTAAATATTGGTATTATCACCAATACCCGTTCAACCAGATGCGAGGCGTCCACGCGGCCGCTCCCACATTTTTGTTGAACCAGCACAAAATTGAAAACTACGAAGATGCCCAAGCCTATGTTGCGCGCTTGAATAAGATTGATCAAAAATTTGCCCCAGCCATAGCATTGGCCAAGGAAAGTTTCGATAAGGGCATTGCGCCGCCCGCTTTTGTTTACCCTCACGTCTTGCGTGATATCGATAATATTATGAGCGGCGCCCCTTTCGATGAGTCGGGTAAACTTAATTTGATGTTGGCCAATCTCAAAACCAAGGCAGACAAATTAGACCTTACAGATGAGCAACGCGAAACACTTTATACGGGCGCCATTGAGGCCTTACAGAATGTTGTTGGCCCCACTTACACAAAACTGCGCACTGAAATGGAGCGCCAGCAAAAGAGCGCGTCCACAGACGACGGGACATGGAAGCTGCCCAATGGCGATGATTTTTATGCTTACCGCCTGCGTATGATGACCACGACGGATATGAGCCCGACCGAAATTCACGACCTTGGCCTGTCCGAAGTTGACCGCATTCACGGCGAAATGCGCGACATCATGAAACAAGTTGATTTCGAAGGCTCCCTTCAGGACTTCTTTGAGTTTACACGTACGGATGAACGTTTCTTCTATACCGAAGACGGCGGTAAGGAACGATATCTGCGCGAAGCAACGGATTTAATTGACGTCATGAAAGGTAAAATCGACGCCTATTTCATTCAAAAACCTAGAGCCGAATTAGAAGTCAGGGCCGTAGAAGCGTTCCGCGAACAAAGTGCTGGTAAAGCTTTCTATTCACGTCCGGCGGCGGACGGCTCACGCCCCGGCTATTATTACGCCAATCTCTACCGCATGGAAGACATGCCTATCTACCAAATGGAAGCGCTAGCCTATCATGAAGGCATTCCAGGTCATCATATGCAACTCGCCATTGCGCAAGAATTAGAAGGCATCCCGAACTTCCGTAAATATGGCCGCTATACAGCTTATTCCGAAGGCTGGGGCCTTTATTCAGAGTATCTTCCGAAGGAAATGGGCTTTTACACAGACCCTTATTCTGACTTCGGACGGCTCGCGATGGAACTTTGGCGGGCCGCACGCCTCGTCGTAGATACAGGTCTGCACGATAAAAAATGGAGCCGTGAAAAGGCGATTGATTATCTTGTGACTAACACGCCCAACCCAGAGGGGGACTGCATCAAAGCGATTGAGCGCTATATCGTTATGCCGGGACAGGCGACAGCCTATAAAATCGGCATGAACAAGATATTGGAGTTGCGCGGCAAGGCTCAAGACGCTCTCGGAGAGGACTATGACATTCGTGAATTCCACGATGTGGTCCTTCGTAACGGCCCCGTTTCCCTAAGCGTTCTGGAAGACCAAGTGGACGGTTACATCGCCTCTAAAAAAGCGGGTTAGTGCCATTGGCACTCCTACTGTGAGGAATTGATAGCTATAATAAAGAGAAGAAAGTGACAGAGTAATGGGGATTTCTGTTCGGATTATTGATGAGCAATTCGGCAAAACGAAGACGCCGATTTTGGATATTCTCTATCCGCAGGAATCCATCACTGTTCGTGACTTCATTACGCGCCGCGTCGAAGAAGAAGTCGCGCAGATAAACTCCAATAATCGTAGCGAAAAAATGATTCGAGCCGAGCACCGCATGTTCCTCGCAGGTCTCACCAAAATGTCGCCAGAAGTATTGCTTAACGACTCTGTTAAAAAGCGTAGCGGTAAGAAACCCATTGATGCCCGTCAGGCCGTCAGGCCGTCAGGCCGTCAATACTGCGCTAAAGTCTTTTGTTAAAGGAGAATACTTTCTGCTTTATAACGATAAACAAGTTGAGGATCTGAACGACACTATCTTGCTGAAACCCGATAGTGAGGCGGTCTTTCTTCGTTTAACGCCGCTTATCGGAGGTTAAGCGCGTGGGTATTTTTGAACGGCTCTTTGGTAGAAAATCAGGAAATTCACAAACTTCAGCGCTACCTTCAAAACCAAAAATCCGGACCTCTGGTAAAAGCCGTGCCTATATAATGGGACGGGATTTTATGGAGGAATATATTGAGCGCCGCGGCACTGTATACAGAAGCGATTTAAAAATATCAGATGTCGCGGCTTGGAAAGCCATCAAAGCCGAAAGCAAAGAAGTTCAGGCCGAAATTTGCTACTATGCGGCCGCGCATATTTTAGGGGTAGATCGTGTAAAAGATAGGCTTGGGAATAAGGAGTTAAATGAAACTGGCTGGGCCACAAACAGCGCCGAAATGAAACTGGCCAGCACTTTACTGCGCTCCAAACTCCCCTTCACTGAGGCTCAATTAGCAGGCATGCTTTTAGGCTGTGCCAAACGACGCAGCTTTGATTGGGAAACCCCTATTCGTTCCGTTCTCTCTGCGGTGGAGAGACATTTAGGCGCGGACTCCCCGCAAGGTGAGTTACGCGCTGCCTTGAATAAAGTTATAAAGAAATCGACGAAACACCAACGCTATTCAGATACCGAAGCCGTTCGCAAAATTAAGTCCCGTATTCAGTCGCTCTTAAATGAAGATGCACGTGGGCAAGCTTTTATTATTCCCGAAGGTGAATTTTCCAAGGCTGTCACGCCAGACCTAAAAGCGATGGTCGACGCAGAGCGCGAGAATTGGTTCGCCCTTCTAACCCATGCTTTCACCGCAAATGGATCAAAGCCGTCTGGCGCTTGGTTAAAAACGGCTGCGCCCCTTATAGAGGTCATTGGCAAGAAGCGCTTTAGCTCACAACTCACAAAGTGGACCGCGCAAATAAAACCCGACCCGCAAGCCCCTGACCCCGGTTTGGACGTTTTAAAAGGTCTTGTCTGGTCGGCCGCTATCGCACCCTCTGATGAGACCGCTCTAGCTATCGGACGGTTGGCAGAGACCAGTTATGTGAAAGTTGCGGGGATTGGTGCACGCTCTAAAAAGCTCGGCAATGCCTGCTGCATCGCCCTGATGAACATGACGGAAAACAAAACCGCTGTGGCCGAACTCGTGCGTTTGCGCGGGAAAATTAAATACCCCAGTGTCAAAGCCGACATCCAGAAAAAGCTCGACGAAATCGCGGAGAAAAAAGGCGTTACAACAGATGAGCTCGAAGATGCTTCTCTGCCAACATTTGGGTTTGAAAACGGCGAGTATTCGGAAACTCTCGGCGACTTTTCCGCGACGATCGCCCTCTCCGCGCAAAAGGCTATTTTAGGATGGACCGATAAAGCAGGGAAAGCGCGCAAGACCATACCAACGGATATCCGAAACAATCACAAAGCGGATTTAACGCGGCTGCGCCAACTTACCAAAGATATGTCGGCGTTGATGTCTGGTCAAACACAAGCGATAGAGCAAAGCTATATCAATGACAGGTCCTGGGATTTTGCCTCTTGGAAAACGCAATATTGGGAACACCCTTTGCGGGTCAATCTTACCCAAAGCCTTATTTGGTACATCACAGATGGAACGAAATCACACTCTGTCCTGCCCACCGAAGACGGCCTCAGCACGCGGGACGGAAAAATTATCTCGCCTTCAGACGCGGCGGCGGTGCGGCTCTGGCACCCTCTTTTCGAGGACGCCGACACAATCGTGGCGTGGCGTAGAAAGATTGAGGGCCTCGGCCTAACGCAACCGTTCAAACAAGCCCACCGCGAAGTTTATGTCGTCACGGATGCCGAACGTAACACGGAGATTTATTCCAACCGTTTCGCGGCGCACATCATACGCCAACATCAATTCAAAGCCCTCTGCGATGCCAAACAATGGAGCTATAGCCTTCAAGGCATGTGGGATAGTTGGAACCTGCCGCAAAAGCATATTCGCGCCTTTGGTATTATGGCGGATTTTCACGTCGAAATTATCTCTGAAGATAATCATAGTAACGCTTGGATACCGCTTTACCTAACAACAGACCAAGTGCGCTTCTCCTCCGTTGATCAAGAGCAAATGCGCATGGAGGACGTGCCGCCAATTGTCTTTTCCGAAATCATGCGGGATGTAGATTTATTTGTCTCCGTGACATCTGTTGCCAATGACCCGACTTGGGCCGATGGCGGGCCGAATGGGCGATTTGCCAATTACTGGACGTCTCATGCCTTTGGGGATTTGGGCCAAACGGCCAAAATGCGAAAAGAGCTTATCGCGGGCATTCTGCCCAAATTGGCGATCGCCGATAAATGCGAGATCACCGATAAGTTTCTGACTGTTCAAGGAAAGCGCAACACTTATAAAATCCACTTCGGTTCCGGCAATATTATGATCATGCCGGGCAATCGCTATCTCTGTATCCTGAAAAGCCCCAAAGCTAGACAAGCCGATAAAATTCACTTGCCCTTTGCCGGAGACGGTCTTCTCTCGGTCATCCTCTCCAAGGCCTTCCTGCTCGTGAATGATGATAAAATCACTGACAAGACTATTCTCAGCCAACTCTGAAATCAAAGGCCTAAGACCTCACAAGACCATCAAAGCCGCGTGCTGAATTTGGAAAAACACTCTGATCCAGAGCGCGTTTATCGACGCCCAAATGATCGCGTAGAACGCCCTTTAAAATCGCGGAAATATCATTCGCGGGGAAGAGGTCTCGCCCTTCATAGAGGTCAGACGATTTTAGGCCCGGCCAATCACCCAAGACCTGACCGCCTTTAACGGCCCCGCCCATAAGCATAACTAATCCGCCCGTCCCGTGATCTGTACCTTTCGTCCCATTTGCCGCGACGGTTCGCCCAAACTCCGAACAGACAACAATACAGGTCTTGGACCACGTCTTGCCGAGGCTCTTTTTCAACGCCATGAGGCCTTCATTCAGAGCAGAAAACTTGCGGTTCAAATCATTTTCTTGCCCCGCATGTGTATCCCATCCATCGAGCGCCGCCATGCCGATACCGGGCCCGTTCTCCGCGGACATCATCTTGCCGATCGAGGATAGCGCGATACTATATTCTTTAGAGAACCGTCTCGATTCGCGTTTTGATGTTTGCATATCGAAACTGTCAGCGCTTCGCGCTTTTTCCAGCGACGCAGCAAATGTCATATCTTGACTATATAAATCGGATAGTCGTTCCAATAACTGGTCCGACGGCGTGTCAAACATAGGCGGCGACCAATTCGTGACGGGCGCTTTGCCCTTAAACGCCAAGGGAACAGCGCGCCCAACGAACAACCCTTTTTGATCTGAATGCTGGAGAGCGCGATTGAGCCAGCCGTCTTTCGCCCCCGCTTTTCCGAGCGTTTCCAACGCGTCTTGAGCTTCGAAATGTGAGCGATCTCTATGGGACGTTGCACTGGCAGGAATGAAAGCGGCATCGCCTGATTGATAGAGTTTGTTTAAACCTGCCAATTGTGGATGCAGGCGAAACCCATTCCCCAAATCAAGACGTGTGTCTTTATCTGGTAGAATGCTCGCTCTGACAGCGTCTAGCCTGTCGTCATCCGGCATGAGCGCGGACAGACCGTCCATCGCGCCGCGTAACATAACGAATATAAATTTTCGCGATTCAATGCCTTGCGCAAAACTAAGTCCTGACACAGAGGACGCCGCAAAGGCACCTGCCAAGAAGAGGCCCTCACGTCTGGTAAAATGCGCCATCTCTACCTCCTTTGAAATTCTGGGCTCATCAGAGCCAAAACAAATGCCTGCTGAACGCTTTCCGCACGCGAGACAGATTTCAATGTCGCCTCGGATATACGCGGGCCAAGAGCCGCCTGCAAAAACTCGCGGGCATCCTCTGTTGCCAAACGGGACGCTAATTCATTCGCCCATTCAATGCGTTTCATCATTGAATCCGGGCCCAACCACGCTTCGGCCACATCAGGCCACCCTTCCGGTGTAGGGGCAGAAAAGGGCATTTGCGCCAGGCTTTCATAACTATCACGAGCCCGCCGCGGGAAGACATTTTTGAGGCCAACCATACGGGCTGTTGAAACAATCAATTCTTGCGGCGTCTTTACCTTCTCCGCGGTTTCCGTCCACATTTCCGGCGCGTCAATCAAAACCTTATAAACAGCTTTCAAATCGCCTCCTGTCTCAAGGAAATTCGCGCTTAGTTTTTTTACAAGTGTTTCCGGCGGCGTATCTGAATGAAAATGGCGTGCCAGTTTCAAGGCAATATTTTGCGCCGTTTCCGGTCTGGCGCACAAGTCCTTTAATATCTTCAAGGCTTGGTTTGCCCCATTCTGAGAATAGCTCTTGCCCAAAACATTGCGAGTTCCGGGTTCATGGGCGCGGCCTTCAAATACGGTCTTGCCTATATTGTCAGGATCACGTTCGCGGCGGCCAATCGTCCATCCCGTCAAGGCCTTGGCAAACTCCGTAACATCGGTTTGGGCATAACCAGACAGCGGCGTCACCGTGTGAAGCTCCAAAACTTCCCGCGCGAGGTTCTCATTAAGCCCCCTCTTTCGCCTCTGTCCTGCTTTTGACTTAGGGCCAACAGAATTCACATTATCCAGATATGTCACCATCGCTGGGTGAAAAATCGCCGAAGCGGCCAAGTGATAAAAATTATTAGTGACGTAGGGGCGGATAGCCTCTCTCTCATAAGCGCCGACAAAGGTTCGGGTTTGCCTGTTACGAGCAGAGACGGAGAAGTGATTGGACCAAAAACGAGTCAGACGTTCGTGGAAAGGCGCACGCGTCGTTGCAGCATGATTTTCACGCCAGAGAAGCTCTTTTTGGAAGTTTTCGCGTAAAAATTTACCAAACTTACTGCTCGCCTCAGTTTCCATGTCCCCTGTAAGAGATTTTCTTTTCTCCCTATAATCACGCGCCACCTTATAAATATCCGAGGACGGCTTGAGGGCTTTACCATTGAATGATCGGGCATTCCCGTCATTTAATTGGTTCAACAACCAAGATTTGGGTGACGCACTCGCTGACGTGATCTCGCCCGTGGTAGCGCCCAATCCAAAGCGTGTGACAGCAATCGCACCGTTCAAATTCATAGTCAGACCTTAAATATCATTCTGCGGCATATGTAACTCAAACGTATCAAAGAGCAAAATCCTTCGCTCCCAATAAAAAAAGCCGCCTCAAGAGAGACGGCTTGGGATAGTCTTTGATTATTGAAGAATTACCCGGCTTGTAAGCGTTCGCCGCGTTCATGCATTTCCTGAGCTTCGATAGAGAGTTTCGCGATTGGGCGCGCATCAAGGCGTTTGAGGCTGATAGGGTCGCCTGTTTCTTCACAATACCCATAAGTCCCGTTTTCAATACGGAGAAGAGCTTTGTCGATTTTATTGACGAGCTTTCGAAGGCGGTCTTTCGTACGTAATTCCAATTGGCGGTCAGCATTGGCCGCCGCTGTATCGGCCGGATCAGGGTGAGATACATTCTCGCCTTTTAAAAACTCAACCGTATTACGCGTTTCTGCAACGATATCGGCTTTCCACGCCAGAAGCTTCTGGCGGAAATATTCCTGCTGCTTAGCATTCATGAATTTTTCGTCTTCGGACGGCATGTAATTCGCGGCCAATTTGACGGGTTTCTTCGTTTTTGCCATTCTAACCTCCCCGGTTACACTCGCAATTTTGTGGTATCGACATGATAGGCTTTCTGCCCGTATCAGTGATTTAGGGCGATTTATACCGACTCATTCAGATTCGCAATCAGGCAATACATATGTTTATGTCACTTTTAAGTGTTCATCTGTTGGTAACTGATTGTCTGCACTTCATGGGCAGGATAAGACTGCGAAAAACGAACACACAACACCCGCTATATTGAGGCCAAAATGAAATTTAACGGCACAAAAAACTATGTCGCGACGCAAGATTTGAAAATGGCTGTCAATGCGGCCATCACATTGGAACGTCCGCTTTTAATCAAAGGGGAACCCGGAACCGGGAAAACCGTTCTGGCGCATGAGATTGCCGAAGCTCTCGGTACGCCTTTGTTGGAATGGAACATCAAATCAACGACCAAGGCTCAACAGGGTCTGTATGAATATGACGCCGTAGCCCGGCTGCGCGACTCGCAACTTGGTGATGACCGCGTCAATGACATTCAAAACTACATTAAACGGGGTCAGGTCTGGAATGCCTTCACGGCAGAAAAGCGGCCTATCCTTTTAATCGACGAAATTGATAAGGCCGATATCGAGTTTCCAAACGATCTTTTGCATGAACTCGATAAGATGAGCTTTCACGTTTACGAAACGGGCGAGACTGTCACGGCGAAACAACGCCCAATCATCATCATAACGTCCAACAATGAAAAAGACCTACCGGATGCGTTTCTGCGCCGTTGTTTCTTCCATTACATCCAATTTCCTGATGCAGAGACGATGCAGAAAATTGTTCAAGTTCACTTTCCTGATATTAAATCACGTATGCTTTCCGCTGCGCTCAAACGGTTCTTCGAGGTCCGCGATATGCCCGGCCTTAAGAAAAAGCCAAGCACGTCTGAGCTCCTCGATTGGCTGAAGCTTTTACTCGTTGAGGACATTGACCCCGAAACCCTGCGCGAGACAGATAAAACAAAAATGATTCCGCCGCTTCACGGCGCCTTGTTGAAAAACGAACAAGACGTACATTTGTTTGAGAGGCTGGCATTTTTAACGCGTCGGGAGAGTTAAGCCCAAACTTATCCCCGTTATCCCCACAACTTATCCCCCTGTATAACTCATTTGCTATAGAGGCATTTGTTCGTTATTTGTTCTTCTATGCGTCTTTTAGAATCAAGCTAAGCAGAGGGAATGGTATACACAGCTGACAATGACGCGGCACTCGGTTCCGAGACCGCCTTAGACACAACCCCGCAATCCGCCGAGGCGGAACAAGCGCTCTTGGGCGCTTTGCTCTATGATAATGAAGTTTATCACCGAGTCAGCGGCATTGTGAAAGCCAAGCACTTCTACAATCCCATCCATGTTCGTATTTTCGATTCCATCTCATCTCTGATTGAACACGGTAAACTTGCCGATGCTATTGTCTTGAAAAACCGCTTTAGCCAAGACGAAACTTTGATCGATATTGGCGGCGTGGAATATCTGGCACTCTTGCTCGACTCAGCGCCGCCCGGTGTTACAGCCCCCGAATATGCGAAACTAATTTTCGATATGGCAATGCGGCGGGAGCTCATTCGTTTGGGTGAGGAAATTAAAAGCGGGGCCCAAAACCCTGACAGTGAACTCGACGCGCAAAAGCAGATCACCCAAGCCGAGAGCCAGTTATTTAGTCTAGCGGAAATCGGCGGGACGCAATCCGGCTTTGTCAGCTTTGAAAATGCTCTCATTCAATCCATTGAGATGGCCAGTGCGGCCTTTTCTCGGGATGGCAACCTGTCAGGCATTTCAACTGGCCTGATTGACTTAGACAGACAATTAGGCGGACTTCACAGCTCAGACTTAGTCATCCTTGCCGGACGACCTTCCATGGGTAAAACCTCGCTGGCGACCAATATTGCCTTCCATATCGCCAAAGCCCACCGCAAGGAAACGGATGAGAACGGCATAGAAAAAACGGCCGATGGCGGCGTGGTCGGTTTCTTCTCTCTGGAAATGTCATCCGAACAGCTCGCAACACGGCTTTTAGCTGAACATTCTGGAGTCCCCTCTCACCGTATTCGCCGCGGCGATATCAATACTGAGCAATATGAGCATATTCGCGACAGCGCGGATGAGATTAGCCGTATTCCGCTTCATATTGATGATACGGGCGGTCTGTCCATTGGTGCGCTCTCTGCCCGCGCCCGCCGCTTGAAACGTATGGTCGGTCTCGATTGTATCGTGGTTGACTATCTGCAGCTATTGACAGGCGGCAATGCAATGAACAGTCAATCCAACCGCGTGCAAGAAGTATCGATGATCACGCAAGGCCTGAAAGCCTTAGCGAAAGAACTAAACGTACCCGTGCTCGCCCTCGCCCAGCTTTCTCGTCAGGTCGAGCAGCGTGATGACAAACGCCCGCAACTTTCCGACTTGCGTGAATCAGGGTCAATTGAACAAGACGCCGACGTCGTCATGTTCGTCTTCCGCGAGGAATACTACCTCGCCCGGTCCGAACCCTCAGAAGGCACGGATGAACACATGCAATGGCAAGAAGACATGGATAAACTCATGGGTAAGGCCGAGGTCATCGTCGGGAAACAACGTCACGGTCCCATCGGTACAATAAAACTATCATTTAACCCTGATCTGACGAAATTCGGCAATCTCGCGCCTGAAGATTATGAAGGCGCGCCGTTTTAAATCTGCGCCGTTTGATAATTGTAAAAGCGTCTATTAGCAAAATCTCAACCATGTTGTGCAACCAAATGGTGTGTTAAAATAAAAACACCTCGGAGGGCGCAATGCTCGACCCACATAAAATACAGACTGAAAGCCATTTCGAAAACATGCGTGGCCGTGGCAGGCGCATTGACGGAACGCTGACTTTAGAGCCCTCAGAGCTAAACGCCCGCATTCTGTTCTTTACGTTGATGACGGTTTTATTCTGCGGTTTAGCGCTTTGGAGCTATGTATGGCCGCCCGCGGCTTGGGGGTTTATCGGGGGCACCCTAATATTGGGTGTTGGCCTTTATGATATTTTTCAGAAGCGCAAAACCGTACTTAGGCTTTACCCCGTCATTGGCCATTTACGTTATTTTTTTGAAGCCATCCGTCCGGAAATCCAACAATACTTTGTCGAATCGGACACAAATGGCAGCCCCATAAGCCGCGAATTCAGATCGTTAGTCTATCAACGGGCAAAAAAAGAGCTCGATACGCGTCCTTTCGGTACGTTGTTCGATGTTTACCGCACAGGTTATGAATGGGTGAACCACTCTGTCGCGCCCACCACGATTACGAACCCAAATCCACGCATTCAATTCGGCGGGCCTCGCTGCACCCGACCGTATGATGCTTCCCTCCTCAATATTTCAGGCATGAGCTATGGCGCCCTGAGTAAAAATGCGATTTTAGCACTCAATAAAGGGGCTAAAGCGGGGCATTTCGCCCATAATACTGGCGAAGGCGGCATTAGCGCCTATCACAAGCGTTACGGCGGGGACTTAATTTGGCAAATCGGCACAGGGTATTTTGGATGCCGTAATGAAAACGGTCAATTCGACCCTGATTTATTTGCCGCGCGCGCTGCTTCCGACCAAGTCAAAATGATTGAGGTAAAACTCTCTCAAGGGGCCAAGCCTGGTCATGGCGGCATTCTACCGGCAGTGAAGCTCACAGCTGAAATCGCACAAATTCGCAACGTCCCAATGGGAAAAGATGTTATTTCTCCGGCCGCTCATTCAGCCTTTTCATCCCCCGAAGGCCTTTTAACATTTATCGACCAATTGAGGACATTATCGGGCGGCAAACCTGTCGGGTTTAAGCTCTGCATAGGGAATAAGTCTGAATTCTTGGCGATTTGTAAGGCCATGCTCAAAACGGGTCTAACGCCTGACTTCATTACGATTGACGGATCTGAGGGCGGAACAGGCGCAGCTCCGATTGAAATGACGAATTCTGTCGGCACCCCCCTGCGAGAAGGTCTACTTTTTGCCCATAACGCTCTGACAGGCATTGGCTTGCGCAAAGATGTTCGTCTCATTGCATCCGGCAAAGCCATCTCTGCCTTTCACATGATACGCCTCATGGCTTTGGGCGCTGATACGATCAACTCTGCGCGCGCCATGATGTTAGCCTTGGGCTGCATTCAAGCGCGCAGCTGTCACAATGATAAATGCCCGACCGGAATTGCGACGCAAAAGGCGGCCCGGTTCAACGCATTGGATGTCGATTTGAAGGCCGAACGCGTGGCGAATTACCAAACTGCAAACATTCATAACTTATTGGAAATCGTCGCTGGCGCGGGATTAGACAGCCCCTCTGATATTGCCCCGCACCACCTCTGCCACCGTGTCGGCGGCCATGAAACAAAGACATTTGCAGAACTATATGATTATTTGCCTGAAAACGCTTTGTTAAGTGCATCAACGCGACCCGACACATGGAAGGCAGATTGGGACATTGCCTCTGCGGAGAGCTGGACTGGAACACCGTCAAGGCCTCCCAAAGGCAATTTGCATTACGCTGTCGGCTATTAGCCACGGGTTAGAGCCGCGTTACCTCCCCAATTTCGTGACGACGCGGCGATAACAGAGCGGCTTATTTGTTCTCATTACGATGCGACTCAGTCATTTTCGTCGCTTACGCCTTCCCACTGCCGCATTCCTCGTTTAGGGCGGTGCCATGTCTATTCAGCCTTCATATTCAACCCGCCCTACACTTCGAATTGATTTAGATGCTATCAAAGCCAATTACGCAGCACTGAAGAAAAAAGCGGGTGTGGCCAAAATCGGCGCGGCCGTTAAAGCCGATGCCTATGGCCTTGGGGCAGTGCCTGTCGGACGGGCGCTTTATGGTGCAGGGTGCCGGATATTCTTCGTCGCAACAGCCGGAGAAGGTAAAATTCTGCGCGACGGCATCGGGCCTAATGCTGCCATTTATGTACTGAACGGCCCCGCCCCGCGCGATAAAGGAGTTATATTGGGCGCAAAGCTCAAACCCGTCATCAACTCCATTGAACAAGCGAGGTTTTGGGCGGAGGTTTCCAACAGCGTCAATGAACCGCCTTACACCGCCATCCACATCGACACAGGCATGAACCGATTGGGTTTAACACCCGAAGAATTGACAGAATTGTCCCGCGACAAACAACTATGGAAATCACTAAACCCTGAATGGGTCATGAGCCATCTAGCCTGCGCGCCAAATGCCAAACACCCCATGAATAAAGCCCAATTGGGCGCTTTTCGCAAAGCGGCGGCACAGCTGCCCTTAACCCCTTTATCTCTGGCGAACACTGCAGGCGTTTATTTAGGGAAACCCTATCATTTCCAGATGGTACGACCCGGCATTGGGCTTTATGGCGGGGCCGCAACAAACAACCCTGAACAAGAAGTTACCCAACCCGTTGTATCTCTACTCGCGCCTGTTTTACAGGTTCGCTATGTGAAAGAAGGAGAGACATTAGGCTATAACGCCAGCTACACAGCCCCTCGCGATATGCGTATCGCTGTGGTCGGCGCGGGCTATGCCGACGGCATTCCAGTCTCGCATTCGAATAAAGGCACAGCCATTATGCATGATATGGAAGTCCCGATTGTCGGGCGGGTGAGCATGGATTTGACCATGCTAGACGTGACCGAAGCGCGTCTCACAGTAGAAATCGGCGGCGTAGCACTCTTCCGCGGAACGCATTTAGAGGCCGAAGCAAAAGTCGGCGACACGCTTAACTATGAATTATTGGTACGCCTCGGACAACGGTGTCGCCGAGATTATTGGAAACCGAAAAAGGAACCCGAAGACCGCCGTTAAATATCTCGCGCCTTTATCGTCCGTTTGTCACTTAATTAGCGATTATAAGGAATATCCGTTGTTGGAGATTCTGAACTCCGCAAGCGCCGAAAATCCCTCTTCGTCTCAACGGCCAATATATCGCTATCGAAATTTACGAAAACCGTCTCATAATTAAACAGATTAATTCCCGCGATGGCAAAGGCAGAGTTTTCTACGCCTAATACAGACAAATTTTCCATCTCCATGACAATGAAATCCTGATTTCGCCATCCGATTTGTCCCGACAGAAGTTGCTCAAACCGTATTTTGGCATGGGGTTTAAACACGCCAATCGCGCCTTGAAACTCCCAACTGTCACGTAACCTCTTACGCGTTTCTGCTAAGCCGGGATGGCTTGTCTCATTCCAGTTCAGAATACTAATATCTGCTCCTGTATCAAATAAGCCAGCAATAGTCTGGTCGAGAAAACTTAAGGGTAGGAAATGCAAATCTCGGCCATCCTCAATATAGGGATTGGGGAAAAGGGGCGATTTCAACCACGATGTAGGCGTATTAACAGTCATGGAGTTCGGGATAAGGCTGAGTGTATTACTTCGCTTGGAAATATGTAGATGGTAATCCTTGAGAATATCCATTCCGATTAGTCCATGATATTTGATGTCCTCGGGAGGCGGTTTTTTCACGACCTGCCTATCGGCCAAGACGACCATAGGGCGATTTTTAACAGTTAAAGCCCCGATTTTCATTTTAGAAACAATAATGCGGTCCCTGTTGCCTACATCTGTGAGACCGTGAATATTAGCTTTGCCGGCATAAGTAATTTCTTGTGTCATCTCTCCGAGAGCCGACTCAAATATTGCGCTTCTCGTGGCCCCCGTATCCACGAGCAAATTCAAAGCCTGCCCCTCAATCTCTACATCCTTAATCAGAATAAGCCCTTCTTTTTGACGGTGAATGGAAAGGGTGATTGTGTCGGGAGATTTCAGCGCGCTTCTCAAACCCTGATTGCGTTCGCCCGTGGTTTGGCAAGACGCTAGAAACAGAAGCGAAGAGAGTATAATCAGACATAGCCGAATGGTCGTCATAAGGTCATGCTAATAACAACACAGTGTTCAAGCAAGTCGCCAAAACACTCCACGTCTGAACACGGCTCGCGGCGAATAAGCACCGCTTATTGTGTCATTGTCTGTCCTGGGCGATAATCTCTTGTCGCTAAAGGCAAGACTTCTTCCAATGTCATCGGCATTTTCTTATACTCTCCGCGTGCAAAGAGCGGGGCTTGATCGGCATAATGCGAAGAGGTTTCATCCAAAGTCGCCGCGCCGAATTGATGAATGGTTTGAACGTCCAACACTCCGGCCTCATCCCATTCCGCGATCATGATATGCGTATCCCCGGCAAACGCTGCCATAGCGCCTGTCTTCGCCACGCCGTCCCGATCCGCGTAAATCGCGCGCAGAATATCCGGCCCGCCGTCGAGCGGTAAATCAACCTCTCCGCGCTTGAGACGGTTCACCTCCCCCCACTCCGGATCAAGACGACCAAACCCGGTTTTCAAATCTTGTGCGGATTGGCGCAGAGCCTCCACGCTGTTCATCTCTTCTTCCATAAATTCATACCCCAGAGCGCGTGTGCCGGTGATGATGGCAAGCGCCGCCCCGCGGCTGTCTTGCGTAGTGTTACCGTCCCAGTTTCGAAGGACGTCTTTGGCTTCATTTAAGAGAGGCTCATCATAAGTTTGCGAGACAAGCTCTACGATAAACTGCATCAGGTTTGATTGCGGGTCATAGCGTGTATCCGCGCGGTAGCGGAGAAGCTCTTCGCGCGATATGGCGTCATCCGCAGTCAATAAAGCAAGCGCGCGGCGGCTTCGATTGGTGATACGACTCTCGATACCAAATGTGTCTGAATAAGCATCACGAGAAAGATTACAGTCAGCGTCGGTAATATTGAACGGTGTCGCATTGGCCGAAAAAACCCAACCACAATCAGGCTCCCATATTTGCGGCATATCGCTCAATGGACGGAAACCCTCCCAAATCAACTCTGAATTTTGTCCGGGGAGGATACCTTCCCAATCCGGGCCTTCTATACGGTCGGGCATACGCGCATTATAGACCGCGCCGATATGACCGAGTTTGTCAGCATATATCATATTAAAGGACAGCACTTTGTTCTGCGCGACTGCGGCCTGCCACTCCGCCATCGTTTGGGCTTTGCCCATATCGTACCATTGCTGCAATGCCCCCATACCTTGCAGCCCTGCAAAGCGGATCGCGTAATGCCCGGTCTCAGTGGATAAGACGGGACCGTGTTTTGACCACAAAACAGGGCGCGAAATAGGCAGTGAAAATGGCCCGAACAATTTGACCCGAAACTTTGATTGTGTCCGGTCAAAATCAATCCATTCGCCATCAAGTTTGTAGCGTTTGGGCGCGTCGAAATCATCCACCTCCAAAGCGTATATATCAACAAGGTCAGGACGGTTGACCGTCTGCCCCCATCCCAAATTTTCATTCACGCCATTGGCGATAATCGGCACCCCCGGAAAAGTGCCGCCTGTCATGTTCAGCCCCTCTTCTGATACCATATGTGCTTCATACCACGCATAAGGGCCGGTCATAGGTTGATGGGAGTTGATGATAAGGCGAGTCTTGCCGTCCTCACTGCGGCGCGGCGCCACGGCAAAGGCGTTTGAACCCCGTACCGCATCGGGAATGTCCCAAGCACTCGTTTGGGCCCAAGGCGACACATTGGGCTTATCTTCGGCTTTGAACAAATCTTCGAGATAGCCGTCCAAACGATAAAAAAACGGTGTCGCCCATGTGAACCCTGCGAGAACATCTTGCTCCGTGACAGGCAACACGCCAGGCAGAACCTTATCCGGGTTTTCAACAGCATAGAGATTAAGCGCCGCTGCGTAACCCCGCGCCAAGGCTTTCACATCCCCTCGCACCTCGTCCTCATATCGGGTCTCGACCGTCTCAGCGACTTTGAACAAATCAAATAGATAATCCTGCGGCGCAACGGACTTCCCCTTATATTGCGCGCTCATACCTCGGGCCGCGATGATGACGTCTTGGATGGTCTCAAAATCATCTTCGGCATGAGCATAACCAAAGCCAAAACTCGCATCTGCATCAGTTGTGCCAAAGATATGCGGGACGCCATAATTATCGCGAATAATCCGCGCATCATATTGCGCGGCGGCAGCGCGAATGTCGGCCTTACTAAATTGCGGCCCCGCAGGGGTGCGCAGATAAACCGCGGCCACGATAACACCCAAAAGAATGAAGCCACCGATAATTTTAAATGCCGTTTTCATACCGCCGTTGTGCCTCGGCTATTGGCCGTCATAAAGTAAAAAATGCATTTCCTAGTGTTTAGGGTTGGGGAGAGCATCCGTTTGCTCTTTGAAACGTGAAAAAGCGATATTGCGCTATACCCAAGACCAAAGAGTAAATAACTGTATTTTGCCTTTGTCGTGCCCTGAAATTATTCTATCAGGGCGTGTGACGAAAGGATATCTCATGGCCCAATCAATTCCCGACATTCAAAAGTTTCTGGATCAACTTCTCTCCGAGGGTCAGGCCCTTATCAATCCTGACAGTCAGGGACGGCAGGAAATCACCAAAAAGGGCAAAGCGCTTTATAAGCAAGGCGAGGACTTTTTGGCGGATAAGCTCAGTGTCGGGGCGGACGAAGACAGCCGCAAAGATTTACGCGAGAAAACCGCCATAGCAGCAGGCGCAGGCGGATTGGCGCTATTGCTCTCTTCTCGCTCAGGCCGCAAATTTGCGACGCTGGGCGGTTTGGGCGCTCTGGGCGTCATCGCCTTCAAAGCTCACCAAGCCGGACGCATGCCCAAAAATATGGACGATGTGGTTGGCCTCATTAAGGGCGACAAGGCCGCAAAGCGGGCAGATATTCTTCTGCAAGCCATGGTCGCGGCCGCACAAGCCGACGGCGAAATCAGCGACAATGAGAAGCTGTTGATTGAGACACAGGACGGCGCCACGGAAGCCACGCTCAGCGCCGCGCTAAAAGGCGGCGCATCTGCCGAAGATATCGCGGCTCTCGCCGATAATGACCAAACGGCCTATGAAATCTACGCGGCCTCTTGCCGTGTAGCTAATGGTCTGCACCCGAAGGAAAGAGATTATCTCGACCGCCTCGCAATGGCCCTGCGCCTTGACCCCGAAATGGCTGCCCAAGTTGAGACAGAGGTAAGAACGGGGTGATGCGTTATCTATTTGCTGTCCTTTTTGCCTTAATGCTCACCGCCTGCGCAGCGCCCTCTGAGCAATGCTGCGCGCCGCCGCAGAACATTCCGCATAATGGCAGTTATCAACCGCATATACCGCCGCCGAACTTCCCCGTCAGCGAAGCGCCTACCGATGTCAAATTTTGTGGCGGCATGGTCAAAAACTTGCGGAATGAATGTTCTGTGGGACAATTTTGTCGACGTAGTATAGGCGATATGTGCGGGGCGGCGGATGCGCCCGGGCGCTGTTCCCCTTTGCCTGAAATTTGCCCGCAAAATTACGCGCCTGTCTGTGGTTGCGACGGCAAGACTTATAGCAATGAGTGCACAGCCAATGGCGCAGGCGTCAGTGCAAGTTATGAAGGAGAATGTCGATGATAAACTTAATAACCCGCGCTACAGTTTTAGGTCTCTCAGCCCTGCTCTTGGCCGCTTGTGCGGATAATGGCGCTGACTCTACTAACAACCTTTCCGGCCCTTCGGCAATTAAGGCTGAAGACGATATCAAAGCGGAAAATGCTCCTTGGGGTGATTTTTACGCTTATTTCACGGATGATACGCATGCGCTCAAACCCGTTCTTGTCGGCGTCGCAAAAATCAAAGCGGGGGAACAAATTCATCCCCCTCACCGTCATGCTGATGAAGAATATTTGATGGTCCTTGAGGGACGCGGGACATGGTCACTTAACGGAGTAGAAAGCCCCGCGAAAAAGGGCGATATTCTTTATGCTCGGGCTTGGGATTATCACGGCGTGAAAGCCGCGGATGACAGCCCTCTGGAATTTGTTGTCTTTAAATACTCTGCCCGTGACGGCGACCTGCCTCACAACCCTGCCCCTGACCTAGCTGAAGAACAAAAATAAGTGTTTCACAATTTTTTCAATGAACTTCGCGCGGCCAAAGTACCGGTCTCAATCCGCGAATATCTGACTCTGCTAGAAGGCGTAGAGAAAGGCGTGGCGGATGAAAGCCTTGACGGGTTTTATTTTTTGTCCCGAACCGCGCTCGTCAAAGATGAGCGCAATTTGGATAAGTTCGATCAGGTGTTCTCTCACGTCTTTCGGGGACTTGATTATGTTGGCGACATCTTCGGTCAGGACACCCACGCCATTCCCGAAGACTGGCTTCGCAAAATGGCGGAGCTCCATCTCTCCCCCGAAGAAATGGCGGAGATCGAAAAACTTGGTGACCTTGAAAAAATCATGGAAGCTTTGAAGGAGCGTTTGGAAAACCAAGACAAGCGCCATGAAGGCGGCAATAAAAACATCGGCACAGCGGGCCGTTCACCCTTTGGCGCTTACGGCTATAATCCAGAAGGCGTACGCATCGGCCAGAAAGAAGGCCGTCATGGCAGGGCCGTCAAAGTCTGGGATAAACGCCAGTTTAAGAACCTAGATGGCGACAAAGAAATCGGCACACGTAATATCAAAGTCGCTCTGCGCCGCCTGCGCAAATTCGCTCGCGAAGGCGCGGCGGAAGAGCTCGACTTAAACGGCACAATCGCAGGCACAGCCAAGCAAGGTTGGCTCGACATTAAAATGCGCCCTGAACGGCGCAACGCTGTCAAAGTTCTCGCCTTTTTCGATATTGGCGGTTCCATGGACGCACATATCAAACAAGTCGAAGATTTGTTCTCTGCAGCGCGTAGCGAGTTTAAACGCTTGGAATATTTCTACTTCCACAACTGCCTCTATGAGCAGGTATGGACAGACAATATTCGCCGCATGAATGACGTGACGCCGACTTGGGATGTGCTGCACAAATTCCCATCAGATCACCGCGTAGTCATTGTCGGCGACGCCGCTATGAGTCCTTATGAGGTCGCCGTAAGAGGCGGCTCGGTGGAGCATTGGAACGATGAGCCCGGCGGGGTCTGGCTCCAGCGTTTAGTAGACGTTTATCCTCATCTGGTCTGGATTAATCCGACAGAAGAAAAATACTGGCAATATTCTCAGAGCACGCAGATGATTCAGAATATAATCGGCGCTGAGCGCATGTTCCCCATGACTTTATCTGGCCTCGAAAACGCAATGCGCGAATTGGCGCGCTAACCCTCACTCAATATTAGTTAAAAGGATTTTTATGACCCGCTTACTTCTCCTCGGCTTGGCCGCAGCTGCTCTGACGGCATGCACTGGCAAAACAGAGAGCCAAAACACAGATATGGCAGAAACCGTCTATAACTGTCCAACTGATAAGGTCTTCACCACAATTGAGCCTTATGGAGAGGATAAGGGCGCTCCAGCCATGTCTTCAGACTACACCTCATATCACTTGGAAAATGGCAAGCGCGAAGACGTAATGACCACGACTACGGGATTGCAATATAAGGTCGCTCAGCAAGGCCTTGAGAACGGCGCGCAACCCGTTGGCAACCAAGAAGTGACAATGCATTATCATGGGTACTTCCCAGACGGGACAAAGTTTGACAGCTCTTATGACCGCAGCGAAACCATAAAATATCCGGCGACAGGGTTCATTAAGGGCTGGATTCAAAGCCTGCACGACATGAAGGTCTGCGAGGCGCGCATCCTCTATATTCCGGGCGATCTCGCCTATGGCCCGCAGGGCCGTCCCGGCATCCCGCCAAATGCGACGCTATTATTCAAGATGCAGCTCGTCGCTGTGACCGAATAATCCGACGCATTCTCTGCATTTAAAAACAGGAAAAGCCGCCACCGTTTAAAACGGGGGCGGCTTTTTGGTGGACTGTCTTGCGAGAATTAGGCCGTGATGCGTAACTCGTTTAGAGCCGCTCCAATTTCTTCAAACGCTGCATTCAAATCCTTAGCATTTTTCGCATCGAAATATTTCGCATTATCCGTCGCACAGCCTTGCAAGAGTGACTTTGTTTTCTTGTCAGTCACGTCATAAGCGATCGTGTAGACCGTAATATCAGAGTTCTTAATTGAATTGCAAAGCTGGCTTGTTGTTGCGTTTGACTCTTTGGCGTCGTTACCTGTGTGAAACTCACCTTTTTTAGACTTCGTGTTTTCACCGTCTGTCATCAAGACCAAGACTTTCTCAGACTTCTTGATACCTTTTGGCGTTGTAGACGCTTCTGTAAGCGGCTGACGCTCATCAAGCACTCTCCATCCCCAAGCCAATCCGGCTGGCATATAAGTTTCGCCGCGGGCACTCATGCTTTTGATAGTTTTCTTTACATTAGAGAGATTAGATGTCAGCGGGCGGATTTCCGTACCACATTTTACATTGACTAATCCGGGGATTTTACGGCTGCTATAAGCGACATCCAAGTTATACGGCGCCTTACGCGAACCGACACAACCGTTCCATGTATATTTTTTAGTTGGCGTGTGGCAGCTTTTATATTCAGGACCATAAGTCTTATCGCATTTCTTATAAGAACAATCAAAATTCACGCCATCATTCGTACAGGTTTTGCGAATGGTACGGCAGTTAGACCGTCCTGTTACGTCACGCTTCATGCGACAAACTTGTGCGCCTTTCACGGTACGGTCAGCATCGACATCTAACCAAACCGCATTTCTGCGTGACAAGCCGACATTTACATATTGTGCGAAAGGTACGACGGAGAGACGCACATTCTTATTTTTTTGATCTTCAATGGTTTTGACCAAATTGGTCGACGCATTCTTTAAATTGTTTAGCTTTGACCCGTTCATGGAAAAGGTCGTGTCAAGGACAAGCGCTACATCCATTGCTTTATTAGAATAAACCGCGCTGGATTGTGCCGCAATATCCAAGTTCTCTTTCCCGTAAATGCGGGTGAAATAACCATCGATATTGTTTTCAGCGACCACGGTCACACCGTCATTTTCACGGCGCACGTCTTTAATCTTGATACGGTCTCCGGATTGCCCGGGATATGTTATAGTAAAATAATCTTGAGCCGCCGTATTTAGTTGGGCTTGTGTTTTTGCGGTATCTTTCGCCGCCATAAGCGCGATGGCATCCGTAGTATCTTGCAAACGAGATTTCGCTGCATATGCATTCGCGATATCAACACCAACAGCCAAGCCGCCGATTAAAACCGCAAGAGCTAAAGCTGAGAATATAGCGAAATTGCCTTTCTCATTTTCGTTAAAGCGGCGCAGTTCTTGCGTGACAGCTTGTTTCTCAATTTTTTTGTTCAAAAAGAGCATGATTTATTCTCCACCAATACACCGATAATCAGTGCGTCCTTTGTGGGAATAGCCTTGCAGGCACTCTGCCAAGAGGGGAAAACTGTCCAGTCCCGACACACGGGACTGAAATCATGGTAAACAGACTCTTAAATCATGCCTCTGGGCGTTGATTTAGGGGGCATTGAACACGCCCCCACCAGATTAACCCTCAGGTAGAATCTGTATCCGATAGGCCGTATTTGGATCGAGTAGCGTTTTGGCACGGGCCTGTAGGTCGGCAACTGTCATGTTTTGGTACGCCTCAGAACGGGACCGGTGGCGAGCCAATCTTTCTGTATCCGTTTGCGCGCGAGAGATGACATTCATCCAATACCCATTGCTCTCCAGTGAGGTCTCAATGTTTTCAATGGCCGGTTTCATCCCGCGCTCGAACAAATCGGCATCAATATTACCAGCCCTAAATTCTGCTGCAATTTCATCAACCTTTAGGCTCATACGGTCGATTTCATCAGGCGAAACTTCGAGCGAGACACCGAAAAAGCCATAATCCGGATAGGTACGCGGTGTGTAGGTAAAGGCAGACGGAGAGTAACTTGCGCCCTCTTCTTCTCGTAGTACTTCAGTCAAGCGCAAGCGAAATAAGGTGCCTAGCATAGAGATTTCTCGCGTGGTCTGCGCCTTGCGTCCATCTGGCGTCGGCCAATAGACCCGCAAAAGCGCAGTCGACGGATCTCCTGCATGGTTGAGCTCAATAGGACGCTTGCGTCCTTCCGGGAAAGTCAGACGCAGATCTTCCGCCGCAGGAGACACAAATTCGCTCTCTTGTTGGTCGAAAGCCCCGAAGGTTCGAGCGACAGCTTTAATGGCGTCATCAGGCGTAATGTCGCCGACAATACCGATTTCTATCGCTGTTTTGTTTAAAAATGGCATCAGCCAGTCTCGCACCATATCCGTCTCAACGCGTAGCATTTCGTCCTCTGAAGGGAAACCAAACCGCGTATCACCAGAACGCAAGAGTCGCGGAATATCCCGTGACGCCACGCCGCCAGGTGTAGAATCAAGCGTAGGATAGAACGACTTTATATATTTGTCATATTGCGACTTGGCTTCGGGGCGGAAACCAGGCGCCGTGGCATAAGCGGCCATCAAGTCGAGTTGCGTGTCCAGATCGTCCGGCACAGTTGTTCCGCTAAGGTAAATTCGGTCCGTACCAACGGATTGGCTGACGCCCACCGACTTTCCGGCCATAAGTTTTCGGATGTCATCCACTGTGTGCGCTTCCAATCCGCCAAGGCTCAAGGCGCTCGGAGCGAATATGCGAAGCCCGGGCTCAGACCGCGGGAGAAATAACTCCCCGCCGGAGAGGGAGACAGTGATGGAGACGACATCTTTCTGGTAAGGTGTTTGTTTAACATTCAGCTTCACGCCATTGTCGAAAACAACCGTCTCAAAGTCGATGTCTTCGACCGTTTCGCGGTTTTTAACCGTCCCAGCGTCTCCCCAGTCCGAATAAGCAAAGTCAATGGCTCCAATATCTTCGCGCGGAGCAATCGCAATGGCATTCGCCTCAACCAGAGAGGCTTCTAGTTTAGCTTCGGCATTTTCGATCATCTCGGATGTGGCGAGGTAAAGCTGTGGGGCTTTGTCTATTCCCGCCCATTGCGCTTTGAACGCCGCATTGATGTCGTCCAATGTGATATCATCTGCATAACCCAAGAACCGTTCAAGATTGCTTTCTGGTTCCGTGACCACGCTGTCAGAGCCAAAAGCAGATAGAATACGGCGAGCTAAGCCGGGTGTGCGGCGTGTCGGGGCCGTCTGAACACTAACCTCTAAACTCTTTTTCGTGTTGATGATCTGCTCATCAAGTTCAGCTTGTGAAAATCCGTATTCCAGTGCCTGACGCAGGAGCGGTTCAGCGCCCTTGAGCGCCATGTCCCACTTCCCTTTTTCGGGTTGAATCGACAAAGTACTGATTTGCACAACGTCAAAAACATCACTTGTTCCGGCCGAAGCCCCTATAAAGGGCGCGTCCGTTGTTCGGGAGAGCTCTCCCAGACGACGTGACAGTATACGATTCCCCACGTTTTTGATGAAGTTGTCTTTGCGATTGGCACTCGTATCTTCGCGGGGCTCAAAAGGTCGTAACACCGATAAAGATAATGTAGTCTGGATTTCAGAATTCACATAGTAATGTGTGCGAGCCTCTTTTTTGCTCACGCCTTCTGGTTTGATTTTTGGGAGAGCGTCACCTTCGGCCCGCCAATCGGCAAAAAACTCTTCTATCTTTTCCGCCGCATAATCCGTCTCAATATCGCCAACGAGAACGATGAATGTGTTTTCGGGTCTATAATATCCCTCATAAAAAGCGCGAAAATCCTCGGCGCTGACACTCCCGATGGTCTCTTCCGTGCCAATCGGCAAACGTTCAGGAATAATCGTGTCTCCGAAATAAAACTGTAAATTATCCAAGAAGGCATCGAAAGCGGGGCTGGACCGGGCGCGTTTCTCCGCCAGAATCACGCCGCGCTCGCGGTCAATGGCCGCAGGGTCAAGCGTCAAATTACTCGCTGTTTCGCGCATTATCATCAGCGTCTCGTTCAAAATCGCTTCATCGACCTCTGGCAACTCAAGTTGATAAGTCGTCTCGAAAAACCCAGTCGACGCATTTGTGTCCGCCCCGAATGACAGGCCAAACTTCTCCAACCTCTTAATCATCTCTCCTTCAGGGATATTGTCCGAACCGTTAAAAGCCATGTGCTCTAAGAAATGGGCCAGACCGCGCGTGTGCTCGCTCTCATTGATGGATCCTGTATCGACGTGCATCAGCAGTGTCGCCGTTTTGGTCGGTGTCGAATTCGAGCGCACAGCAAAACGCAGACCGTTCTCAAGCTTGCCATATTCTATATTGGGATCCACGGGCAAATCGCTGACCTCATGAACATAATCAAAACTTGTTCGATCAAGAGCCTTATCAGGCGAATCGCCACAAGCCGACAGAACCAGAGCCGGTACAAAGCCTAAAAAAACAGTCGCCAAACCGCGCGCAAGACCCATGAGATATCCCCAAAAAAATTTAGTATTCGCCTCCGCTTTGAAACGCCTAAGCGGTGAGTGCAAGCCGTAATCACTTCTTTAACCATGATGTGTGTCAGGGGTTGAAACACAATGCGGATTACGGCAGAGGCGAACCGTGAATTCTCCCACCAAAGATAAACTTCAAACGAAACCGAATCAGAGGCTGATTGTCTTTGATTTCGACGGAACTATTACAACCAAAGATACCTTTGCATTGTTTTTACGTTACTATTCAGGCTCCATTTCGTGGTTTTTTAAAATTTTACGTCTTTTACCCACTTTCATCGCCTACAAGCTGGGACGAATCGACCGTCATGCTGTGAAAGCGGCCGTTATTTACCGATTCTTCAAAGATCAATCTGCCGCCGAAGTTGACGCCAAAGCACAAAAGTTCGCAAGTGAGGTTATCCCGCCGCTTATCCGCCCCTTGGCACAAGCCTGTTTTAACGAGAAAAAACGGGATATCGAGTCATTATATATATGCAGCGCATCTATATCGCCCTATTTGCGACATTGGGCGAGAGCGCAAGGCCTACCAGAGGCACAAGTCCTAGCCGTGGAACTTGAAGCCGACTCAGGGGTACTGTCAGGATTTATAAAAGGTTATAATGTCTGGGGTCAGAATAAGGTTCGCCGTATTTCTGACGCATTTCATTCAGAGACTGTTCATATCAAAGAAGCATATGGTGACACAGAAGGGGACCTGGAATTGTTAAACGCCGCTGAGGCGTCTTTCTTCCGACCTTTTCGCCTGTAGCCGTCTTTGGCATTGAAATTACGCATTTTTTCCTCTTAAGAGGGAATTAACGTCTAGCCACGGGCTTTACCTTTGGTTAGTCTATTGAGGAATCTACGTGAGGTAGATCATTATTACTGGAGAACTTGGGGGTTTTCGAAAATGAAACGTACTCTTTTACTGGCCGCATCGGCCGCGGTGCTAGCTGCACCAACCATCGCTCAATAATTACCGCCAGGTAATACTCTGCCCGGTTAATGTTTTGCCCGTGTGATTGTCCCTGCGCAATATGAGACATCCACGGAGCAAATCGTTCTGCGTCAAGCAGGCGAAGAGATCAGAAAGATCCCAGGACGTTTCGAAACTGTAACTGAGCGCGTTCTTGTTCAGGAAGAAAGCTACGAGCTTGTTGTTGCCGGAACTGGTAGCGGCGGCGGAATTGTTCCCGGTCGTGGAGCGATTGTCGTAACTGTCAATGGTACAGACTATAACATCAGCTCGTCCCGTACGGTAACCGGCGCCAATGGCGCTGCTATCGGATCGGTAGACAGTGATGGTAATATTGTCGGCAATAACGGTCGCGTCATCGCGCGTAACGCCGTTGACCCGCTTACATTAGTTGGTCGCGGTTCAAACAGAACAACACTTACATTCGGAAATGCGAGTTACCGTGTCGCCTCTGACATGAGCGTAACGAATACATCTGGCCGCACTATCGGCCGCTTGGATCGTAATGGCGGTCTGATCGGAACAAACGGCAATGTCATCACACGTAATATTGTGAACTCCTACAGCGGCGGAACAACAGGTTCAGCCTCTAGCGGACAAACAACGTTCCGTACGGAATCACAAACTGTTGTCGTTCAAGAAGCCTCCACTGAACTCGTTGTCATCCCGCCTGTTTATGAAACAGTCACAGAGACAGTCGTCGTTCAGCCACAAAGCGTTGAGTATGTTACTGTCCCTGCGACATATGAAACATACCAAGATGCTGTTGTTGTCCAAGAAGCGTCAACTGAACTTGTCACTATTCCCCCTGTTTTCGAAACAGTGACAGATACAGTTGTTGTCCAGGAAGCTTCAACAGAGCTTGTCACTATTCCAGCGACATATGAAACAGTCACTGACACAGTTGTTGTTCAGCCCGCTGGCGTCGACTATGTTTCTGTTCCAGCTGAATATGAAACAGTGACTGAAAATGTTGTTGTTCAAGAAGCGTCAACAGAACTCGTCACAGTTCCGGCCACATTCGAAACAGTGACCGAAAACGTTGTCGTGCAAGAAGCGTCTACTGAAATCGTCACAATCCCGCCTGTTTTTGAAACAGTCACGGATACAGTCGTCGTTCAAGAAGCGTCAACTGAACTCGTTACAGTTCCGGCCACATTCGAAACTGTTTCTGAAACAGTCGTCGTCACGCCGGCATCCGTTACTTACGAAACTGTCCCCGCTGTTTACGAAACACAGCAACAGCCAGTCGTTGTTCAGGAAGCGTCAACGGAGTTGGTCACTATCCCAGCAACATTTGAAACTGTCACTGAAACTGTTGTCGTTCAAGAAGCGTCAACAGAGCTTGTGACTATCCC
>CAZMEN010000023.1:0-38942 GCA_964565335.1 uncultured Algimonas sp. | reverse complement strand
ACAGAACGTAATGGAAGTGAGCCACAACATAATATGTATCGTGGAGGTAAGTCGTTACACCCGCATTGGCGAGGACAACACCTGTTACGCCACCGATAACAAAGAGGAAGATAAAGGCGAGCGCCCACTGCATCGGAATTGTGTAGCGAATAGAACCGCCCCACATTGTCGCGAGCCATGAGAAAATTTTCACGCCTGTCGGAACCGCAATCACGAGGGTCGCCGCCAAGAAGTAAGCCTTCAAATCAACGTCCATTCCAACGGTGTACATATGGTGAGCCCACACAACGAAACCGACCATACCAATGGCAACCATAGCGTAGGCCATGCCGAGATAGCCGAAGATAGGCTTACGCGAGAAGGTCGAGATAATGTGGGACACAATACCAAACGCCGGCAAAATCATAATGTAAACTTCAGGATGACCAAAGAACCAGAAGAGATGCTGGAACATTTGCGGGTCACCGCCTCGGGCTGGGTCAAAGAACCCTGTGCCGCCGTCAATACGGTCAGTGAACAACATGAAGAGCGCCGCCGCCAAAACAGGCAGAGCCAAGAGAAGCAAGAAGGCTGTCACCAAAACGGCCCATGCAAAGAGCGGCATTTTGTGCAGGGTCATACCCGGCGCGCGCATATTCAGGATGGTCGTGATGAAGTTAATCGCGCCAAAGATGGACGAGAAACCCGCCGCCAAAAGGCCGATAATAATAAAATCAAAGGCAGGTCCGGGCGAACCGGTCGTCGAGAGCGGCGGATACATGACCCACGAGCCCCCAAAGCCATCGCCTTCGGCTGCCCCCGGGACGGCAAAACTAATCAATAAACAGATAAGCGCCGTCGGCAAAAGCCAGAACGACAGATTATTCATACGCGGGAAGGCCATATCCGGCGCGCCAATCATAATCGGCACAAACCAGTTACCAAACCCGCCAATCAAGGCCGGCATCACCATGAAGAAAATCATGATCAAACCATGCATGGTCACATAAACGAGATATGTATGCTCATTCGAGAAAAACTGGATGCCCGGCTCGGCCAGTTCCATACGCATCATAAAGGAGAGAAAACCGCCGATAAGGCCGGATATGATACCGAATATCAGATAAAGCGTCCCGATATCTTTGTGGTTTGTCGAATAGAACCAACGAGCGAAAAAGCCCGGCTTCCCATCATCATACATACCGCCGTCATTGTCACTAATTGCAACCATGATGTCTGTCCTTCGTTCTAACGTCTTTGCGTTATTCTTAAATTTCTATGTTAGTCGCGCGCCGCAACAGCTGCTGGAGCCGCCGCATTCACAGCCACGGCATTTCCGAATGAGCCATCATTGGCGACCCAACGGGCAAAATCCGCTTTGCTGACCACTTTCACTTCAATCGGCATTTTATAATGTAAAATACCGCAAATCTCTGAACACTGTCCGTAATAAGTGCCCTCTTTATAAACCTCGAACCAAGTCTCATTGATGATGCCCGGTACGGCGTCCATTTTGACACCAAAGCTCGGCACGGCCCAACTATGCATATTGTTTACGGATGTGACGAGTACTTTGACTTTCGTGCCGACAGGCACAACCAAAGGCGCATCCGTACCCAAGAGGTAAGGCTTGCCCTGTGTTGCGGCCTCGTCTTCTTCGAGCGGGTTGGAGATAATCTCTTCGACATTTTCGAAATCAGGATAAGTATAGCCCCAGTTCCATGTATTCCCGACGGCTTTCACGGTCAGTTCAGTCTCAGGCAAATCGTCTTGCATATAAAGAAGCTGCATACTCGGCACGACCATGATGAGGAGTAAGATTACCGGAACAATGGTCCAGATAATTTCAATCATCGTATTATGGGATGTCTTGGAAGGGACCGGATTGGCTTTCTCGCGGAAGCGTATCATGATGTATCCCATGAGGACCGTCACAAACAGTACGATGAGACAAATAATCCAAAAAACGATATTATGGACATACAACACTCTATCCATCACCGGAGTAGCGGCTTCTTGAAACCAGATGCCATCCTGCGAGGGTTTGCCGATAACATCTTGCGCGCTTGCCGCCATGGCACTGAGCGTTGTTAGGGCTGTTCCGCCAAATAATGCCTTAAAAAACCGCATTTGGTCCTCTTACACTTAAACTGACGCAACGTTTTGAGGCGTCGGAGATTACATATACGCAATAACACACAAAGTCGTGAACGGACTGCGCCGCGTATTGTCGCATTTCCGCGGTTGTCTATCGCGGCAGAGCCCTTAGATAAAGAGGCAAAGTAGTAGAAAGCCGTTTAAATGAATGATTTTGTCTTTGAAGAGAGCGATTTGAGCGCTGAACAGGCGCAAATCACTCTCAATAATACTTTACGCGGCGCCGATGACGGAGAGTTATTCGTCGAGCGCTCGGCCTCAGAATCTCTGACTTTTGACGATGGCCGCTTGAAAACAGCCAGTTTTGACACATCACGTGGTTTCGGCCTGCGCTGCGTTGCGGGCGATACGTCAGGCTTTGCCCAAGGCACGGAAATGAGCGAAGGCGCATTGGCGCGGGCCGCGCAAGCGGTCGTCATGGCGAAACAGGGCTATGACGGAACGCTCGCAGCCTCCCCGAAACGCAGTAATGTGAAACTCTATCCCGACATCGACCCGGTCTCTCATCCGGGGTTTGGCGTTAAAGTTGAACTCCTCGAAGAAATTGACGCTTTTTGCCGCGCGCTTGATCCGTCCGTCGTCCAAGTCACGGCCACCCTGTCCGCCACCCGCCGCAACATTGCCATCTTGCGCGCAGGCGGAGAACGTTATGATGATATCCGCCCATTGGTGCGATTAAACATTGCGATAGTCGCCGAGAAAGACGGTCGCCGTGAACAAGGCTATGCGGGCGCGGGCGGGCGCAAAGCCTATGACGGCTATATCGACCCAAGTTTTTGGAAACCCATGGCGCGGGAAGCCTTGCGTCAGGCCCAAGTTAACCTCGACTCCGTTCCTGCCCCTGCCGGGCAAATGGATGTGGTTCTTGGTCCGGGCTGGCCGGGCGTTCTCCTCCATGAGGCGATGGGCCACGGATTAGAAGGAGATTTCATTCGCAAGGGTACCTCCGCCTTCGCCAATATGCTCGGTGAGCGCGTCGCCGCCCCCGGCGTGACGGTGGTTGATAATGGTGCAATTGAAGGCCGCCGTGGATCGCTCAGTATCGATGATGAAGGCACGCCGACATCCAACACTGTCCTCATCGAAGACGGCATTTTAAAAGGCTTTATGCAGGACAGATTAAATGCGCGCCTCATGGGTGTTGAGCCTACAGGCAATGGTCGCCGCGAAAGCTTTGCCCATTCCCCTATGCCGCGCATGACCAATACTTATATGCTCGGCGGGGAAAAAGACCCAAAAGAAATGCTCGCTGATTTGAAAGACGGTATTTACGCGACGAATTTTGGCGGCGGACAAGTGGATATCACTAGCGGGAAATTTGTCTTCCAATGCACCGAAGCCTACCGTGTTCGCAACGGCGAAGTCGGCGAAGCGCTCAAAGGCGTGACGCTGATTGGTGACGGCCCCTCTGTACTCACCCAAATCCGGCATATCGGAAATGACATGGAACTCGACCCCGGCATCGGTGTCTGCGGCAAAGCCGGACAAGGCGTGCCTGTCGGCGTCGGTCAGCCGAGCCTTTATGTTGAGAATTTGACCGTGGGCGGGAGCGCAGCTTAGGGACTCTCCCGTAAAAAATTTAGTCTAGCATCGTTCTGGTGGGTTTGGTTTGACCCAATGTGTTCATCGCTCTCGGACTGGCCTTCACTATATGAATTACCTCTACGCTTTTAGGATACGCTCAGCGCAGCGTTAATGACGAGTTGGTCGATTGGCCCTCATTTATATTTTTCGATACATCTGAAACATAACGATTTTCAACAATCGTATCCCCGCATCCTCAACCTGTGCCATATTCCTTAGTGTTGTTTCTGACAAAGCTCCTGAGTATCTGGAGCTTCGGATTAAACAATTTTGGCGGAGCTAGAAATTGCTTCTCAAGCAAAGTCTATCTCGGCCAAATAAATTGTTCTTCTAAGCCTTGGACAGGAACGCGTCAGGTTTTGGTTTAGGAGACAGCGGGGCTGAGCATCATTCGTGACTGGGTGATTGTGCCGGGCCTTTTGGAGCGTGCGCCTGCCTACCGATAGTTTCTTTCAAGACTAAGGTTTTGGGGGATTCTTGGACTGGGGTTGTTGTAATTATGGCCGCTTCATAAACAACCGCTGCCGTGAGGCGCGAAGCGATGGTAATCACTTCGTGGGTGTTGATGGATAAGATCGGCATTCGGTTCCTTGCGAAACATTACTATTCTCGGTCTTCCGGTAAGGAGACCGCCTCACGGGCATGTCCTATTTATAGGAATTAGCGTGAAGATTGCTCGGCCCTAGATGGCGAGTGGGACAAAAAACTTGGGTAATGTTTAATTCGGATACAGCATCCGCGCGTTCCCCTTCGGGGTAGACCCTACCGGGTCACGCGGATGGTAGGATTGCGAGTAGAAAAGAACGCTTGGACGAAATTCAGTCAAACAATCCCTATCATTCCGCACATGGGCGCTGAATGTCCAAAAAAAGGGGTAACGTTCGATTGGGTTGTAAAATGAACCCGCTGTGAATGTTTCTGGTCTGTTTTGGTAATTGACTCGCATCCTGCCTGTCATGCCCTATATGTAGGACAAGTCGAAATTTTGGAGGAAGACTATGAGTGGATTGAATTTAATGGACATGATTATGTCTGCAGCCGGCGGACAGGCCCCACAGCAAATGGGTCAGCAGTTCGGTTTAAACGCGCAGCAAAGCCAAAGCGCGATTGCGGCGCTCTTGCCCGCAATTTCTTCGGGCCTGAAACAAAACGCTTCTTCCCCTCAAGGATTGGCAGGACTTTTGGGCGCTTTGCAAAAAGGCTCTCACAGCCAATATTTGGAGAACCCTGGGCAACTCTCCGCGCCAGCTGCCGTTCAAGAAGGCAATGGTATTTTAGGTCATTTATTTGGATCCAAAGAGGTTAGCCGCGCCGTTGCAGGTCGTGCCGCAGAAACATCTGGTGTGAGTTCTGACATTTTGAAAAAAATGCTGCCTATGGTCGCCATGATGGCAATGGGTAGCTTGGGCAAACAAACAGGCGGACAGCAAGGCGGCGGAATGCAAGCCATGCTCGGCCAAATGGCGATGCAGCAACTTATGGGCGGCGGCGCAAAATCCGGCGGCCTTGGCGGCATGCTAAGCGGCCTTCTCGGCGGCGGCGCTCGCAAGGCTCAGGCGCAGCAGCAACAAGTCCATCAGCAAGGCCTTGGCATGCTCGGCAAAATGCTCGACGCCGATGGCGATGGCAACACAATGGATGACATCCTTGGCATGGTCATGAATTCTCGCCGTTAGTCTAAAACAGCGTTAAGCAAAGAAAAAGCCCGCTCAAATTGAGCGGGCTTTTTTATTGATTGAGGACAGTCGTTTAAGACGCAATTCTTTCTGCTTCAGCATTCGCGTCTTCGAGTTCTTTCTCCCACCCTTTCGTGAACATCCCAATAAGGAGCACAACGGCGCCGACGCCGATGACAAAGGTTGAGATTGTTGTGAAGAGCGATGGCATTTCCGCAACATTTTCGGGGTCGAAACCGCCAGCCAATAGACCCGCAATAATATTGCCCATTGAATAGGTCAGGACAAACAAACCCATTAACTGCGCCATGTAGCGTTTCGGGGAGAGTTTACTCACCGCTGACAAAGCAATTGGGCTCAGCCATAATTCACCTACGGTATGCAGGAAGTAAGTCAGAACCAACCAAAAGACCGTTACATTGCCTGATGCCGCTGCACGCGCCGCATAAATCATGACGACAAAGCCAAGGCCCATAATAATAAGGCCAACGCCCATTTTTATGCCGTAAGCCGGAGTGCTTAGCCGTCTACCGAGCCACAGCCAAAAATAAACGAAGAAAGGCGTTAAGAGGATAATGAACCAAGAATTGATAGACTGGAGCCACGTTGTCGGCATTTCCCAACCGAACATATTACGATCCACGAAATCTCGCCCGAACAAATTAAGCGAAGAGCCCGCTTGTTCGAAACCTGACCAGAAACACGTCGAAGCGATACATACGAGCAATAACGCCCACATACCTTTTTTCTCAACGCCTGACAGTTTGCCGCCGAAATAAATCATGCAGAAGTAAGCAATGAAAATACAAATGAATGCGACGGTAACACCTTTAGAGATTGCAATCGGATCGATGCTCAATGTGCCAGTCAGCATGAGACCTGTTACGACAGTCAAGACCACAAGGAAGAGGCCAATAGCCATCCAGCTCTTTCGCTGTCCCGCGGCGGTCATGGGAGAGGCGGGCGTTTCTCCTGCGCCCTTTAAAGTCGATTTGGTAAAGTGGAAAAAGATAAGACCAAAGGCCATGCCGACCGCAGCCGCGCCAAAACCAACATGCCAACCCACTTTTTCAGCAAGGCCACCACAAACGATATATCCAATAATCGAGCCAATATTAATGCCCATATAGTAAAGGGCGTAACCACTATCTCGGCGCTCATCATTTGACGAATAAAGCTGCCCCACCAAAGCCGAAATGTTCGGTTTAAGCAGGCCTGTGCCTAAGATAACAAGGATTAGACCAATGAAAAATGTGGGCGTGCTGGGAATGGCTAAAACCACATGCCCGCACATAATAACAATGCCGCCATACCAAACAGCTTTTTGAGAGCCAATCAGACGGTCAGCCATCCATCCCCCGGGTAAGCCCATGAAATAAACGGAGGCTGTGTAAAGACCATAAATTGCAAAAGCTGTTGCAGTACCAATCGCCAAGCCGCCTTCAAGGATTGTCGCCGTCATGAATAAAACAAGCATGCCGCGCATGCCGTAATAACTCATGCGTTCCCACATTTCTGTGACAAAGAGGTTCATCAAGCCCACAGGATGCCCAAAAAATCTGGTATCCCTCGGACTTTTGACAGCCCCTGTCGTTATATTATCAACCATAAAACTCCCCTTATGAGTTTAGTGTATTTGGAAAGAGCAGCCCCGTGCCCCTGATTACCGCAATGTTTGACACAAAGATTTCACCCACGCAAACCCCTTCGCGGGTTTTCGGGCCGTAAAATATGAGAGAACGCCTTTGGGACAGTATCCTATTAGACCGAATTTTCCGTGGCTTTTTAGTTGAGCTTTCAAAAGAACACTTCTATGGCGAGAGAAAGTGTGTGGGACGACCTTTGACTAATAAATTCTATAACTCAATTTCATCCATTGGACTTGGCCTGACCCTCGCAGCGATGTCTTCGGCTGCTCTGGCGCAAACCGAGTCGAATCCATCGCCCGAAACGACTGAGAATAGTAGCCTGCAAGCGGTCTACGCGCCTGATGATTTCACGCAGTTCCAACCCAATACGGCTCGCGACATGGTCAGCCGGATACCCGGCTTTATTTTGCAAGGCGGTGAAGGCGGCGAACGAGGGTTTGGGCAAGCCTCTTTAAATATTTTGATTAACGGTAGGCGTCCTTCCTCGAAATCATCCGACGCTCGCGATATTTTAAACAGAATTCCGGCTGATTCTGTCACCCGTATCGAAATAGTGGATGGCGCGTCTTTGGACATTCCGGGCCTCTCCGGACAAGTAGCAAATATTATCGCTAAATCTGGGTCTCTGTCAGGCAGTTGGCGTTATGCTGCGCGGTTCGAAGAAGGCACAGAACCTCAACTCCTTGAAGGGGCCCTCAATTTATCAGGGAAGCGCGGTAATCTGGACTATGTCATCGGTCTTGAACTCGGCCAATTTACTTTCACTGATGAAGGCCCTGAGCAATTCTTTGATGGGGATGGCGCACTCATTCAAGACCGGTTTGAGGACAGCGCGTTTCAACAACAGCGCCCTACTTTGGATGTTAATCTCACCCTCAACCGTTTTAACGGCGATGTTGCCAATCTGAATTTATCCGGAGGCTTGCGAAACCGAAATGAGCGAATTGTAGAAACATTTAGCGCCATCAGCCCCAATTCTGTTTCTGGGATATCTGTCGGACGAAACGGCGAAGATGAATATAGTTACGAGATTGGCGGAGACTATTCAACCGGATTCGATCTATGGGGTGACGGCGGAACATTAAAATTGATTGGCCTGCATAGTCTTGAGAATTCGGAGTTTGATCGGAATTTCGCTTTTGATGAAACCGGGGAACCCGTAACGACCTCTAATTTTCTACGTGATGATGTGGAAACGGAATATATCGGCCGTACTGAGTATACTTGGGCCAGTAGCGAAAAAATGGATTGGGCTTTTGCCGCTGAAGCAGCTTTCAACAAACTAGACAGCGAGACTCAGTTTTTTGTTGATAATGACCTTCCTGACGATGACCCCGTCACTATTGAAGAAACTCGCTTGCAGTCTAACATCACTCAAAGCTGGGCCCTGTCCGACAATATCAATTTACAAACCTCTTTCGGCGCAGAGTATTCGGAAATTAGCGTCCCGACATCAGACGCCGAGCCGGAATCCTTCTTTCGTCCAAAAGGCTTTTTAAGTGCCTCTTACACCTTATCTCCTACATACACATGGCGCGGCAAAATCGAACGGTCTGTTGGGCAGTTGGACTTCGGCACATTTGTTTCAACGGTCAACCTGACCGAGGGTAATGCCAATCAAGGTAATGCCACAGTCCCAGATCAAAGATGGAGCGGCGAAATTGAATTAGAGCGCGTGAATAGTCAAAATATTTCCGGCAATATACGCGCCTTTGTCGATTTCATTGATGACCCGTTGGACCGCATTCCTATTACACTGGATGATGGGTCCATTGTCGAAGGGCCGGGCAATTTAGACTCAGCTACGATATACGGCGTAAGTGCTAATATGACGTGGGTCATGGATTCTATCGGATTGAAAGGGATGCGGCTGGAAGCAGATGGACGGCTCTCTGACAGTTCAATCGAAGACCCTGTAACAAACATAAACCGGGCAATTAATTCAACCCTGCTCTGGAATTACGACATTGAATTACGCCATGATATTCCGAACACATCTTTGACGTGGGAAGCAGAGATTGAACAAAGCCGCAACAGTCGATTTTTCCGTGTCGGTGAGATTTTCGATACGAGGTTTATCAAACCCGAAACGCGATTGTCATTCATTCATAAAGACCTGCTCGGCATGCAATGGACAGTATCATTGACCAATATAATGAATTTCGAGTCACGGCGAGAGAGACGTATTTTTTCACCAGACCGCTCTGGAGATTTGCTTCAAATTGAAAGATTTAATCGTCAACGCGGTCGACGCTTCTCGATATCTGTCACGGACTCGTTCTAGGGCAAGGCTCAACGCGTCCCAGATTAAGCCTTACACGTCAACCTTGCGGCTATTTAACAAATCTTTATTTGGATTGATTACACCTGTAATCTAAAGGGGTTCCGTTCGAAAGGGGAACCGCATAATGTCTGAGTGCCAAAGCCTGAATTTTATCAATAACTCTAATGTAAAAAAATCTCAAACTAAGCATGCATTTAAAGCCGCGTGCCTCGCCACAGTCTTCATCCTACCCCTTTCGGCAGCCCCTGTTTTAGCCCAGGCATCATCAGACACCTCCAAGGCGGCGGCTGTTGAAACGCAGAGTTTTGATGCAGATTATTTTGAGCAATACGCACCCGCCACAGCATTAGATATGATCCGCCGCATTCCCGGTTTTAATCTCAGCGGCGCAAATTTCGGACGCGGACTTGGGCAAGGGGGCGCTAATGTGTTGATTAACGGAGATCGCCTGACAGGCAAAACAGATGTCGGCCAACAACTCTCCCGGATCGGGGCTACCAATGTTGTCAAAATTGAAATCCTTGACGGGGCCTCTTTGGATATCCCGGGATTGGCCGGACAAGTCGCGAATATCACAACCAAATCAACAGGGCTCTCGGGAACATTTGAATGGTCCCCTGAATTTCGTCCTCGTCTGAAACCGAATTATTTGCGCGGCAATGTGAATGTTTCGGGCGAAACAGGAAACCTTACGTATACACTAGGACTTAAAAACAACGCCTTTCGCAATGGCACTTATGGTCTGGAGACCTTGACACAAGCCGACGGCACACTCTTTGAAACGCGGGACGAGGTGAGCCGTAATTACGGTGAAAGCCCCGGCGCTACGGTTGATTTGACATGGAAGCCCAAGGCCGATCACATTGGCAATTTAAATCTAGAGATTAATCAGTTCACCTTTGACGGTACCGAAAGTTCGCTCCGCGAAGCACAAACGGATCTCGGTGAAGACCTTTTTACGTTCTTCAAAAGTTCCGAAGACGAATGGAATATGTCTCTGGGCGCGGATTATGAACTCCCCTTCTCTCTCTTTTCAACAAAAGGTCGATTAAAAACGATTGGCTATTACCGCTTTGAAAGCTCGCCGACTGTGTCTCAATTCGAAGCCTTTGAAGACAGAGACAGGGTGTCAGGGTCACGGTTCCAACGCCAAGCGGATGAAGCCGAAACTATTTTGCGTACCGAATATTCTTGGTCGCCAAAAGGCGGGCGCGATTGGCAATTCGGAATTGAAGGGGCTTTTAACTATCTGGACATTGACGCAGCTCTTAGTGAACTAGAAAACGGGGACTATGTTTCCCAAACTCTAACAGGCGCAAGTGCACGTGTTGAAGAAAAGCGCGCTGAAACCACTCTTACCCATAGCCGCCCTCTCTCTACCAAATGGGACGCCCAAGCCTCTGTCGGTATTGAGTATTCTGAGCTGTTACAGCGCGGAGAGGATAACGCGAATGAAACCCGTCGAGACTTCATTCGGCCTAAAGGTTTTCTCTCTACCACGTACAAACCCGCCGAGGGACAATTGTGGCGCGCAAAAATTGAACGCCAAGTCGGACAATTAAACTTCTTCGACTTTATCGCCTCAGTGAATTTGAATAATGATGAGGCCAATAGCGCCAACGCCAATTTGAAACCATCACAAAGCTGGCGAGGCGAACTGGCCTATGAAGTAGATTTTGGCAAAGGCAATGCGTGGAATACCACATTGGATGGAAGCATCATCACTGATCTTGTGGACCGTATTCCTGTCGGCGAAAATGGGGATGCCGTCGGCAATCTCGACAGCACTGCCTATACCTATGCGCTTCACAGTGATTTGACCTTAAAGGGCGAAGATTGGAATCTCAACGGCATGGAATTTAATGCAGGATTTGGATTGCACTTTTCACACCTTAACGACCCGATTCAAAATTTTGATCGGCGTTTAAACGGCGACAGCCGGTGGCATTGGAATACAAATTTCCGTCATGACATTCCGAAATCAGATTACGCTTATGGGTTTGAGGCAAGTCAAAACCGAAACGCAGCGAATTACCGCCTGTCTGCGATTAATTTATTTACGTTTAAAGGCCCTTTTGTTGGCGTCTTCGTAGAGCATAAAGATGTTTTCGGCATGCGCCTAAACCTTAGACTCAACAATTTATTGAGTAGCAGCGATGATTTTGAGCGTAGAATTTTCACCAACAGGCGCGACATTGGTGTCTTGAACTTTACTGAAAGCCGCGAACGTGAATTTGGAGTTTTATTTCGCGCCAACCTCAGTGGAACATTTTAAGCAGAACATTTTAATATATGCATTCCTTATAAGTCCGCATAATATCATAATCCCACGCACCTTTGAACTGACGTATCAACCTATCTGCATTGTTTTCGCCCAATAGAGCCATGCGGTCGAGGTCCTGTAAAAATACAGTTTCATTCTCGCCATGCGCATTTAATCTATTCCGTGAATTCAATCCCGCTCGTGAAATCTCTAGGATGTCTTTAGCAATATTTTGTAGGGATTTATCCCTGAACTTTGATTGAAGACCATTTTGAGCGACATCGACGCGCAAATTTAAACGCTCTTCCTCTGTCCAATCTTTCACGTAATCCCACGCCGCATCTAGCGCAGATTGGTCATAAAGAAGCCCTACCCAAAATGCTGGCAAGGCACATAGCTCATCCCAAGGCCCCGTATCAGCCCCGCGCATTTCCAGAAATTGTTTCAAACGCACTTCGGGGAATATTGTTGATAAATGGTCCTCGAAATCAGATAGCGTTGCGACTTCGCCCGGTACAACATCCAGTTCGCCCATCAAGAAATCTCGGAAAGACTTCCCCGCAGCATTTAAATACTTACCGTTTCGATAGACAAAATACATCGGAACATCGAGCGCGTAATCAACATATTGCTCAAATCCAAACCCCTCATCGAACACGAAAGGCAGCATACCTGTCCTGTCTTTATCTGTGTCTAGCCAGACACGCGAGCGATAAGACTTATATCCGTTGAGCTCTCCTTCTTTAAAAGGAGAGTTGGCAAAAAGGGCCGTCGCTAGAGGTTGGAGAGCGAGGCTGACGCGAAACTTTTTGACCATATCGACCTCGGCCCCAAAATCGAGATTGGTTTGAACCGTGCAGGTACGAAACATCATTTCGCGCCCATGCGTGCCTACCGTTTGCATGTAATCACGCATAATTTTGTAACGCCCCTTAGGCATAATAGGCACGTCTTCGAGCTTTGTATCGGGCCTAAAGCCTAGAGATAAAAAACCCGCACCCATTTCATCCGCCACTTCGCGAACTTCGCGCAAATGCCGACTAACTTCCCCGCAAGTTTGATGGACATGTTCCAAAGGCGCGCCAGATAATTCCAACTGCCCGCCCGGCTCCAGAGAAACCGAAGCCCCGTCCCGCTTTAACGCGATGAGCTTACCGTCTTCCATCACAGGCTGCCAATCAAAGCGTTGCAGACCTTCGAGCATAGCTTTGATCGAACAGTCCCCTTCATAAGGCAGGGGTAGGAAACCCGCTTGCGAGAAGCCAATTTTCTCATGCTCCGTGCCGATACGCCATGCCTCAATCGGTTTGGACCCGGCGGCCAAATAATCCACCATTTGGGCTTTATTTTCTAAGGGTTGGGCGTTTCCGCCCGAGCTGGGTGCGGCCATGAGACTTCCTGCTTACTCGGCAATGAATGGCACACATAGACCGTACATTCTTATGCGACAAGTGTGGACAAGGCCCCTTCCTACACTTTCACGTGAAGGCAGAAATTCACGAAGTCCATCGAACGTTTTGCGGTAAATTGTAAAGCTTTGTGATGACCGTCTCTGAAGATAATACTTTGAGCCCATGTGGCGACCCTTTATGTCGTTACGAAACAGGACGGGTTTTATGACACTGAATTTTATCGACTTGGCCGCACAACAAGCCCGCATAAAACCGCAAATCGAAACCGCGATTGCGGGCGTTTTAAAGCATGGCCGATACATTTTAGGTCCTGAAGTCCAAAAATTTGAACAGCAACTTGCGACATTTGGTAAGGCCGACCATGCCCTGGGCTGTGCCAATGGAACGGACGCCTTACTCTTGCCGCTTATGTCATGGCGTATTCCGCGCGGTGTTGCGGTATTTTGCCCAAGCTTTACTTATTGTGCAACCGTTGAAGTTGTCGCCTTGATGGGGGCCGTGCCCGTCTATGTCGATATTGATCGCGAGACTTACAACATGTGTCCTGACAGTCTACGGCAGGCCATTGAAGGCGTGAAAGCCGAAGGCAATCTTACGCCTTGGGGCGTAATCACTGTCGACTTGTTTGGCCAATCTGCGGATTACGAACGCTTAACCCCTATTGTGCGTGAGCATGATTTAAAGCTTATCGCAGACAGCGCCCAAGGCTTTGGCACGACACAAAACGGAAAACAGCCTTTGCATTTTTCTGATGTCGCGACGACGAGCTTCTTCCCAGCAAAGCCTTTGGGGTGCTACGGAGACGGCGGGGCCGTTCTGACAAATGATGCCGCGTTAATGGACATTATGAAAAGCGTTCACATGCATGGCAGCGGAACGGATAAATATGACAATGTACGGGTCGGATTAAATTCACGGCTTGATTCTATCCAAGCGGCCATTTTGATTGAGAAACTCGCAATCTTCGCTGATGAGATAGAAAAGCGAAATGAAATTGCCAACCGATATTGTGACGGCTTGCGGAATTCGGTTTTACGGGTTCCAACGGTTCTAGACGGAGTTATTTCCACTTGGGCGCAATTCACGATCGAAGTCGATGATCCCGACGGATTAAGCGCGGCCTTGCGGGAGAAAGGCGTGCCGACAGCGCGCTATTATCCCAAACCGGTTCATGAACAAACCGCCTATCGCGACCATCCCGTAGGCAAGGGCGGCATGGCCCATACTACGGACGCTATGACCAAAGTTATCGCTTTGCCGATGCACCCTTATCTGAGCGAGTCAGATCAAGATTACATTGTTGAGTCGATTAAATTAGCTCTCAAATAATCCCTTGGAATAACGCCCTGAAAAATGCCTAAATTAATTTCAGAGCGTCTCATTCCAGTCGCCCTGCACAGCTTGATAAAGCGTCAGCAAAGATAACGCCGCCGTGTCGGCTCTTAATATACGAGGGCCCAAAGAGACGGGTCGCGTATTTTTCATCCTCCTCAAAGCGTCTCTTTCCTGAGGGGCAAACCCGCCTTCTGGCCCGACAAGCAATGTGACGGGTGACACAACCACTTTCATACCGTCCAAAGCCGGGGCGGCATCTCCGGCTTCATCAGCAAAAATAACCGTCCGCTCGGATTGCCGGTGCATCCATTCCATCAATTGTATTGGTTCTTGAACCGTTGGAATATCTAATCGTTCTGTTTGCTCTGCCGCTTCAATAATTTGAGCGCGAGCCTTTTCGAGATTAAGCTTCGGAAACTGTGTGCGGGCCGTCAGAATAGGCTCAAATCCCGCCACCCCCAACTCCGTAGATTTTTCAAAGATAAACGCTTTCCTGTGACGACGTATAGGCGCGAAGGCCAAACGTAAATCCGGCATAACTTTGGGACGCCGCAAGCACTTTGTGAGAGCAAGTGTTACAGATTTTTTCGACAGAGCCGTTACCTCTGCCCTCCATTCTCCATCACCGCCATTAAACAACCGCAACTCTTCCCCTTCGCTCATGCGCAAAACATTTGCCACATAATGGATTTGAGGTTTCGGCAAAGAAACAGACGCGCCCTCCGAAAGAGGCTCTGATATGTAAAGGCGTTTCAAAGTATAATTTTCGCGCATGGGATTGTCTTAGCGCACACAATGACGTTAATCACGGGCAAATGAGCAAGACAGGCAAAAATCAGATTATACAAGACTCCGTTAAGGGTCATTGGGTCAATCGTGCGCCTTTGTCGCTTCGCCCTTATTTACAATTGTCACGGCTTGACCGCCCTGTCGGCTATTGGCTTCTCGCCTTGCCGGGGTGGATTGGTTTGGCTTTTGCGACACTGTCCTATGGCTTTGAAGAGACTGATATAAAATGGGCCATGCTGATTTTAATCGGCGCAATTGCTATGCGGGGTGCGGGGTGCACCTATAACGATATTGTCGATCAAGATCTCGATAAGCAAGTTGAGCGAACGGCACTCCGCCCCCTTCCCGCCGGCACGGTGACAACCAAGCAGGCATGGATTTGGCTCTTCGCGCAATGCTTTATCGGCTTGATTGTACTACTGTGCCTGCCGCGATTAGCGCAGATTATCAGCCTATGTTCTATCCCGCTTGTGGCCGCCTACCCTATTATGAAACGCATCACATGGTGGCCACAAATCTGGTTGGGTTTTACGTTTAATTGGGCGGTTTTGGTAGCTTACGCGGCCAAAACGGGCGAGATGAACCCCGCGCTGTTGTTACTCTATCTGGGCTTAGTTTTTTGGACTGTCGGTTATGATACAATTTATGCCTGTCAAGATATTGAAGACGACGCCATGGTGGGTATTAAAAGCACGGCCCGCAGGTTTGGGAACAACATAAAACTTGGCGTGGGCTTCAGTTACTCAATTAGCTTAGTTTTAATTTTATCGTCTGCCTTTAGTTTGGCAAATCGAAATATCGGCATGGTTTTGGATGGCGGGCAAGTCTTAGTGCCGCTCTTCTTTGGAATTCACTTAATATGGCAGACCTTCAAATTTGCTCCGAAAAACCCTGTAGAGTCTTTAAGACTATTTAAATCCAATTTTTATGCAGGTTTATTGCTAGCACTATCTGCCACGCTAGTATCCTTAATAACTACCATAGTGGTTTGGTTCGCCCCCTAAACTTTCTCGCTTCACTGCATCGTGATAGCAACTTCATTGGTGCCTCACGCGTATGGTCTTACATAGGTGGAACACGCTGAAGGAGTCTTTCAATGTCAGAACATTTATATAGTCGTCGAAGTCTAGGCCTCATGGGCGCCGCTTTCACCCTAACGGCATGCACGGCATCATCAACCGCGCAAGAAACAAATAACGCCTCGACAGAAGGCCTGGGAAGTGGAACTGATTATACAAAAAACAAAACCGTAAAGGATATGATGATGAGCGACACAGACTGGGCCAATTTGACACCGGCTGAATGGCAAGCCCGCCTGACGGAACAGGAGTTTTACGTTCTGCGCAAAGAAGGAACCGAACGCCCGTTCACAAGTGAGTATAATGACAATAAAGCCAAAGGCACCTATGTTTGCGCAGGTTGCGCCCTGCCTTTGTTTAGGTCCGAGACAAAATTCGATTCAGGCACGGGCTGGCCGAGCTTCTATGATTACATTGAAGGCGCGGTGGAAACGAAACGAGATTTCAAGCTTGTTATTCCACGAACAGAATATCACTGTTCGCGTTGTGGCGGCCATCAAGGTCATGTCTTTAAAGACGGCCCCCGTCCTACAGGCTTGCGTTATTGCAATAACGGCATTGCCATGGACTTTGTTGCTGACACTTAACCAAAGCATTTGAACGCATGACGCGTATCTGTTAGGCTTGCGTCATGCGTTTATCGTTTCCGGTTATTGTTCTTTTTTTACTTTCATCTCAATTAGCCTTCGCGAAATCAGATAATAAGCCATTCGCAGACGGCGTTTCTGAGGCTGAAGGTACACCTGCGACGTGGAATGTTCATGAGTTTACATTAAGCTTCGAAGGGTATGCTGTTAAGTTAGACAGCCTATATGAAAAGTTTAAGGGCGAATTTATTTTTACTAATCAGCCTACTAAAAAAGGTAACGTGGCTTTTATGTGTGTCACAAACAAATTGTCGGCGAGCGTTGCCTTAGACCCTGTTGACTTTGAAACATATATTGAGAAAAATCCAAACATGCGCAGAGGCCGCTTGAAGTTACCGTACCTCTATATTGACGGAAAGAAAATTAAGTCTGGGCCGTGGGTTTACTCACCAGAAATGAAAACATACATGCCGCGAAAACCGCATATTACCAATAAACTCTACAATGCGGCTATTCGCGGCTCGGTCGTGACCTTGTCCACGGATTACAACAATCCGATACCGTTGATTTTACCGAAACCTAACGCGGCCTTCGCCGATTTTGGTGCAGGGTGTGGTTTGGGCCGAAACGCCAAATAGAACTCGCATATGGGCCCCCCATTAACCTTGCCTTTGTTAGCAAATTGCACAGACATATTTTGATTGATTTAACTCGCATCAACGCGGCTGCGAATCGTCTTCGAACACGGTTAATCAGAGATTAATTGCCACTCAAGTTTCATTAAATTTATGGGCTTGCCAAATTTCGAATTCCGGCTACTCATAATGACATTGTTTGCCGTCCCATAGTGGGGCCGCGTTTATGAAAGGAGGTGTGATTTGTTTATCTGTTTTGAGGGGTCTGCCCGAAGCTGTTAAATCAGCCCTTTCGTAAAAGCGAAATTGGGTAATTAAGCTATCTATTAATGAAACCGGCAAGGCGTCCGGTGAGACCCAAACTTCAAAAAGAAGCCCTCTGATACTGTCAGAGGGCTTTTTTCATGCCATACACTTAATACAAACCTAAATAGAAGACGGAGTAAATTATGGCGATAGCTCGTACAGTTGACAGGCGGTTGTTTTTTGTTCTGGACCGCGTTCACACACGTTTGGGGCAAAAAGCCGATACATTGCTGGCCAAGGGCTCTGGCGTGAGTCGATCCCAAGCGCTCGTTCTGGTTTTTTTGGGTTATAATGATGATTGCCGCATGAGCGATCTAGCGGAAGGCACAGGCCGCAATAATGCCGCTGTTTCCGGGCTGGTGGAACGCATGGAGAAGGCCGGACTTGTAGAACGTAAACCGTCCTATGGTGACCGCCGCGTGAAAACAGTCCGACTGACCTCAGAGGGGTGGAACAAGCGAGAAGCAGTGATGAATGATGTGCGAGACTTCAATACGAAATTAGTCAAAGGCCTGACCGAAGCAGAAATTGAAACAGTGTTTAAATTTTTAAGGCTGGCTTCGGCGTAAAGCGAGTCCCTCACCATTTCGCCTTTTAGTTTACTTAGCAGTCTTACAGGTTAAACAGAGATATGGCTCGTTCCAGAAAGAATAAAGCATCAGGTGTCACCATGCCTGTTCAAGTTGATATTGTCTCAGATGTGGTTTGCCCATGGTGTTGGCTCGGTTATCGCCTTTTTGACAAAGCCAGGCGACAATCTCGTCATAATATCCAGCTAACATGGCGTCCCTACATGCTCGACCCCGACGTCCCGCTCGACGGTGTGGATTACAAAGCCTATATGCAGAAAAAATTCGGCGGCGAACAAGCGGAGGCAGGTATCAAAGATCGTTTCAAGGTCATGCGGGAGATGCTTGAAGAGAAAGGTCCTTCTCTCGGTATTGAATTTAAATTTGATAATATTAAACGCCGTCCGAATACTTTAAATGCGCATCGCCTTATTCGTTGGGCACAAAATAATGCCGAGGCGGGAACAGACGCTGCAGAACATCTTTTCGCCGCCTTTTTTACGAACGGAGAAGATATTGGCGACATAGCTGTGCTGTCCCTCATTGCAAAAGAGGTTGGACTGGACGCAGAACTCACCGCAGAAATTTTAGCCACAGAGAAAGATGTCAATCCTGTGAGAGAAGAGATCATGTTCTTTCGTAATCTGGGCATATCGGGGGTTCCGACGTTTATCTATAATGGTCAATTCGCCGTACAAGGTGCTCAAGATCCAAGCGCTCATAGTCAAGCTATCGAACAAGCCCTTCAAACAGGTATTTCTGAGTAAATTCAAAAAATCATCAAAAGGACTTTCCCATGACAAGTTTTCAAGTCGTCGCGCTCTATGTCGCCCTCAATATTATTCTCGCTGTTATTTTGATGTTGCGGGTCGGCACCGTCAGATTGGGAAAGAAGGTTAATCTTGGCGACGGAGGCGACTCAATGCTCCTAGCCCGCATTCGGTCTCACGGGAATTTTGTTGAAAACGCGCCCTTTGCCCTTCTGGGCCTAATCGGTTTGGCCATGATGAATGGACACATTCTAGCTTTGCACGTTTTTGGCGTAGCGTTTCTTTTAGGACGGGTTTTACATGCACAAGGCATGGAAGCAAAAGGGGCGATAGGTAAAGGCCGCGGTCTGGGTATGATGCTGACACTTTTCACGCATTTAGGACAAGCCGCTTATCTCCTCTTTCTCGTTTTTACTTTTAATGTCACCTAGGTGAAGCTTTAGGGTGTCATAGCCTATTGGCTCTGATAACAGCCAGACATGAAAAACGAACAGATAAAGCCGATTGAAAGCGCCCCGTCTTCGAAAGCGCTGGCACCTGATCTTGATGTGCTTTTATCCTATGCCAGAAAAGCTGGGGCTCAAAGCTGCGACGCAGTGGCCACGCATGGCCGTTCGCTATCTGTGGCCGTCCGTGAAGGCGAGCTTGAAGATGTCGATAACAGCGAAGGGCGCGATGTCGGATTACGCGTTATCATTGATGGTCGGCAGGCCTGCGTCTCCAGTTCTGATATGTCAAAAGCGTCATTTAAAATGCTGGCTGAGCGCGCGGTGGCCATGGCAAAATTAGCGCCTCAAGATCAATATTGCGGCCTGCCCAACCGATCTCTTCTTTCTACCAAGGATATACAACCCGAATTGGAATTATGCGACCCAACGCTGCGTACACCTGCAGACCTGAAAGCGCGCGCTCTTGAGGTCGAGGCCGCCACACTTGCCGTCAAAGGCGTCAGTCAGGCTGAAGGCGCAAATGCGAGCTGGGCCAGTTCTGCCATTTATTTCGCGACCTCCGACGGCTTCGGAGCCGGTTGGGAATCCTCGCGTCATGGTATGTCTGTCACAGCCATAGCTGAACGTGACGGACAGATGGAACGTGACTATGATTATGACGGCACACGTTGGTTATCTGACCTGCGTTCTGCTGAAGAGATAGGACGACATGCCGGTGAACGCACAGTTGCGCGATTGGGTAGTCGGCAAATTGCCTCAGGACAATACCCGATTATTTTCGAAGAACGCCTCGCAGGCGCTTTGGTCTCTGCCTTTTTAGGGGCGATTAACGGGAATGCCATTGCTCGCGGCGTCTCTTTTTTAAAAGACAAAATGGGGGAATCTATTTTTGGCGACCACATTCAAATCATTGACGACCCTCATATCATACGTGGCCAAGGCTCCCGCCCTTGGGATGGTGAAGGTTTAGCGGCGCGCAAACAAACCCTTGTCAAAGATGGTGTCCTGCAAAGCTGGCTTCTTAATAGTGCAGCCGGGCGACAATTAGGTCTGCCCTCCACGGCGCATGCATCGCGCAGTATCGGCTCGCCACCTGGAATCAGTGCGACCAATAGTTATTTGGCGCCCGGAGAGAAATCCTTGAAGGCGCTTATGCAAGATATGGGCGAGGGCGTCTTGATTACGGAAATGTTTGGACCGTCATTAAATTCCAATACGGGTGATTACAGTGTCGGTGTGGCAGGCGTGAAAATTGAAAAGGGCGAAAAAGCTTATCCAATCTCGGAAATCACAATTGCGGGAAATTTAAACCAAGTGTTTAAGACATTCATTCCAGCGGATGATATTCGCTTTGATGGGGCCACCAATGCCCCCAGCTTGTTAACCGAAGGCCTGACAGTGGCAGGGTCATAGTTTTGAAAAGCAACACCCCTATCTGTCACCCCTTGCCCGAAGACAGGGCATTGTTAGAGCGTATTGTCAAAGAGGCGGGACAGATTGCCAAATTGGCGTTTGAGGCCAATGACTCAGAAGTCTGGGATAAAGAAAAAGGCCACCCAGTCACGGACGCCGATATTGCCGTAAATGACTTTCTTTATCGCGAGCTTTTAGCTGCACGTCCGGGTTATGGATGGCTGTCAGAAGAAACAAAGGATGACCATTCCCGCCACGACTGTCCACGGACATTTGTTGTCGACCCGATAGACGGCACACGCGCCTTTATTGACCGCACCCCAAACTTTGTCGTCTCCGTTGCTATTATTGAAGATGGGAAAAGCGTGGCAGGCGTTGTTTTTAATCCTTTAAGAGATGAATTATTCACCGCCCATATCGGGGGCGGGGCGCAGCGTAATGGCAAAGCCATACATTGCTCTACCCGCCAAAAACTCGAAGGCGCAGAGATGGTAGGGTACCCTCGCAAATTCAGACGTTTGGGTTTTCCATCAATGAATGTGCGGATTGCTAACTCTATGGCTTATCGCATGGTGCTTGTGGCCTGTGGCAAGGTTGATTGTACAGTCGCATTTACGCCAAAATCAGATTGGGATGTAGCCGCTGCAACCTTAATTGCAACCGAAGCCGGAGCCATTGTGAGCAATATTCGCGGCGATATCCCTCAATTCGACAAAGACAGCACGTCTGGCTTTGGCGTTATTTGTGCTGGCCCTGCATTGCACCCTTTGTTATTGGAGCGCGTGAAGCCTGTTGTCGCAAAATTTGATGCGAGTCAGGACAAAGGTAAAGACTTTAAAGAGATGGGAACAACAATGTCCGACCGTGAAGAAAAATCCATTCAACTTCTGCACATCGTAATGGGCGGGGAATTAATTGACCCGAACCGCACTGAATTCAAGGATTTAGGAAAGATTGATTTTGTCGGCGCGTTTGCCAATTTTAACGAAGCACAAAAAGCTTGGAAATCTGCCGCTCAGCGCACGGTCGATAATGCTCACACACGCTACTTCATTCTCCACGCGCATGACTTGCTAGATCCGGATGGAGACGGCATTATCGGGTAGGCTTGCTCCCCGCTTTCTTGTGAACACGACCATGAAGGATCAGCCGCATACAGATCGACAGCGACTGAAACGCCTTTGGACACACTATGTTTGGCCGCAAAAAGGGAAACTCTTTGCGGCTGTTTTTTTTATGGCGCTACTCGCCATAACGACCGCCGCATATACGTGGGTCATTAGCCTGATAATTGACCAAGCCGGACAAATGGATGAAGGGAATAGCGCCATAGAGAGCGCCAAACGTTACGCCAAAATCATCCTCCCATTCTTGATTATCATCCCCTTTATTTCTGGTCTCTCCAATTACTGCCAACGGATTTTGACGAACGCCATCGCGCTGAACACCGTCGGAAAGTTACAAAAAGAAATGTTTGCGAGTGCCCACGGCGCCGACTTCGCGGCTTTCTCCCGCGAGCCTACGGGGAAACTAATCTCCAAATTTACAAATGACGTCACGGTTGTTTCTAACGCGACGATCAGGGTTTTGGGTAATGTCATCAAAGATGTATTGACGGTAGTTTTCACAATCGCCGCTATGTTGTGGCAGAATTGGCAGCTCTCTCTTGTAATGACGGTTTTCCTCCTCGCCTTCTGGCCTATCATTGTGATTTCCAAAAAGATGCGCGGCAATGCAAGAGATGTACAAAACCACATCGGCCTCATCACCTCAGACCTCAAAGAAAGTTTTACCGGCGCGCGTATGGTGAAAGCCTATGGTTTGGAAGCTGTTGAAAATAAACGTTTAGGCCGCCGCTTTGACGAACGTATCCGGTTGTTTCTGAAACTCGTGACTCAACAAGCACGTGTGGACCCAATACTAGAAGTCTTAGGCGGCTTGGCCATTGCTGGCGTTGTTGTTTTCGGCATGTATCAGGTTAATGCTGGTATGGCTTCGGCGGGTTCTATTGGTGCGGTGTTAACAGGAATTGCCATTCTGTCCCCGCGCCTTCGGGCTTTGGGCACATTGAATAATGTTTTACAAGAAGGCTTGTCTGCCGTTTCCCGTATCTTTGATGTGATTGATGCACGTCCGGCGATTGAAGAAAGCCATGAAGCTGATGCGCTCTCCAAGGTGAACGGTGATGTTGAATTTGAACATGTCAGTTTTTCTTATGAAGACGGCACGCAAGCCCTGTCTGATATCTCCTTACGCGCCAAGCCCGGGGAAACGATTGCTTTGGTTGGCGCGTCAGGCGGCGGAAAATCAACCGTCATCAACCTCATTCCCCGCCTTTACGATGTGGACTCAGGACGGGTGAAAATTGACGGTCATGATATTCGGATGCTCACCTTTGACTCCCTTCGCAGCAACATGGCCTTGGTGAGTCAAAACGTCACCCTGTTTGACGATAGCGTCGCCACAAACATTGGGCTGGGGCGGCTGGGCGCCAATAGGGACGCCATCATAGAAGCGGCTAAAAATGCAGATGCACATGACTTTATTTCGGCCTTACCAAAGGGCTATGACACCCGTCTTGGTGAAGACGGCATGAGCCTTTCGGGCGGGCAGCGACAACGGCTCTCTATTGCGCGGGCCATATTACGGGACGCACCTATTCTGCTTTTAGATGAAGCCACATCGGCTTTGGATTCTGAATCTGAAACAAAAGTACAATCTGCGCTGGAACGTTTGGCCGAAGGCCGCACCACACTGATTATTGCTCACCGACTATCAACGGTGCAAAAAGCAGATTGTATTTACGTCATGGATAAAGGGCGACTCGTTGAAAGCGGTACGCATGAGACATTGAAGAACAAGAAAGACGGAGCCTATGCCCGTTTACTCGCTTTGCAGATACGCGCTTAATTCCTCCCAAATAAAAAGGCGTCCCTATGGAACGCCTTCAAATTTATGATTTCAAATGCGTTTAGCGCTTCTTGAATTTCAGGGTCATACGATGACTTTCGCCAATTGCCTTCATTTCCTCGCGAAGCTCGGGATCTTCTCGAGATGTTCCCAAGCTAGGCGGTAAGCGCCAGACTACGTCGCCTTTTTTGGCTTGGTCTTTCGGGTTTTCATTAATGCTGCTCTCGCCAACCAAATCAAACCCTGCTGCGTCGAAGGCGGCGATGACGGCTGATTTTTTAAGATAACCATTATTACCATCAGCCCATTCGTCATCACGGTCTTCGCGGGCCTGATGCTGAACAACGCCCACAATGCCGCCGGGTTTCAGTAAAGCATGAGTATCCGTCAAGGCCGTAGTCAAATAAGCTCCCTCATCTTGGAAACGCGATAGATTGTGAAGGCCTCGAATATAGAGAACAGCATCTGCTGTGCCGTCTAAAGATGTATCGCGACTACCAAAAGCGAAAGCCGTGACATCCGCTGTGCCGCTTTCGCCCCATTCTTTTGCTTTAACTGTCCAGTCTTGCGGCCATGTTTTCTTATTTTCAATAAATTCAGGGGTCGCAAATCCGCCAAATTCAGGCCACATCTCAAGAGCGTAATCCACCCCGATGACTTTCCCGTCTTCACCCAAGTAAGGGAGCAGGATTTTTGTATACCATCCTCCCCCTGGCAAAACTTCGACAACATTCATACCGGGCGCAATGCCAAAGAAGCTGAGCGTTTCTTTAGGGTTGCGGGCATCATAACGGGCTTTGGCAGCATCGCTCTGTGTTGCCAAAACGGCATCTAACTTTGCGGCATCGACGGCCACGATCTCTTCTGCGGCATTATCGCCGTTTATTTGTGCATTGCCACACGCCGTCAAAGCCAATGCGGCCAGTCCTGATAATAATACGGTTCTGATTGTCATCTTATCCCTTTCGATGAAGTTACAGTGATAGTTTATATAAGCCCATCACAGTTTTGGAAGGGCTCTTGTAAAGTCTCACATTACTTTAAGTCTCGGCTTCCTCCGGCCAGCTATCCTTACCGGGCTGATGAAATTCCCCATATTTTCGGTACTTCACCAAATAGTGCGGCACAATCGCCTCAACTGTCTCCGGCGATATACCCAAATCGGAAAAGCTCAGCGCGTTGTCGGCAACAACATTATCATATTTTAGATTTCTAACTTGATCACGCGTTAAGAACGGCGCCACAAAAGGAAGGGCACCTGACATTTCTCCGGCAAAGCCCATTAAATTCGCGCCAAACCAAGGCACAGGAACCAAGAAACGTTTTTTGGCAATAATCTCCAACATATATACCAGTAACTCTTTGAAGGAATAAATACGCGGCCCGCCCAATTCATAGGTCTTGCCATCACTGCCTTTTACAATCTTTTTCACTATGGCTTCAGCCACATCCCCAACATAGACGGGTTGGAGCTTGGTATGGCCTCCGCCGATTAGAGGGAGGGCAGGCGCGAGTTGAGACAAAGCCGCAAAACGGTTGAAGAACTCATCCTCCTGACCAAATAGGATTGAAGGGCGCATGATGTCTACCGTAGGCACATGGTGACGCATATAGTCTTCGCCCTCACCTTTCGTGCGAGCGTAGTCGCTTTCGCTGTCTTTATCTGCCCCAATAGCCGAGACATGAACGACATTTGTGACACCCGCAGTAGCCGCGACTTTCGCGACAGTTTCCGCGCCGCGCACATGCAGGGCTTCAAAGCTCTGCTGACCTTCTTCGTAAAGAACAGCGACAAGGTTGATTACGGCATCAGCCCCTTCGACAGCGCGGGCGACAGATTTCTCAAACCGCAAATTAGCCTGCATTAGCTGTACCTGCCCAACACCACCAATGACTTTCAAATCCATTCCCGTATGCGGACGCCGCATGGGGACACGCACGCGATAGCCCTCAGCCACTAATGCCCGAATTACATGTTTCCCGAGAAAACCGGAGCCGCCGAAAACAGTGACTAAACCTTTATTCATGTCATACCTGATTAAGTGTTAGAATTTGAGGGATTATTAGTCCGATTAGTACAGAATGTCTATGAATTTGCGCTAAGCGCTTCAATCAACCCGTCACTCGCCTCTTCGATTAAATCCAAAACACGATCAAAACCTTTTGCCCCACCATAATAAGGATCCGGGACATCTTTAATGTCGCTGTTTTTGGCGTAATCTAAAAAAAGTTGCGGATCTGTGCGGCCATCGCGCGGCTTTATCTGAAGAAGGTCGCGTATATTTTGGCCATCCATCGCCAGTATATAATCAAACTCGTAAAAATCCTGCTTCGTCACAGGCCGAGAACTTTGTCCATCAAAACTATAACCACGGTTTTCTCCGGCCTCGATAGATCGTTCATCAGGTTCGCTGCCTTGATGCACGGCAGATGTACCAGCGCTTTCAATTCGAACATCTAGTTCTTGGTTCAGCCCGTCCGATTCGACCTTTTTGCGGAAAACCGCTTCTGCTGTCGGCGAGCGGCAAATATTTCCAAGACAAACGAATAAAATTGAGGGCATAATGATACTATGACGGAAAGACTTCACATTGTCATCCTTACGGGCGCAGGTATCAGTGCAGAAAGTGGGATTGATACATTCCGTGCTGAAGGTGGGTTATGGGAGCAATTTCCTATCGAGCAGGTCGCAACCCCCAAAGGATTTGCCAAAAACCCTGCCCTCGTTCACCATTTTTATAATTTACGGCGAGCGGCGCTTAAGACCGTTAGGCCCAATCCTGCCCATACAGCATTAGCAAAACTGCAAGCAGCGCTTCGCGCGAACGGAGGAGAGCTAACACTTATAACGCAAAACGTGGACGATTTACATGAACGCGGCGGGGCGCAAGACGTCATTCATATGCACGGCATTTTAACATCGCTTCGCTGTCAGTTTTGCGAATCTCGCTGGGAGTGGAAAGAGGCGGCGACGCCCGAAATGACTTGCCCGACCTGTCATATTAAAACTGGACCGCGCCCAGACATTGTTTGGTTTGGGGAAATGCCTTATCATTTGGAAAATATTGATAAGGCACTATCACAGGCCGATTTGTTTGTGTCGATTGGCACTAGCGGAGCGGTGTATCCTGCGGCGGGCCTTGTCAGTGAAGCCAAAAAAAACGGCATCCCAACCTTGGAGCTTAATTTAGAACCCAGCCAAGGAACACACCTTTTTGATGAGAGCCGCCTCGGTAAAGCCGGAGACATTGTTCCTGCCTGGACCAAATCCATCATTGCCTCACTTTGATAATTTCGTCTCTTATATCTAAGGCTCTCGACAAAAGCAGTCGCGCATTCTATCGATTTTGTAGAGGAGAGTCATATGCGTTTTATCCCTTGGATGTCGTCCGCGGTGTGCACCATCATATTAAGCCTGAGTGCCGTTACGGCCCTATCGGCCTGCTCACCCAATACGCAAAGCACGCATTCAAGCGGGGACATATTATCTGGGCTCGACTACCGTCCAGGCTTTATTGATCTCTATGTTGATGAGGGCAGTAATAAGGTATTTGCGAAACTCCCTGCAGCAGATGAAGATGGCGTTATTTTGCGCTTCATCCATACAGCTCGCCTGACGGCGGGTCTCGGCTCTAACCCTGTGGGTCTGGACCGCGGCTGGGGTGATAGCGGGAAAATTGTCACTTTCCGCAGCTATGGGGACAAAATTATCATCGAAGCGGAAAACCTTACTTATCGCGCCTCTCCTGAAAATCCATTGGAACAACGCGCCGTAAGGGAAAGTTTCGCTCGGTCATTTTTAGCCAGTGCAGATATTCGCAAAAATCACAATGATGGTCTCGTCATTGAGCTGACGGATTTTCTCACAAGCGACGTCTTGGGACTTGTCCAATATTTAAAAGACCGAGGACAGGGCAGTTTCAAAGTTGCGCAAGATCGCACGTTTGTTGACACGGCCAATGTCTTTGCCTTCCCAGACAATGTAGAGATGGACGTCTTCTTCACTTTAACCTCAGCCGACCCGGGCCGCGAGGTGTCAACCACAGCCGCTAACGGAAATGACGCGACACTCATTCAGCACCATTCCTTCGTGCGCCTCCCCGAAGAGGGTTATACTCCGCTCAAATCTGACCCCCGTGCAGGCGCGATTGAACGCGTATATTATGATTATAGCGCCCCGCTTTCCGCGCCGATTGAGACCCGTTTAGCACGGCGTTATCGGTTGGAAAAAGACGCGGCGGGAAAAACAATCAATCCGATTGTCTTTTACATCGATAGCGGCGTACCTGAACCGATGCTATCTGCCTTAATCGAAGGCGCGGAATGGTGGAAAGAGGCTTTTGTGGCGGCAGGCTATCCTGATGGCTACCGTGTTGAGGTGCTGCCAGAAGATGCACATCCGCTCGATATTCGTTATAATGTTGTTCAGTGGGTTCACCGCCAAACACGGGGGTGGTCATATGGTGGAGGGGTCTCTGATCCGCGCACAGGCGAAATGTTAAAAGGTCATGTGAATTTAGGCTCATTGCGCGTACGGCAAGACCGTATGATTTTCGAAGGGCTAGCGGGCGTTACCAAAACCGATAGCGGCGCCGCAGATGACCCCGTGCAACTGGCCCTCGCCCGCATTCGCCAACTCTCCGCCCATGAGGTTGGTCATGCGCTAGGCTTTGCGCATAATTTTGCAGCCAGCACTTATGGCAAAGGGTCAGTAATGGATTACCCCGCGCCGGATATTCGCATGAAAGACGGCGCACTGGATTTCAGCAAAGCTTATGGAGTCGGCGTTGGGCCGTGGGACAAATTTGCGGCAACGTGGCTCTATGGTGATTTCTCTAAGGCGGAACGTGATGACCTCGTACAGGATGCCCTTTCTAAGGGCTTGGCCTATGTAGCCGATAGCGACGCCCGCAGCGTCGGCACTGCCCACCCACTCGGGAACGTCTGGGATAATCGCGCCGATCCGGTAGAGGGCTTAAAAGACGCTATTGCGGTTCGTGACTATGCGCTTAAAAATTTCGGCCTGCGTAATATTCAAGAGGGCCAGTCCGTTTCTGACCTGAACAAAGTGATCGTTCCAATTTATCTCTACCATCGGTATCAAACAGCCGCGGCGAGCAAGTTGATTGGCGGTGTTTCATTTAATTATGGCCTCAAAGGCGACGGTCAGCCCGCTATGGATATCGTCGATATGTCTAGGCAGCGTGCAGCATTGAACGCCATTCTAGACACATTAGACCCTCGATTTTTAGACATGTCTGATAATACGCTAAACCTATTAAGCCCGTCACTCGTGAGCTATTCCATTGCCGATAGTGAACGCGAACTTTTTAAACGCTCTGCTTATCCAGCGTTTGACGTCACGGCCGCTGCGGATACGGCTGCGGATTTGACGTTTGATGTACTTCTGCATCCGCGACGAGCAGCCCGACTTATCGAGTTGAAACGGCGCGATAGTGCTCAGTTGGGACTATCCGGGCTGTTGGACGATATTCATCAACGTGTGATGCAGACCCCTCCCCAAGGACGCGAAGGCGAGATTGCAAAATCCGTGCAAGCGCGCTTTGCTTTCGCCCTTATGGATTTGTCTCAAAAGGACGTTTCGCCAAGTGTCAAAGCGAGAACGGATCGCGCTTTGCGGCGTATTCAATCCGATTTAAAAAAATCGGGGTCGGGTCATGGTGCTTGGCTCATCACGCAAATTGACGCGCACTTAAACCGCGCAGCCCTACCACAATCGCCTGTAACCGAAGCCGAGGCCTTGCCTCCGGGGGGACCCATTGGGATGGGTGGTCTGGACTTTGGAGATTTGAATGCAGGACAATATGAGACCTGTTGGCATTGCGACCCTTTATAAGGGGCCTCATTTAGAGCCCTTCATCAAATTTTCGGACATCGTTTACGGGGTGTCTGCGGACGTCCACGTTTGACCATTCCGTTCTTCTCCAGCGAGACAGCAATACTGGCGGCCCAATCACAATAACTCTGTTTCGCTTCCCAGAGGCTCTCACTCGACATCGCGCCTGTTTGCGGATTGACGAATACTATGAAAGGCGACCACACACGATGCCAGCCACGGCTCTGGGCCATCTCTGTGATTCCCAAATCATCTGCCAATCGTAAGCCATGTTCGGAACGCGCATGAAGACGGACAGTCAAAACCTCTAAATCACCCAAGGTAGCCGCCGCTTCCCGTGATAAATATTGCGTCACGGCATCGGCTTTTATGGGGTTGGCAGGATCGTAAATTTCTTTGTCGAGCCTTAAACAATAAGGACAGGTATTAAACCCAAAGGTCACCATGAGCGGTTTGCCTTCCGATTTCGCCTTTTCGAAGGCCGCCTCGTAGATTGAACGAGAGTCCTTGCACTGAAAATATTTCACTGTGCGGACTTTTTCTTCCGTACAATTGGGCAAAGAGGGAATAGTGCTATAATCGATTGCTTCTTTGAAAACAGACGCGCTTTGTGTGCCACTGCCGCAGGCCGCTAAGAATGCGGCAAATACTACCATCCCTAAAATACGCATCATTCTCATAAGAAAAACTTTCGATAATTACGGTGTTATCTTTTTGGCTTCCTATAGAGTAAAGAAACCAAAGTGAAATCTTTCACGCTCACAAAGGTGTGACATGCCCTCTATTTTTATTGATGCTGATGCCTGCCCTGTTCGGGAGGAAACCTATAAAGTGGCACGCCGCTGTAAAGTACCCGTCACAGTGGTTAGTAATGCGTTCCTACGAGTACCACGGGAACCACTTATAAATTTCGTTTGTGTTTCCGATGCCTTTGATGCTGCAGACGATTATATTGCCGAGCGCGCCAATGAGAGCTCGGTGATTATTACCGCTGATATTTTACTAGCAGAGCGTTGCCTAAAATCTGGGTCAAAAGTTTTAGGCAGTAATGGGAAAGCCTTCACCATGGATTCAATCGGGAGCGCGATAGCAACCCGTGCTATTATGGCGGACTTACGAGCCGGCGCAGATATGCCCAACCTGGGCGGCCCGCCGCCTTTTAGTGACAGAGATAGGTCAAGATTTTTAGAAGCTTTGCATTTAATTATAGAGAAACTCAAACGGTCTTAGGGTACATCATTCGTACATCTGTTAAATTTAGAGGGGTTCCGATTATTTTTGAAATGTCGGGAATTGACTCAGTCCGCCGTGGGACTATGTTGCCCGCGATTTATCAAGGATGCTGACATGAATATTGCTGAGTTAGAAACCGCCATTGAAGCGGCTTGGGATAACAGAGGGTCACTCTCGCCCGATACCAAGGGTGAGCAGCGCGACGCCATTGAAACAGCAATTATGGGTCTGGATAGCGGTACGTACCGCGTAGCCTCCAAGGAAGAAGGCGGTGACTGGGTCGTGCATCAGTGGCTTAAGAAAGCCGTCCTTCTGGGTTTCAGATTGGAAAGCAATCAAGTCATGTCCGGCGGTCCGGCGGGCGGCAATTGGTATGACAAAGTCCCCAGTAAATTTGCAACATGGACGGACACTGATTTCGCAAAAGCAGGTATTCGCGCCGTCCCCCCAGCCGCTGTACGGCGCGGGGCTTTCATTGCGCCGAATACAGTTTTAATGCCATCTTATGTCAATCTCGGCGCTTATGTCGGCGAAGGTACAATGATTGATACTTGGGCTTCGGTCGGTTCCTGTGCACAGGTCGGAAAAGATTGCCACATTAGTGCTGGCACGGGCATTGGCGGGGTGTTGGAACCTCTGCAAGCTAACCCAACGATCATCGAAGATAATTGCTTTATTGGTGCACGCTCTGAAGTCGTAGAAGGCGTAATAGTTCGCGAGGGGTCCGTTTTGGCAATGGGTGTTTTCATCTCTCAATCTACAAAAATTTATAATCGCAATACTGGTGAGATTAGCTTTGGCGAGGTTCCAGCCTATTCCGTCGTTGTTCCAGGGACTCTCCCTGCGAAAGATGGCAGTCACAGTTTGGACTGTGCCGTAATTGTGAAAACGGTCGATGCCAAAACACGGTCGAAAACAGGTGTGAACGATCTTTTACGAGATTAGAGTAGTCCTCCTTTGCGGCTGACGCCTTGGCGCAAGTCATAAAAAACAGCACTCCATTATAGTGACTTTTTATGGTGACGGTTTTTGGCCTCCCGAAGTTTAGTGAAAAGCGCTGAACCTGGGGCGGTGCAAGACCAAACCGTAGTAGAGCTTGGACAATACGGTTTTCGAACGGTTTTCGGGAAGATGAAAACTGTACAAAAAAATCTATAAGAAACAAAACTTTAAAAATTAAAATCAAAAAAACTGTAAAAATTTATAATTAACGAAAACCTTTGCACTTTTCGTTGCGTATTCTTTTCATAAAGTTTGCATTACAAGATCCTCCCCTTGATCTTATCGCAGACCAAACCCGGTGATTGTCCTCCCCTTTTCAATCATCGGGTTCTTTTTTTTAAAAAAGCCGCTTTGCACATCACTCCAAATTTATGCCAAGGTATTTCAAGGCATTTTAAGACGCTAATGGCAGCTCGAAATTTTGATTATGAGCAATATCCGTGTGGCTCACGGCGATAGCTTGAGAGGAACTCACATTCCCTTCTTTGGAATGCGCTTCTTTTCGCCACGCAAAAATCATTGCTAAAGGACTGCCTGCCGGACAATACCACCGCTTAACGGACGGGTCCCAACGCGCGCCAAGGCGTTTTGCCAAATCACGGTCTTTGTAACTTACACTCAGATAACGTTTTGCCATAATTATGACCTCATTCTCACTGTTCCAGGAATAGAACATAAGTAGAACAAAAAGAAAAATCAAGGGATTTATTGGGACCAACATACGTGTGTGACCCACTACAAACTCTATTCTAACTTATCTTTCTTTGCGCGCTTCAATCGCCGCCCGACCTTTTTGATGTCCTCCTCAACAGGCAGCGCCTCTGGCATTGTTCCACCGATGTCTTTGATGGTTTGCCTCACTTTTTTGCCAACGGCGTTGTGTGCGCGATTAGCGGCGTCTTTTCCTTGAATGTTTTCGCGCCGAAGCTTCTCTTCTGTTTGTGTGGCTCTAAACAAGTTAGCTGCTAATTCAGTGCTTCCCATGTGGTCGAGTATAGACTTTCCTTTAGAAAGCCCTTTCTTTCTTGTAATACCTGCTTTGTCTAAGCCGCCATACAGACCCTTGTATCCTTCGTTTTGAAAAATCGCATAATCTAAACCATGGCGCACGCCTGCTGCCTTAGCAGCGGACGAAAGGCGCTTGTTATGGGTTTTCATTTCTTCCCTAAGCATAACCCGGCGGTCGTCATCAGAAAGCGACTCATACTCATGGTCTTCTTGGTCGCGTATCTCTTGTCTGCGGGTCTGAATAGCAAAGTAAGTTTGAGCAAATGCTACAGGCCGCTTACGTGAGTCGGCATTTTGTGCAATGAGATATGATGCATAGCGGGTTAATACTAGATCATCAATTTCTCTTTCTGCGCCGCTCCCAAGCTGAACCATTTTGCTGACGTCAGCAATATGGTCCTCCCAATTGTGACCTGCTGATTCACATGCCTTTTTTGCTTTTTCCACTACATTTAGGAAATTGTCCCAACGGCCATACTCGAGTAATTTTGCTAAATCCCTTCCTAGCCAGAACTCATCCCCGTCATCACTTTCGTTTGAATGACCCTCAAACTCACGAATCAGCCCGTCAATTGTTTCATCCGAAGCCACCATAGGCGTGACTGCCGCCGCTTCGTCAGGATCGGTCATGGCAAATCTTTCTAGGGCCTCACCAAAGGATATACTGGCTAATTTTTCGCTTTCGTTGTCATCTGCGCTCATGATGTAAGCTCCTTATAGGTTAATCGACCTGAAACCTGCTCTAAAAGCTGGTTTACTCTATGGCCTTCATCGCTATCGCGGCGATTAAAGCGCCATGTCATCTCATTCAAATAGGCCTGCAAATGCTTTTTAGAAACCCAATGATGTGTGCCGATGATTTGACGCTTAACGATTGCCCAAAGACCTTCAACTGAATTTGTGTGAACGTCGCCTTCGATAACATACTCGCCAGCGTGGTGATTGACGACTTTATGATTGACGAAAGCGCCACCACGATTAGCGGCAAGGTCTGTATAGAGGCGTGAGGCGTCTGTCATAAAGCGCGCGTCTGTTGCGACGTTTTGCTCGACTACAGGGACAACGTATTGTTTCTTTGCGGCTGGAACGTGCTGTGCGCGAACGTCACAGTTACGCTGGACAACGCCGACAACGGTAGACTTGTTATCATACTGCTTGCGGGCTGCACGGTCTTTAGCGTGCATGTTCTTGGCCTTACCGCCAATATAGGTCTCATCAACCTCCACATCGCCCTTTAATGGAGCGTTAAACGACTTTGTTAAGGCCGCGTGACGGAGGCGATGCAGCATAAACCAAGCTGTTTTTTGAGTGACCTTAATGTCTTTCGCCAATGTAGTGGATGCGATTCCTTTTTTATGACTGGTAATCATCCAAATCGCGGCAAACCACTTGCGAAGCTGGATTTTGCTGTCTGCGAAGATAGTGCCGACCTTGATTGAGAAGCGCTTGCGGCAATCCGAACACTTATGGTTCTTATTGTCTTTGAAGTGCATGATGCGTGTAGAGCTGCAATATGGGCAATATGCGTTTTCATCATTCGCGCCCCAACGGATAGCGCGTAGGTGGTCAATAGCGTGCTGCTCTGTCGGGAACGCTTCAAAAAGCGAAAAGAGAGAATCGAAAGTTTGTGTGCCGTGAGTCATGCGCATTATATGGCATATTAAACTGGGTCACACAAGTATATAATTCCCGATTTATTCCTATCGAATTCATCTCAAATGCAAATTGTCTGACCTGATATTTTTAACTAAATAAAGGAAGAGTTGGTACGGCTGGTCGGAATCGAACCGACACTCCAAAGGAACGGGATTTTGAATCCCGCGCGTCTACCAATTCCGCCACAGCCGCCTGTTTCTGACCCCAATATACGAGACCATTGGTAAGGCGCGCAACATAGCTTCGGATTTTTGAACGTCAACTGTTTTGGCCATATACTTTCCCTTAATGTCTCGTCTATAGCAAGCTTCTATGAAAGGTCATTTTGCATTCCTTGAACGTTGGTATGAAAACACCAAAGCGTTAGCCCGTCATCGCCGCGCCATGCCCGCTTTGGCGATGGTTTCATTTGCGGAAAGCTCGTTTTTCCCAATTCCCGTTGATGTGATGGTTATTCCAATGGTGCAGGCCTCGCCCAAAAAATGGTGGAAAATTGCCAGCGTGGCCGCGTTCTTCTCCATCCTTGGCGGCATATTCGGCTATATGATCGGCATGATGTTTTACGAGACCATTGCGCAGCCACTTTTGGAGGCCCTCGGTAAAACGGAATATATGGAGCGTTTTCGCGACAGCATTAATGAAAACGGGGCCCTTTGGGTATTTGGCGCGGGCCTGACGCCATTTCCTTATAAAGTTATTACAATCATGAGCGGGGCTGTTCCCGTTCCTTTCTCTGTCTTTTTAGGCGCGTCCATTGTTGCGCGGGTTATGCGGTTTTTTGCAGTAGCTGGCATTGTCCGCCTTTTAGGCGAACGCGCCGAGAAATTTATGAAAGATCATTTTGGACTCTTTACAATTCTCTGCTTTGTGGGTCTCGCCATATTATGGTTCGGATATAAATCGCTCTCAGGTCATTAAACAGACGGCATTAATCCAATCACGCGGGTAAAGCCGTAAGCTTCAAACGCTTTCCGCCGGACGGAGTCCGCATCCGGCCCGATTAAAAATGCGATATCATCGCGTTCGGAACGCATCGGTATTTTTGATTTTACACTCTCTTTTGCTAAAACAACAGAAACCCGTTTCGCAATCGCCGCCCCGCTATCAATCCAGTTAACGGATTGACGGGCGGCCTGTTTCAATTCTGCCGCTAAAAGCGGAAAATGTGTGCAAGCGAGAACCACGACATCAATATCCGCTCCCTGACGCCCGTCAAAAAGAGGCGCGATTTCTTCTCTAATAGCCTGAACCGACAATGCCTCCCCAGCGAGTTTCTGCTCCGCCCATTCCACTAATTTCACAGAGCCTTGGAGTACGACATCACAATCATCGGCAAACTTCTGGATAAGACCATCCACATATTGCCGTCTGACTGTTCCGGGAGTGCCCAGCACGCCGATTGTCCGTGTTTTTGACATCTGCGCCGCAGGTTTGACGGCGGGGACGACCCCGATAACGGGTGTAACCATGGCCGCTCTAATGGCCGACAAAGCTGTGACAGAGGCAGTATTGCACGCAATGACAATCGCATCAGGTTGCAGCATTATATCCAGAGCTGAAATCAGTTGAGGCAGCCGCGCCTTCAAGGCTGCCTCAGACTTATTCCCATAGGGCCGAAACGCGTCATCCGCGACATAGTCGATGGACAAATGCGGCATTAAGCGGCGAATTTCCCCGACAACGGAGAGACCGCCCACACCAGAATCAAAGACAAGTATTCTTTGCGTCTTGTTCTGGCCTTTGCTGCCTTTCATCACATCCGACATTACGCCCCTTTAAATATCCTATCCCCTGTTTCGCCCTTTTGCGTGAAGAGGGTCAATAAAGTCTTATCATAGCTTTCATAAGCGCGGGTCATTATGAATGGCGAGTTTGATAAACTGTAAGATAAAGTGAGTTTTCTTTATGACCTAATCGCGGCATAGCCATGATTATGGCAGAGACAAAAACAGAGGCCCGTAATACACCTGAGAGTTATTTCAAACTCCTCTTGGGTTTAGTCCTTGCGGCGCTCCTTTTACGCTGGACTTTAATGGTCATGATGCCTTTCGGCTTGCATGGCGATGAAGCGCAATATTGGTCTTGGTCTCTTAATCCCGATTGGGGCTATTATTCTAAGCCGCCTCTCATCGCTTGGATTATCGCCGCTTTTACGAGTATTTTTGGTCACGCCGAATGGGCCATTCGCCTGCCCTCCGCCCTATTTCACAGCCTGACCACGCTTGTCATTTTCGCGACAGCCAAACGCGTCTTTGACGCTCGCACAGGGTTTTGGGCAGCCTGTACTTATTTGTTTATGCCCGCCGTCTGGTTGTCCTCCTCGATTATCAGCACGGATGTACCGCTGCTGCTCTGTTGGGTATTGGCCTTGAATGCCTGGGCCGCCTTACGAGAAAAACCCTCATGGCCGCGGGCGGTGCAGCTCGGCCTCGCCATTGGTTTCGGACTGCTGGCGAAATATGCCATGTTGTTTTATCTTCCCGTTTTGGCACTGGCGGTTTTGTTTGATAAACCAACGCGCCGCGCGCTTTTCAGTCTGAAAGGCTTAGTTACCGCGCTGATTATTACCGCCCTTTTCACGCCGAACATGCTTTGGAACCTCAACCATGATTTCGCCACACTGAGCCATACGGCAGATAATGCCAATCTATCAGGGCCGTTATTTAATATAGGCGAGTTACTGACATTTTGGGGCGACCAGTTTGGTGTCTTCGGGCCGCTCTCCTTGCCGCTTTTAATTATCGCTCTTTTTAAATGGCGGAGCTTGCCGCCTTTTGCAGGTTGGTTAGCTTTACTCGTTTTAACGCCCCTGACTATTATTTCCTTTCAGGCCTTCCTCTCTCGCGCCAATGCTAACTGGGCGGTGACGGCTTATATCGCTGGCCCAATGCTAGTCTCCGCCTTTGCCGTCTCGCGCCCCAAAGCCTTGCGCGTTTTGAAATATGGTTTGATTGGGCAAAGCGTTCTGATGATCTCGATTGGTTTTATTCTGCTGAGCCCTTCTCTGACTGACGTTCTCGGCTTGACGAATTCTGTGAAACGTCTGCGCGCTTGGCCGGCCACGGTGAGCGCGGTGGAGCAGCTGTATAAAGCGGGGCATGACGATAAGGCGTTTACCTCAGTTACGACGGATAATCGTCTCGTTTATTATGACCTACAATATTACGGGTTCAAAGACATCGCGCCATTTTATGTGTGGTCGCCCAATACTGCGCCAAATAATCATGCCGAAATGACTGCGCCGCTGCCGCGTACCGAAGGGCCGGTTCTCATCCTTAATCATTACAAAAATTATGATGATTATTTCAAAGAGACCTTTGGCCGCCTCATCCCTCAGCCGCCCTTAGAAATTGATTTAGGCGGCGGCGAGACGCGCAAGCTGAAAGTCTGGGTCGGTTATGATTATGTGCCGAAATCAGAATCGGTAAAGGCGGAGTAACTTTCCCGTCCTCTCTCTTACTTATCGCCCCATAATTTTTTGAGCCGCGCATCGCGGCCACAGCCCGTACGGTAATATTTATAGCGTATCGGATTTTTCTTATAATAATCCTGATGATAATCTTCGGCATTATAAAACGTTGAAGCCTGTAAAACCGGCGTCACAATCGGATTTGAAAACGGCTTGGTTTGTTTGATTTTCGCAAGGGAGGCCTGCGCGGGTTCAAGCTGCTCGGGACTTGCAAAAATTGCCGTGCGGTAGCTATCGCCCTTATCGCAAAATTGACCTTTATCATCTGTCGGGTCAATCGTTGTCCAATAATATTCCAAGAGCTGCTCATAGGAAATCACGGAGGGGTCAAAGGTAATCTTCGCCGCCTCATAATGGCCTGTGTCTTTATAGGTGACCTCTTTATAAGTCGGGTCTACCGTTCTGCCGCCCGTATAGCCGGACACAGCTTCGATGACGCCGTCCAGTTTTTCAAAGTCCGATTCCACGCACCAAAAGCACCCACCCGCGACAATCATGCTTTGCGTTTGGGACGGGGCAAGTGCCGGCGAGGACATAACGTCACTGCTGGTAATTTGACTGTCCGCCGAAGAACACGCCATCAAAATAAGAGAGGCCGATAATAAATAAAGTGTTTTCATAAGACCTTATTCCATATCCAAAAAACACACGCCAATCACGGTGATGTTATAAAGGGCCCTACGGAACAGAATAAAGCGGGATGAGTGAGAGTTCTCTCTTCGAACTGAGCCTTGCCCAAATTTTCAGTCCCACTCGCCATCTAGGGCCGAGCCTTCGTCACGTTTTTGCCTATAAATAGGACAGCCCGCGCAAGCAGTACCCATGCCGGATACCGAATAATAGTTTTGTTTCACACAGGCACGCCTGCGCG
>CAZMEN010000022.1:0-39033 GCA_964565335.1 uncultured Algimonas sp. | reverse complement strand
GGTGACATGCCTTCCCTGTCCAACTGAAAAAGAACAAGTGTAATATGGCACAAGTTTGGAAGGCGTGGATGCGATTGTTGAAAACCGTTATGTTTCAATTACATTGAGACATATAAAAGAGGATTAATTCGCCCTAGGTCATTACCAGCTCAAGGCGGGTAATGACCTAGGGTATTAGTCGTGTGTCTGGAATTCCGCCAATGTTTTGTGTAAGACTATTCTTGGCTATATTCAAAATGGAGCCTACCTAAAAGATATAAACGAAGCCATCAGTCAATAATTGAGAAATATTGTTTTAGTTCTGGTATTGCTCCAATAATGCTGTTTGTTTTTTCCTCAGAATTTGGAGTTTCTTGGTGTATTAGCTGGCATGCAGGATCCACTTGATTGAATGCAAATATAAGGCGATGCTCACAATTGGCAGAGAATTTAGGATCCTTTTCAAAGGCGGAGACTATATTGGCAGGTGATTCTTTGGTTACCTCTCTCGCTTTCTCACGGTAAATCACTGGTAGCGATATAAATTTCAACGTTGCGGCGCCTGGCTCAGCTAACATATTCATTTCCCTGCAAATAATATTACCAACACTTCGAATAGAAGAAACTCTTACGCAAGTATCATATCGGTTGATGTCATCACACAAACTTTGACGCACGGTTTCAGATTTACTAGATGCGAAACACATGACTGGGAAATCAAAACCGACACCAAAGTTTAAGTTCGAAAATGTGACAGGAGGAATTGAGCCGTCTGAATTTTTAAAACTCATTACCCTGTGAAATGCGGAATTCGCATGAATATCTTTTAGATGAACAGTTCCCTTCGCAAACGTCTTATTAAGACCTTCATCATCATCAACAAGAGATTGGCTTTCGATAGTTTTATATTCATTTAAGCCGCCAATTTTAAAGCTGCCTTCATTCACCATTTTTTCTGCGATTTCTCTAGTGGTGAATTTATAAACCATGTCACTTTTCAGGGACGAATGACTCAACCAATCCTTCCATAGGGTTTTTTCCAATCTCATTTGATATGACATAGGTCTCTACTTTCACGTCAGTGTTAACTGTGTCAAAAAGTAACGACCCGCTTTAATCCACTACCCAGCCATCTCGTCCGCTACGCCGCTGAGCGCGGCTGCGAAGACAGGGGCGGAGAAGTTTTCGAGGTCTTCTATTTGTTCGCCAATCCCGATGAAATGAATCGGGAGTTTATATTTATCTGATAGCGCGACGAGGACACCGCCTTTGGCTGTGCCGTCAAGTTTGGTCATGATAAGGCCAGAGACTTCGGCGGTTTTGGCAAAGGCTTCGGTTTGCATCAGGGCGTTTTGGCCCACTGTCGCGTCGAGCACCAGAATAGAATGATGCGGGGCGGTTTCGTCTTGCTTTTTAATCACGCGTAGAATTTTGGCCAGCTCGTCCATTAATTCGGTGCGGTTCTGCAACCGGCCTGCTGTGTCGATCATAAGGATATCAAAGTCTTCATTGCGCGCGCGGTCAATGGCGTCATAGACCAGACCCGCCGCATCGGCGCCGATTTTACCCGCCATGACCGGGGCATTGGCGCGCTCGCCCCAAACGGATAATTGCTCATAAGCGGCTGCGCGAAACGTGTCGCCCGCCGCGATGAGGACTTTTTTGCCGTCATCGGTAAAGCGCTTGGCAATCTTGCCCAAAGTCGTGGTTTTGCCGGAGCCGTTCACGCCCACAAAGAGCATGATTTGCGGCTTCATTGCCCCCAAAACGAGGGGACGTTCCAGCGGTGTGAGGATGTCTGAAATCACATCCGCGAGCGCGATTTTGATTTCCAAATCGGTAATTTGTTTATCGAATTTATCGTCTGCCAAGCGCGAGGTGACTTTCATCGCCGGACCTGTCCCGAGGTCCGAGGCAATTAAAATATCTTCAAGGTCCTCTATCGCCGCATCATCCAAAGTGCGTTTGGTAAAGCTGGCCGCCATGCTTTCTGACATGCGCGAGGTGGACTTGCTCAGGCCTTTCGAAATGCGGGCGAGGAAATTAGAGGGCGCGTCCTCGTCAATTTCGGGTTCAGGCTTTAATTTGCCTTCGGCTTCTAATTTAGCGCGGCGTTCGGCTTCGAGCTTGGCAAGGGCATCACGTTCATTCGCTTCGCGCGTGGCTTTTTCTTCGGCGATGCGGGCGCGGCGTTCGGCTTCTTTTGCTTCGTCGGCAAGGCGTTTCAGACGTGCGTCTTCTTCGGCTTTGGCTTGAGCGTCGGCGAGTTTTTGCGCGTCTTCTTCGGCGCGTTGGCGGGCTTCTTCCTCGGCCTTTGCGATGTCGGCGAGGCGGGCGGCTTCCGCCTCTTGGCGGGCTTTGGCATCGGCTTCGGCTTTGGCTTTTAGTCGTGCGGCCTCTTCGGCGTCTTTGGCGGCTTTAAGGGCAGCCTCTTCTTCGGCGCGGCGTTTGGCCTCTTCGGCGGCGCGTTGCTCGGCTTCTATGCGCTGGGCTTCGGCGCGAGCCTCGGCCTCTTGGGCTTGTTTTTCAGCGAGGGCTTTGGCCTCTGTTTCGGCTTTTAATCGCGCGGCTTCAGCTTCGGCTTCGCGGGCAGATTTGGCTTCTGCTTCGCGCGCGCGTTCTTCAGCGAGTTGTTTGGCGCGGGCAACGTCTTTGGCCGCTTGGATTTCGGCTTGACGTTTTTCTTCGGCCTCAATACGGGCCTGTTCTTCGGCGCTGATTTCGGGCGCGTCTTGCGGCGCTTTGAGTGCGTCCATTTCGCGCGCGGATTTTAAGGCCGCCGCGTTAATCGCCGCCATGCGCGCCGCCATTTGTTCATCGACGCGTTGTTGGGCCGCCGCTTTCTCGGCCGCTTCTTGGGCGCGTTTATCGTCTTTGGATTTAAAACCCAAACGCGATAAAAAGCCCTTTTTCTTTTTCTCTTCAGCCATTGTTAAATGCGCTTTCCAATCAGATGATCTGCTGTGGCACCGAGGATGGCCACAGTGTGTAAGCTACCGCTTTTGGGCGGCGTGTCCACTTTTACGAGGGAGAAATCAGGCAGGCGGCCCATCCCTGTTTCTTCGAACAGGGCTATGTCTTCATCGCCAATGCGGGACTTTAAATGCGCGGCTTTTAATTGTGCGCTGTCTTCACGGAGAATTCTCGCGCGCGCTTTCACGATATTGCCGTCCACAGCTTTGATCTTGGCGGCAGGCGTGCCTTCGCGCGCTGAATAAGGAAAGACGTGCAGCCATGGGATATTGATCTCCGCCACAATATCACGGGAATTTTCAAACATAGCCTCGGTTTCTGTTGGGAAGCCCGCAATGATGTCGGCTCCGAAGGTCATGTCGGGGCGAGCGGTTTTCAGGCGCGCGCACAGCGACAACACATCTTCGCGGCTATGGCGGCGCTTCATCCGCTTCAAAATCATATTATCGCCGGCCTGCAAAGACAGATGCAAATAAGGCGTCATGCGGGGCTCGGTTGCCAGCAATTCAAAGAGCCCCTCATCGACTTCCGCCGGGTCAATAGAGGAGAGCCGTAAACGCGGCAGGTCGGGGACAAGTTTCAAGACGCGGCGCACCAGATCACCCAGAGGCGGCTGACCGGGGAGGTCTCCGCCCCATGAGGACAAATCCACGCCTGTGAGCACGACTTCATTATAGCCTTGCGCGACCAAGGATTTGACAGAACCCACGACCTCGCCCGCAGGGACGCTGCGTGCATTCCCGCGGCCATAAGGAATAATGCAAAAGGTGCAGCGGTGATCGCAGCCATTTTGCACTTGCAGAAAGGCGCGGCTGCGGGTCTGTGATTTTTCGAGCCGCTGGTTGCCGCTGCCCATAAATTGCGGAGCGGTGTTCTTTACGCTCATAATATCATTCACGCGGATGGGTTCTGATTGCGCCAGAAATTCGGGGTCGAAACTTTGCGGCGACATTTTTTCATGATTGCCGATGACGTGATCCACGCCGTCAATCGCGGCGAAAGCTTTCGGGTCAATTTGTGCCGCGCAGCCCGTGACGATGACTTTGGCATCAGGGTTGTCGCGGCGGGCTTTGCGCACTTGACGGCGGCTCTCGGCGACCGCCTCATTGGTTACGGCGCAGGTATTGATAATCACGGCGTTTTTTAATCCTGCGTCACGGGCGTGACCGGCCATCACGTCGCTCTCATAGGCATTTAGGCGACAGCCAAGGTTTATGACTTTCGTGTCTTTGTGAGGTATTATGTGAGGGGTATCGCCCATGGGGCGCTAAATGGGCGTTCGCCCTCTAATGGTCAAGGTATGAAAGAGCGGGGAGTGAAAGCTGTCGGCAGGGCGGGCGTTAACCGCAAACGGAACGGGCCTTACGCAGCGCGGCTGTAATCCCTTTGAGCGAGAACACATAGGACGTCTCCGTTCCGCGCGCGCTGACGGCTTCGACGCGCATATCAGCGCCTGCGCGCATTTTCCGTACGAGATTTTTCTCATCTGCCGTGCTTTCGATAAAGGCTTCATTGTCGGCGGCGTACATGAGGACTTTGGTCGAGCCGACATAGGCGGCAGGGGCGCGCGTTGTCTTTAGAGAATATCCCGCCAAAAGGCTCGGCTGTTCTTTGGCCGCGCCTGATTTCCAATTGGCAACCATAAAGAAAACATCGCCGTGACGGACATTGGTCGGGGCTTTCACTTCGGGTTTGGCAAGGACGTAACAAATTCGGTCTCCGCCGTCTGTGCGGGTATAGACCGACCAATCACTATAAGTCCCTTGTAGCTTCGGCTCGGCGGCCTGCGCGGCAGGGGCCGTCACGCCGAAGGCCGTCATCGTCAGGGCAGCCAAGGATAATAAAGACTGTTTCATGTCAAACGCCTAAACTCGTTTCAAATTTAGCGGCTATTAGGGCCTGAATAGGCTTAAGGCCGCGTTAATGAATGCCGTAATTCAAAAGATTATGTCACATAAATCTTATGCTGTACGGGTTTGAAGCTGCGGTAAATCGCATAGACCGCCACAATAGAGCTGCCGATTACAACCATAAGGAAGGGCGATTTGGGGGGCATATTCATCAATGCCAGCCCAATGAGGCCGAAAGTTACAAGGTTGACTAAGAAATTATATAAAACGGATCCCGCACTCATTAGCTGGGCTCTAATAATAGGGCGAGACCGCCTTTGAGCCATAGCTTGGAGCGGAACAACAAACATCCCATTAAATAACGAAGCGCCGCCAACGGCTATCAGAAAGAGGGGGGTATTGCGATCTTTAAGAAAATCCGTAGCATTACCAAGTTCACCCAGAGAGGCTTTGGCGAAGTGTGGTTCTGGCGCAAAATAGAGTAAGAGTGAGAACAAAGTAACGCCAATAATGCCAACAGTGACCAAACGTATTGCTTCAGGCCCCCAGATTTTAAAGTGTCCAACAATCATTGTGAACATAGATCCTATAAAGATGGAGATTGTTGAAACGATGAGGACAATTTGAAGAACGGTTTCTTCATACCCCATCACGTTAGCGATGAAATTTGGAAAGGCCGTAATGAATATTGTGGAAAGTCCATAGAACCAAGCAATACCAAGCCACGGTCGAAGAACTTCGGGGTATTCAAAAATTTTTGCCAATACGGCCCAAATCGCTGTGATAGGGTTGTAATTGACCTTCAAGCTAGGATTCGGTGCTGGGGCAGGCGGACAATTTTCTGCGGCTATCCATCCAATAATTGCTAAAATGAACAGAAGCACTGCGAGTATCATGGGGTAAGTTGTTGCTAAGGATATGCCTAAAATCGTGCCGAGAAGTAAGACGGCAAACTGGGTTCCGGATAACAACCCATTCCCACGGATAAGTTCATCACTATCTAACCATTGAGGAAGAACTGCGTTCTTAGTCGGCGCGAAAAAAGCGGATTGAGTGCCCATAAGGCCCAACGAGATGGCAAGGATAATAATGTTTTGAAAGAGGAAGCCTAGTCCTGCGAATAGCATTATACCAATTTCCGCTCTCTTTATCCATTTGAAAATGGTTCCCCGGTCAACTTTGTCAGCAATTTGTCCTGCGATAGAACAGAAAATTAAAAATGGTCCAGTGAATATGAGAGAGGCCACGGGCACTTTCATTGCTTCTGGTACGCCCGGTAGGAATTCGAAGGCAGGGTTTATAAGTGCCACATAGGTAATGAGGGCAATAAGAGCATTCTTTAGCGCATTATCATTGAACGTGCCGGCTTCAAATAAAACGTATAAAGGCGCAAACCGCCGAGATAACAAAAGTGGGCGTCTCTTTTTTGAAATCACTATATCTGAGACGTCGCTCATTTTGTTTCCCCGATTTCTTTTCCCGCTTCGCGCATTTCGCGTTTCTTTTGCGCCGTTTCATTTTCGCGTAGCTGCCCGATATCTTCTGGGTTCAGCGCGCCAAGGTTTTCGTGGTCTAAAAGCGCAATCGAGCGCGTTTCAATCCGGTCTTGCAGCAAAGCCATAAATGCGTCTTTCTCCATACCTGGAGCGATTGGCTCCAGAAATTCCACGGTGGCACGTCCTTTATGCTTTTGCCAGTCCATTTGATTCCACCTCTGGCCTAATGAATTCGCCACAGGAATAACGGGACAGCCGAAATCATTGTAAAGATGCCAGACGCCTTTGCGGTAACGATGATGCGTGCCGACTTGCGATAAATGCCCTTCGGGGAAAATCAGGATACGGCGCCCTTGGTCTTTGATGATTTTGGCCTGTGCTTCCATGTCTTGCCGCACATCCGACCCGCCGCAACTATCAATCACCACGGCATTCATTTTCTTGAGGATTTGGCCCAGCAAGGGATATTTCAAAAGCTGGTCGCCTGTCACGAAAGACAGATCTTTGATGTTCGAGAAAATTACATGCCCATCGCTATAGCTTTGATGTTTGGCGGCTAGAATGCAAAGGCCTTCAGGAACATTCTCTAACCCTTTGACCTCGGTTTTTATGCCCACGAGCCAGCGCATAAGAAAACAGATTGAGCGCGTATAAAGGCGCAGGGCTGCCATAGTGAACTTGCGCCCCGGTATCCAAAGGAACACGGTAATGATGATGGCGACCAAAGCGGTGAGGGCGTAAAATAGACAATTGAAAATAAAAGAGCGCATGATTTAATTTTCCAAATCCAGAACACGTAATACGCCCTGCGCGAGGCGCCCTGCATGCGGCAGTAGAGGGCCGCTTAATATGCCCAACACTTTGCTTTGCGCCGTTTGCAAGACAACACCCAAAGCCATCGCGGCGAGAATATCCGCATCTTCGCTGGGAATGTCGCCATTTAACATCGCGCCCTGTAACAGCCCCGCCGCCGCGCCATGCGGAGTCGCCTGCCCATTTGCTGATAGGTTCGGGAAGCGGTGTAGGTGCAGGATATGATAGCGAAAAAGAGACCAATCTTCATCTGCGATACGGCAATAATCGACGGTGATACGGCGAATTTTATCCTCTAATGGAATGTCGAGGGCGGCAATAGCGTCAATCATTTCCGTGAGGCGATGATGAATTGCGAACATCAAGGCCCGCGCCAGCTCGTCCTTGCTCTTATAATGGCGATAAAGCAGCCCTTCGGATACGTCGGCGGATTGCGCGATGCGTTTTGTAGAGACGCCGTCAATCGTTTCCGCCGAGAATAATTGCAGGGCGGCGCGTTCGATACGGCCTTTGCCGGATTGGGGGTCCGCAATGATGGCGGGAAGCGGCAGCGCGGCGTTCATTAGAGTAGGGGGTGAAGAGGCGCTCGTCATAATTTTAACCGCGTTTACATTGGTTGGATTATAAAGCCGTCATGGCGAATGTAAGGTTTATAGTGATTAAACACTTACATTTTGTCAAGCCTTTCTTGTCCTTCATTGCCTCATCCTTCAATTAGTAAGTGAATAATCACTATAAAGAGCTTTTAAGCTTATATGATGTTGCGTTTAAACGAGGGAGGGAATGCGCGCGAATGCCATAATTCAACCATGAAGAGGCGCTGCTCTGAATTATATCAAGACAAGTTTCATTACGCGCTCTAAAGAGGCGTCAAAATATACCTCTTTCAAATATGTCTCTCTATAAGGATTACACATGGAACTCTCTTCCGAAATTACGGCGATTGTCACGGGCGGTGCCTCTGGTTTGGGCGAAGCCACAGCCCGCGGGCTTGCGGCTAAGGGTGTTAAGGTTGGCATCTTCGATATGAACGAAGAGCGCGGGCAAAGCGTTGCCAAGGATATTGGGGGCGTCTTTGCCAAAGTTAATGTGGCAGATAATGACAGCGTCGATGCGGGCTTTGAGGCTGTACGCACGGCGAATGGCCAAGAACGTATCATGGTGAACTGCGCCGGTATTGGCGGCGGGATAAAAACCGTGGCGCGTAAACGTGATAGCGGAGAGATTATTCCGCATGATCCAGCCGCCTATATTCGTATTATCAATATCAACCTGATTGGGTCTTTTCTTTGCGCGTCCAAATCGGCTGCGGGGATGATGACGCTGGACCCGCTCGCCCCTGATGGGGAGCGAGGCATCGTTATCAATACGGCATCAGTTGCGGCGCAAGACGGGCAAATAGGACAGGTGGCTTATGCGAGTTCCAAAGGCGGAATTCTGTCAATGGCTCTGCCAATGGCCCGTGATCTCGCCAGAGAAGGTATTCGCGTGAATACGATATTGCCCGGCTTTTACGAAACGCCAATTTACGAACAGATGAAACCCGAAGTAAAAGAGAACCTACGCGCGCATGTGCAATTCCCTGTGCGGTTCGGCCAGCCAAAGGAATATGCGCAAGTCGTCGAGTTTATGTGCGAGCACGGCTATATCAATGCCGAATATATCCGCACTGATGCCGGCGCGAGGATGCCGCCGCGTTAGTAACGCTTGATGTTTTCAAAATCCCGATCGGGGCGATAGTCGCCAAAGATTTCGGGGGCTTCTCCGCTGACAATCATATCGGCCATTAACTGGCCGATGACAGGGGCGAGGGTCACGCCGCTATGGCTAATGGCGTAACTCACATTCTGTTTTGCGCTGGACGGGCCGAGGACAGGATGGCCGTCAAGCGGCAAGGGACGCCAGCCTATATAGATGTCTTCGACCTCTGCATCATAAAGGGCCGGGATGAATTCGCCGGCGAGCTCTATCATCATATATTTGTGCAGCTCTTCAAAACTTGTCTCGGGGAAATCAATCGGGCGGCCGCGCAGGCGGTCCGCATGGGTTTCCGGCGCGCCCTCTTGTTCACCAATTACAATGCGCCCGTCAGTCCGCTGATGGATATGCACGCCGGGCGCGACAATGATATGGTCAATGAGCTTAGGCATCGGCGCAGTGATAACAATCAAACCGGGAGTGCTCCGTTGCGGGATAGCCAGTCCTCCAATTTTTTCGGGCGTATCCGTATCTGCGCCAGTTGCTATGACGACATGGTCAGCTTTGATATTTCCGGTCTGAGTTGAAACCAGTCCATTATCAAATGCCAGAGCGCGGTTGGGGTAGTCGATAACGCAGCCGCGTTTTTTGGCCGCAGCAAGCAATGCGTTCGTTGCCTGAATTGGGTCTAGGGCGGCGTCATTTCCGGAAAAAGCGGCCGATGCGGCCCCATTAAACTCTACTTTGGATTCCAATTCGGAAAGCTGGGCGGCGGGTATCATGCGCGCCTCTTCGCCCCATTCTGCTTGTTCCTTGATTTGCACCGCAAGCCTGTCTTGACGTGCGGGGTCTGAAAACCATTCAAGTGAGCCTTTGGCAGACAAAGGTATGTTGAGCGCGCGCGAGAGCGCTCCCCATCCTGCTACGCCGCCTTGATTAAGACGATGATAGTGGCGAGGCTGTTTGGCCCAGCTCGCATTAATCCAAGCAAAATTACCGCGTGTGGCCTGCGACGCCGGACCGGCCGCATCCAAGACGGTGACTTTGGCGCCGGCGCGAGACAAATGATAGGCAATAGAGGCTCCGATAATGCCCGCGCCTATGACAACGACATGTTGGCCGTTATCATCTGCTTTCGGAGCACAAGAAGTCGCGGCAGCTGCCGCCATAAGTTTCAGTAAAAGACGTCTATCCATAACAGGCGTGGTAGGTTCAACGGAGCAGGCGGTCAAGCAATGGTCGAAGGGGACCCTACTGATAGAGCCCCTTTCGGTATAGCAACGGTGTCTACTCTTGGGTGTTCAACCAGGTATTCCACTCTCTTTCGAGCGCTTCCAAGGATGGCGGTAAATTCCAGCTCGCTCCCTCATCCGACAGCCATTGTGAAAAGCTTCCACCTGAGAGCAGGGCCTCGGTTAAAGATCGATACACCGCGCTATCATTCGTTTTTGATAGGAGAAAATCTGAGAAAGCCTGCACCTGCGCGTAGAAGTTCGCCGCCTTGTCTCCACCGGATTTCTTGAGGAAGTCTTCGGCGTCTTTTCCTGATAAAACAATAGCGCGGCTTTCGCCTTTGCTCCGTTTACCAGTCAGAGTTTTCTGTAAATCCATTGCCGATTTGGCGGCGGGATGTTCCATGGTAAGGAATTGGCGAAGCGGGATAATCTCATCGGCAGAAAGCGCGCCGAACGCCTCGCGCCGCTTTTCGGTCAGCACAGAATTTTCCATAAGAACAGCCGCCGTTTCATCAAGCCAATCCGGCGCCCAGCCGCCATAGGCGTGTCCCTTTTGCAACTCGCCATCGGCAGGCCGAAAAGCATTGATAAACCACATGTGACCCAGTTCATGTGCAAAAGCGCCGTCTTGGATCGCTTGTGCATTGGCGTCCTGTGCCCCTTTTTGCACAGCGGCTAGGGCTTGCTTAATCGCGCTCTCTCTGATGGCGGCGGGTAAGTCTTTGGTCTGTTCTTCCACCTGGCGACGGATGCTGGCTTCCCTCAGCTTGACTTTATCTGAAGCGCTGATCCAAGGGAGCTGCACAGGGTATCCTGCCTCTTTAAAAGCCGCGCTCTGTTTTGCTTTTATCTCCCCGCCTGGGACAATGACGGTCTTGGCGGGAGACACGCCAAAAATACTTTCAAATCTCTTAGCCGAAGCCAGCGCCGTGTTTAATAGAGCGCCTTGTTCCTCTACGTTTCCAACCACCAAAATAACATCCGAAGCCGCACAGTCTATTTTCATAGCGACACAAGGCGAGGCCGAAGCATCAGGAAGGGAACTACAGGACGCCACGCCCAAAAAGAGGAGGGGTAAAATAGTGCGTTTCATAAAGCTCTCTATGATTACGGGTGTGGTCAAAGTGTGACTACATATGTAATCTATTGAGGGGTGTCAATTCTTTACCTGCCACCCCCAGAGTGGATTGTTTGAGAGGCTCGCATTTGAAAAATCAAGACGGAGGCTGTGTCGATGCGATGGTGTCATTGCTTTCAGCGACCGATGGAGCGTTAACCCTTTCACCAAAAAAACGTCGCCCGCTTTTCCAGTAACTTTCACCTTATCGAATTTTTCAGAATGCTCTTGGGCTTTATTATCAGACACAACGCCCAAGTGATGAGACCCTACCGCAATTTCCATAGGGCCATTCTCTTCGGTCACGTCCGAGAGCAAGAAAGTCGCAAAGACAAGGTTTTCCAAAATAGCTGTGGGCGGTTCGCAATGCCAGCCACCTTGTTTGCGCGTCCAGTTTTTATAGCCCGCAGCCTCAAACTTTTTCGGCACAGAAATGACGCGATCCTGATGCCATCCTAATGCCCAACTCTTGGAAGGATGTTTAAAAAACTCAACGGCGCGGACAAGGCGGGGATTGGGCAGACAGGCGTCTAAACTTGAAAAAAGAAGAGCCGTTTTAGCCAAACCATTGAGTTTAGGGTTCCCCAAATCTAACCGTTTTCCAGGAACTGGTTTTGAAAGAGTGTTCCTGTTTTGATTTGGGGGATGAAATTCAGACACCGTTTCTTGGCTGACAGCAGCCCTAACCCAAACATATCCGTTCTTCTCAAATTGAGCCTTTAAATTGGGCATGGTTTCACCAGAGGGCTAATTATCAAACAACTCTGCCAATTTCTCCGTCATCGCACCGCCTAGCTGTTCGACATCCATAATTGTCACAGCGCGTTTATACCATCTCGTCACATCATGGCCGATACCAATCGCGACAAGCTCGACTTCGCTACGGTTCTCAATCATGTCGATCATCATGCGCAAGTGATTTTCCAGAAGGCCTGATTTATTCTGGCTTTGCGTGGCGTCATCGACGGGCGCACCGTCAGAGATGACCATTAATATGCGCCGTTGTTCGGGCCGCGCCATGAGGCGGCGATAGGCCCATTCCAGCGCTTCGCCGTCAATGTTCTCTTTGAGCAAGCCCTCACGCATCATCAGGCCGAGATTGCGCTTGGCACGTCGCCACGGCATATCGGCTGATTTATAAACAATATGCCGCAAATCATTCAGCCGTCCCGGCTTGGCGGGTTTGTCATTGGCAAGCCAATCTTGGAACGATTTCCCGCCTTTCCATGCCCGCGTGGTAAAGCCCGACATCGGGTCGATAATCACCCGCGTCAGCCGTGCCGTATCGAGCATGCCTTCTTCAAGATCAAAGGTCCAAGAGCGTTGCTGCTGAGCAAGCAAGCGCCTTTGCAGGCGGTTAGCCAGACGCGCAATCGCCCCCGAGAGGCCCTGCATATGTCCGTCCAAATAGCCTCGCAGCCGTTCTAACTCTTCGGGCGGGCAGAGGTCTTCGGCCTTTATGACTTCGTCAAATTGGGTCGTGTAAATATGATAGGGCGGCGCCGCATTGGACATGTTCGGGCGCTGCGGCGCGTTTTCGGGGGTTTGCTCTGCATCATCCTGCTCGCCGTCAATATTTTCGGCGTCCACCATATCTTGGGCTTCGGCGGAATCATCCTCCATTGCGTCCGCGTCAGAAACTTCGGTCTGGCCGGGCTCGTCCTCTTGCGGGCTGTCATCGGGTTGCTCTTGGGGATTATCCTCGTCCTCAGAGCTTTCATCGTCCTCGTTGTCATCCTCTTCGGGGTTAGCCCGGTCATCCTCTAATTTAAAATCCGCAATGAGGTCTTTCACGGATTGCCCAAAGGCGTCTTGATCAGGCAGGAGGTCGCGTAATTGCCGCATATATTTTCCGGCGGTTTCTTCGATTTCGTCCCGCCAAGCCTCCATAATGCCCTTGGTCGTTTTGGGCAGTTCGCGACCCGTCAGGATTTCGCGCGCATAGAGGCCGACCGCTTCGGCAAAGCTCGTATCATCCTTGGCAATGTCGATTTTATCAAAGCCTTTGCGTTTGGCGCGGTCGGATAACGCGGCCTGTAGATTATCGCCGAGGCCCGAGAGATGCTGCGTGCCCAGCGCTTCAATCCGCGCTTGCTCCATCGCGTCAAACACCATGCGGGCAGAGCCGGTCTGGGGTTGGTTGGCGCGGTTAATCTCCTGATCGTGTAAGGCAATTCGCAGGGCAATGCCGTCCGCCTCGCCCCGCGCTTTGGCAATGGCAAAAGGCTTGGGCGTCGGCGGCAAGCTCGGGAGCATAACCTGATCACGAACAATCCCTGCCACATCTCCGCCATAGGAAATTTCAAGTTCCGGCTCACCGGAAATGGCTTTCGTCGTCGCGGCAAGGGAGCGTTTGAAGTTATCAATGGGGGTTTGAGTGGTCATTTATTCTGTTATTGATCCCATTCCGGAAATGTGTCCTTCATTGTCGAGGCACACAATTAATTTCCAACCATTGGGAGGAATTACTTCTGTTGGGGCTCTGAACTTCATAAGGATTTTTTCATTATCTTTTACGTTAAATGGTTTTTTAAAGAACTCGTTTGGCCTAATAAATACTACGTCATCTTTCATTGAAACGGTGCCTTCCGCAACAATAACCACAGATTCGTCCTTTACACATTCATCTATTAATTTTGGAAAACTATCTGCTAGCCTATAGCTATTTTGATTACAGCTAGCCAAAGCAAGAAAACTTAAGAAAAAGCAGAGAGTTTCCACTACGTCTCACCCTTCATCGCTGGCGATGAAGGCGCTTCGTTGTAATTGATACCCCGTATCAATTACGGTCACTACGCGACCATCACAGTCACGGCGCTCTCTTCTAAATCTTTCCCAAACGCACGTTGGTAGAACTCACTAATTATTGGGCGTTCTAGCTCGTCGCATTTATTGAGGAAGGTGAGGCGGAAGGCTTGGGCGATATCGCCGTCAAAAATACGGGCGTTTTCGGCCCAGTTCATGACCGTCCGCGGAGACATAACGGTGGAGATGTCGCCCGCGATAAAGCTGTTTCGCGTCATATCGGCCACGCGCACCATAGAGGCGATAAGGTCTTTGCCCTCAGCCGTATTATAGGTCGGGGACTTGGCGAGCACGATCGCTTCTTCTTCTGCGTGTGCCAGATAGTTGAGCTGACAGACGATGGACCAGCGGTCCATTTGGCCTTGGTTGATTTGCTGTGTGCCGTGATAAAGGCCAGACGTATCGCCGAGGCCAACCGTATTGGTCGTCGCGAAAATGCGGAAGGCTTTATGCGGGGTGATGACTTTGTTCTGATCGAGCAAGGTCAAGCGGCCTTGGGCCTCAAGCACGCGCTGAATCACAAACATCACATCGGGGCGGCCTGCATCATATTCATCAAAGGTAAGGGCGACAGGATTTTGGAGCGCCCAAGGCAAAAGGCCTTCGCGGAATTCCGTAATCTGTTTACCGTCTTTTAAAACGATGGCGTCTTTGCCGATGAGGTCAATCCGAGAAACGTGGCTGTCGAGGTTAATCCGTACCATAGGCCAATTCAGCCGCGCGGCGACTTGTTCAATATGGGTGGATTTCCCTGTGCCGTGATAACCTTGAATCATGACGCGGCGGTCATAGGCAAATCCGGCCAGAATGGCTTGAGTCGTGCGATCATCGAAACGGTAAGCGTCATCAATGGCAGGCACATATTCTGAGGCCTCGGAAAAGGCAGGCACGTCCATATCGAAATCCACACCAAACACCTCTCGGGCGGAGAGGGTGATATCGGGTTGCATAATCGGGAATTTTTCGTCGGTCATAGAAGTGTCTTTTATAAAAAATATGCGCTCGTATATCCGATAGATACGGACATTCCAAGCTTAGCGATTGAAGATAAATCGCCGCTGTATGATGAAAGATAAAAAGGGCCAGGCCGCGAAAAATGTGGCGGCGATAATCCAAGGATAAATTACGGTAAAACGAAGGCCTGCTTCCAGCCAGGCCAGATTAAGCAAGACCCCAAAGCCTTGCAAAATCAGAAAGCCGAGTAAGGCCCCGCTTGCTTTGGCTTTCGACGCGAACACCCAAATGTAGTTAAACAAAAAGGATAAGCCCGTCGCGGTAACATAGAGTACGGCATTCACAGGGCGAGCGGGCCAGTTGATAATTTCCGTGAAAAACCAGACGCCTCCGACATAGAGGGTAACCGTTGATGCCCCCGCGATCAGGTAGCGAGAGAGTTGGCTCGACAAAGCCCTATCCCAAATCCGTTGTTTTTAATACTTTCATGGCGGTCACAACGCGTTGGAAGCTTTCTTCTGTATTGCGTTTGCCTTGGTTGGCATCGGGGTGAAGCTGTTTGACGAGTTGTGTGTAGCGTTTGCGCACATCGTCTTTGGTAGCTGTGTCGTCCAGCCCCATATCATTCAGCGCTTTCATTTGCAGTTTTGACAGACGTCTGCGCGGCGCTTCGGTTTGGTCGGCAATACCGCCTTCGCCGAAAATGGAATAACCTTCGGAGGTGGCCGAAGTTGAACCTGCTTTGCGTTTCTTCTGTGCTTTCGCGCGCTCGCCTGTGTTTTTGCGGACATCCCATGTTGGGCGGTGACCATGCCGCGCGCCGACTTGCCATTCCGTGATATCTTCATCCGTCATATTGGAGAAGAAATTCCAGTTCTTATTATATTCCCGCGCATGGGATTGGCAGAAGTTAAAATAGTCGCGCAGACGGTCCGGGCTCTTCGGGGCTTTGCAGCCGCCCTTGGACGTACAGCCCGCCCAATCACAGGGTTCTTCTGACGGCGGTTTCTTCTTTTTCGTGCGCGCGACACGAATATCGATGCCTTTGGGTTTGTATTCGTAATTATCGGGCATATATCTCTAACGAAACTGGTTATTTAAGGACTGCACAAAATGGGCATTATCGCGGCGGCAATCAAGGAAAAACTGACAGAAACCTTCAATCCGTCGCAGTTGGACGTGATTGATGAGTCGCACAAGCACGCCCATCACGCCGGAGCAGCAGCGCATCGCGAGTCTGGCGGTTCTGCAGAGAGCCATTTCGTCGTCAAAATTACGGCGTCTGGCTTTGAGGGTATGCACCGTTTGGCGCGCCACCGCGCCGTGATTGAAGCGCTAGGCGAAACGGTAGATAAAATTCACGCTATTAGTTTCGACATTCAATCAGAGTAAAAACTCAAGGTCTCGGGCGCAGGTCTTGTCACAGAGAATTGAGGCGACAAACGCAACTCTTTCTCTATATTAAACGTAGAGTTTCTTAAGAACATTCGTCACTTTCATTACAGGATATACTATGATCACTCGTTTATTCGCTTTTACCGCCGGTTTTGCTCTGATGTCCGCGTCTTGTGCTCAGGCCGACGCAGGAGACACAGCGAAAATTACAGGGACTGACGGCATTGTTTTAAACGCGACGCATTTGGAAACATTCAATAAAGCCTGGGCGATGGCGTTCTTGCCTGATGGGCGGGCATTGGTCAGCGAAAAAGGCGGCGCGATTTGGCTTTTAGATAAGCAAGGTAAAAAGCTCGGCGAAGTGACAGGCGGGCCTGAAGTTACAGATCGCGGTCAAGGCGGCATGGGCGATATTTATGTCCCTGCTGATTTTTCTGAAACGGGTCTGGTTTACCTGTCTTATGTTGAACGCGACGCAGATAATAATGCGCTCAGCGGCGCCGTGGTAGAGACTGCTAAACTAAGCCTTAGCGGAAGCGGCGGAACATTATCTGACCGTAAACCCGTTTGGACCCAATCACCGAAAGTGACTGGCAATGGACATTATGGTCACCGTATCGGTGTCTCGCCCGATAATTACCTCTTCATCAGCTCCGGCGAGCGTCAGAAATTCACGCCATCCCAAAATATGAGTATGAATTTAGGCAAGGTTATTCGCCTTAACCGTGACGGTTCCGTGCCGACCGATAACCCGTTTTATGAAAATGGCGGCATCGCTGCACAGGTCTGGACGCTTGGCCACCGTAATCCACTTGGCCTTGATTTTGACGCCAGCGGGCAGCTTTGGGTGCATGAGATGGGCCCGAAACATGGTGACGAGCTCAACAAAATTGAACGCTCAAAAAATTACGGCTATCCGGTGGTCTCAAATGGCGAACATTATAGCGGCGTCGAAATCCCTGATCATGATACGATGCCTATTTACGAAGCCCCCGATGTTTATTGGGTGCCGGCGATTAGCCCTGCCGGGATGTCGATTTACAAAGGCGATTTGTTCTCCGGTTGGAAAGGGGATGCCTTTATTGGCGGGCTGAGCTCTCAGGCGCTTGTACGCGTAGACATGGACGCCGCCGATGGTCCGCAAGAAGCTGCTCGCTACGAATGGGGAAAACGCATTCGCGAAGTCGAAACAGGGCCTGATGGCGCGCTTTATGTTCTGGAAGATCGCCGCAATGGCCGTCTGATGAAGTTGACACCAGCGAAATAGGCGACCGAAATAATTGTTTTCCTGTCTTGGCCATGTTTAAGTTAAAGCATGGCCAAAAACGACGTCATTAAAGAGTTTCAACTTGCCTCTGGCGTAACTTGCCAACTCCTAAGCATTAGAAACGATATTATACCGAATTATTATCTGCTTTGCTTTCCTTTCCTAAAACAGCCGGTGAGCCTACGGACAAAGATGTCACAGAAATGCTGACCTTGGGTGTGAAATTTGCTCAAGATATTTCTTTTGAATTGCTCTCAGACCGAGAAGCCTTTTCGGTTCTTTACAGCGGTTATTCAGCGCGTCGTGAAAAAGGCTGGCATGTGCATATCGTTCTTTTGGGCAACCGCTGGAAGAAAGCCTGGCTATATGCTGTCCTCGCGAGCAAGAACTTATTACAAGCCTTTGGACTTAGGAAAGACGATGCGCCGAGACTCTGACGCCAGACTTGTAAAATACGCTACTGCGGATAGGTGGTCTGGTCTCATGGAGGCGCTTGGCTTTCCACCATCAGAAGACGTCTATAAATTGCTTGAAAAAGCTTATTCAAAAAAACACCGAGCTTATCACACGTTGGGCCACATCGACGCCTGCCTACGACATCTTGATTGCGTAAGAGACCAAGCGGAACGCCCACATGAAATTGAATTAGCGCTTTGGTTTCATGATGCTATTTACAAACCCTTTTCTTCGACCAATGAAGAAGATAGCGCAGACTGGGTTAAAGACTTCCTAGAGGGACAACCGAAGGCGGACGCAGAAATGATTAAACGCGTTTTCGATCTTATTATTCTAACAAAGGAACATGAGTTGCCGACGACTACGGACGCTAAATTGATGTTGGATATTGATTTAAGCATTTTGGGAACGGCGCCCCATATCTATGAGCAATTCGAAAATGATGTGCGGTATGAGTATAAACGTGTGCCGAAGTTTATTTTTAGAAAGAAACGCAAAGAGATTTTAGAAACGTTTCTACAACGGCCAAAAATTTATCAAACGCCATATTTCCAAGAGAGGCTTGAAATACAAGCGCGACGAAATTTGGAGCGGGCGATTACAAACCTATCTTAACTCTCACTCCGCTGATCCGGTTCATAGGTCTTACTAACCTGAAGCGATTGAATTTGGTTGCGTTGGCGCTCCAATATTTCAAATCGATAGCCGTGATAGGCAAAGGCTTGCCCGACAACAGGGATGGTTTGACTCTCATGAATAACAAGACCGGCAATCGTGACCGCTTCATCATCGGGGAGCTTCCAGTCCATTGCGCGGTTTAAATCGCGAATGGCAACATCGCCGCGGACGACAATTTTACCGTCTTTCCGGCGCTCCAGCCCTTGAACCTCTTCATCATATTCATCTTGAATGTCGCCAACGATTTCTTCCAAAATATCTTCAAGCGTCACAACGCCCATCAATGCGCCATATTCATCGACGACAAGCGCGAAATGTTCGCGCTTATGTTGGAAGGCACGAAGCTGTTTGACAACGGATGTGGTCTCCGGAACGAACCACGCTTCGCGGGCGAGTTTTTTAAAATTCAAACCGTTAAGGTCACCCTCCAGCCGGGCCATGGATCTGAGCAAGTCTTTGACATGCAGGATGCCGACAACATCGTCTTGGTCTTCATTATAGAGCGGGAGGCGAGAATGACCGCTGGCGAGGACATCTTTGATGACGGCCTCGGGCGGGTCGTTAATATCGATCATAGAGAGGTTTTTACGGTGAATCATGACGTCTTCAACGTCGAGCTCGCCAATTTCCAATACGCCGTAAATTTGATCGCGGGCGCGCTTCGCCACGCCGCCTTCTTGCAGATGTAAATCTACGGCGCCTTTTATCTCATCCGCCGCCGTCCAAGCGGAGGCATTGGTATCAATACCGAAGAGGCGCAAAACGCCGTTCACAATCAGCTGTACGATAGACACGAATGGCGCGAAAATTTTCACGATTAAATCAATTGGGCGGGCCACAATGAGGGCCAATTTATCTGGCTGAGAAATGGCGTAGGTTTTCGGCAGAACTTCGGCGAAAATCAAAATTAAAAGCGTCATCACAATCGTCGCGAGGATGAGGGCCGTGCCGCCTTCTCCAAACAAATTGGTAAAGAGCTGCGTCGTTAAAACTGACGCCAGAATGTTGACCAGATTATTGCCCAGCAGGATGCCGCCCAAGAGACGCTCGCGCATATTCAATAATTTTGTCACGACGGTGGCACGCTTATCTCCGTCTTTCTCTGCGGCATGCATGCGCACACGCGAGGCTGCCGTCAGGGATGTTTCAGAGCTCGAGAAAAAGCCAGAGCAGACCAATAAAGCCAAGACAACACCGATAAGGGTTAAGTTGGTGGGTTCCAATAAAGCGTCCATTTATCCTTTTTCCGTTTCAGAAAGGCTGGTCAAGAAAGTTTCTACAGCGGCGCCCGAAACGCCTTTTTGAACAAAAGCGTCACCAATGGCGCGCACCAAAATCAGCGTGATGTGTCCGGCTTCGTTCTTTTTATCCTGATGCATGAAATGCGTTAATTGTTTGGGGTCAGATAGACGCGGCGCTTCTGATTCCAAAGAGGGCATAGACAGTTTATGGAGGTGGCGGGTGAGCCGTTTGACATCTTCTGCGCCGCATAGCCCCGCCTTATGGGAATAAATAAACGCCATTTCCATACCAACACTAACAGCTTCCCCGTGGAGTAGGTCGCCATCATATCCTGCGCCGAGTTCCAGCGCATGGGCAAAACTATGACCCAAATTCAATAAAGCGCGTTGTCCGCTCTCGCGTTCATCGGCGGCGACAATGCGCGCCTTAGCGGCGCAGGATTGCCTGACAGCTTTTGAAAGAGCGTCCTTATCAAGGGAGAGAATTTTTGCGCCGCCTTCAGTGTCTAGCCACTCAAAAAAGTCCCGGTCACCGAGCAGACCATATTTGAGAATTTCTGCATAGCCCGCTTTGACTTCGCGTATCGGCAAGGTGGACAATACATTTGTATCCGCAATCACGGCTTTTGGTTGATAAAACGCCCCGATTAGGTTTTTTCCAAAGGCATTATTAATGGCCGTTTTTCCGCCGACGGAGCTATCCACTTGCGCCAAGAGCGTCGTCGGGATTTGCACAAAGGGCATGCCGCGTTTGTAAATGCTCGCGGCGAAGCCCGCGAGATCACCCATAACGCCGCCGCCAAAGGCAAGCATAAGATCAGATCGATCAAAACCGGCCTTGAACAATTCGTCCAAAACAGTTTGTAGGCCGTTGAAGCTTTTCTGGGCTTCGCCCGCAGGCCGAATGATAAGGGTTGTTTCATAGGCCGAAAGAGCGGCGCTCAGAGTTTCGCCATGCAAATCCCAAACTGTTTCATCGCTAATAATGGCGATCTTTTTCGATGGAGCATATTGCGCAATCAACTCTCCCGTATGCGCCATTACGCCCGCTCCGATATGGATGGGATAGCTGCGGTCGCCGAGCTCAACCGTTAAGGAGGTATGTGTGTCTTTATTATTCATGAGTGTTTTAGAGTGATCTGAAGCCGAGTGTTCGGTCACGCGCTTTGTTTCTTTTCTTTTCCTATGTAGTGGGTCACGGCTCTTATGACGCGGTTAACTGTCCTGATATGGGGACCTTTTGCGATAGGGACATGAAGATGGGCTTCGCCGTAAATGGGATGGCGTGCTTCAATCAATTCCTGTAATTTCGCTCTCGGGTCGGCTACCTGTAAAAGGGGGCGTTTATTATTGCGGCTAATGCGTTCGAAAATGGTGTCGATGTCGCCTTGTAGCCAGATTGTCAGGCAATGTTTTTTCAAAATTTTACGGGTTTCTTCATGCGTGAAAGCGCCGCCGCCCGTCGCCAAAATGATGGCCGGTTGTGTGTCGTCCAGATCGACCAAGCGGGAAATGACGCGTTTTTCGCCTTCTCGAAATTCTACTTCGCCGTGATCCCGAAAGTACCCGCTGACTGTGCGTCCCGAGGCTTTTTCAATTTCCTTGTCAGAATCATAAAAGTCACGCGCCAAGCGTTTGGCTAATCGGCGGCCAATCGTAGTTTTTCCGACGCCCATCATGCCGACTAGGGCAATGCTGGGCGTTTGGAGCAACGCTTTGTTCTGTCTCGGCATAATGCCCTTTTTAAATCTTCTTCTCGCCTATGTTTCGCGAGGGCTGTACCAAAAACCGGAAGAATTTCGTCTAAACTGTCCGCTTTCTGAGAATTTTACTTAATATGGTCACAAATTGGGTTATGCTCAACCATTAAAGCGGTTTGCGCTGATTTATCGGATAGGTCTCATGAAAAAAGCTATTTTTGCCTTCATTGCTCTGGTCGTGATTGTTATCGGAGGCTTTATGTTTTTACTAAACAAAGCCTCCCCTGATAATGCCCCGCAAGATGTTAAGATTATTGAATTGCCTGATACTTATGAGAAATAAACACGCCTTGCTCCTACGGATTTTTTGCGGTGCGGCGCTCTGTGCTTTGGCATCGCCGGTCTGGGCGCAAAACCAAAACATATATGTTCCTGACCCATTTCAAGACAGGAGTTTAACCGTTCAGCCCGGAGACATTGAACAGGGCACATTGGATGCGCCCGTGGCTTATGACGCCGGCCTAATCGATATTCGCAGCGGCGGGCTAGATCCGAATTTGTGGCAGGGGACAACAGCGAGCCTTGCAACGCGATTAATTGAGAAAGCGCCGCTGAATTCAAGTAATCCGGTTATACGGGATATGGTCGCGGCCGTTCTGCTGTCTTCCGGTATTCCGCCCGAAGGCGATGAAGAGTCTTTGAAAATATATGAATCCGCGAAGCTACACGCCGTAGCGGGTTTCGCAGATGTGCAAATGCTGGAAGCCTTAATGGCGCGCAGCGGGCCTGCAGCGCGCACGCCGATTTTACAAGCTGATCTATCGCTTCGAAAAAATAATATAGAACAAGCGTGCGAATTATCGGACACAATGACCGAAGGGCGAGCAGATGTTTTTTGGTCGCGTATTCGGACGCTCTGTCATGTGAGTAGAGATGAATTGCCCGCCGCTGAAATTACGGCTGATTTATTGCGAAGAGGCGATTATGAGAATGAAGCCTTTTTCGACTTAGTGCAGGTCTTAATTGGCGGGTCGCGGTCTTTGCCTGACGGTATTGCGGCGCTGGATCCTATTAATCGTATGCTTTATCAAATGGCCGCTCGTAAGCTGGATTTTGCTCGGGCAGAACAGGCCTTGGACGCAGAGGCCGACCGTGAGTTACGGTTGGCAGCGCTTTTCAAATTCTTAGCTGAGTTAAGCAATGAACAGATCGAGCAAGTCTTTTCTGATTTAGCCTTTGATCCGGAAGATTTGGAAGCCTCTAGCTCTTTTGATTTGGATAGCGTCATAGCCCGAAAAACGGTGCAAGGGACGGCCCAACTTTTCTTGCTTGCGCGTGCGCAAGGAGATTCGCGCAGTGCGGTTCAGGCTTTTTCGGCTTTGCTTGAACGCGGGCGAAGTTTTGGAAATGACTCAAGCGCCCTAGAAAGTCGGTTGGCGTCCTTGTTTGAAAATGAGCTCCAGACTTGGCCTGCGAATGAAAAAGTGAAAGGCGATATTGGTTTTTTTGCACGACAGGCCATTGCGGACAATGATGGGTTGGCTTTGCAATCTCTCTTCACGGCGATGCCAAACGGCCCTGAGAAATTCCGCCTCGCTCTTGCGGCGGATGCCTTGAATAATGGGTTTCTTTTAGCGCCTTTCAGTTCAGAGATTGAGAAAGGTCTAAAGGCCGATAAAAACCAACAGGCCGTGCGCGACAGTTTTCTGGTGCTCGCCCTGGGGTCTCAAATATCCGAAGCGGCGATGGAAATTTTGCCAAAGGCTGAACCCACTTTGCCGGATGTCTTGAGTGCGGGCGATAAGGCCGTTTTGAAAGCCAATGCGAAATCGCGTCAGACGGCACAATTCATACTGCGTCTCGCGCCGATCTTGGACAAAGGGTCGTTATCGGCGGCTGATTTAGCTTTTATGATTGAACAAATGACCAGCCTCGGATTGCCGTCCTATGCCGCGCGTTTGGCCGCGCAGGACTTTATTGCGGATTTGTAAAACTGAATCTGCCAATATTTTTTATGAGGGGTGCATCCAAATAGGTCTCCAAAACCCTCTTATAAAGGTATCACATCGAAAAGGAGACATGATATGGCCGACGAAGCACTGGTAATGTTAGGGATTTTTGGCGCATTAGTTCTGGCGATTTGGCTAATTGCACATTTTAGTTTTAAGAAAAACGTGCTTGTTCACGAGACAATTCGACAGTCTTTTGACAAGGGGCAAGATTTAAATGAGGACACGCTCAAAAAGCTATCCAGTTTGTTGGACCCCCGGGCGAACGATCTTCGCCGCGGCGTTTTGCTAATTGCGCTTAGTTTTGCGATTATGCTGATAGGCCTTATTGCCGGTGATGATGACGGTGACGCCGTTCGGGCCATGTTCGCGATTGGTATTTTCCCGTTATTTTTGGGCGTCTCTTATTTAGGCCTTTGGTATTTTGGCCGTAAAAACTCCTCCCTCTAAAGGCTTACGGCTTTTAACCAAGGCCTGTAACAGGTTTGAAAAACTTAGGTGATATCGAACTTGCGCGCCTATCCGCGCAACGCAACCAAGCGGCCTTCGCCGTCTTGGTTGATCGCTATGGCGGTATGGTTAGGGGGATGGCAAGACGTTTAACGCGGGGCTCTGTTGAAGCAGACGATATTGCTCAATCTGCATTTACGACCGCTTGGCGCCGCGTTGAAACTTATTCTGGTGGGTCTTTTAAATCTTGGTTGGGTACAATTACCTATCGAGAGTTTTTGGGGCACTGCCGAAAGTCCCAAGGAGATATTGAATTTGATGAGGCTCAACATGGGTCGCATATCGACCCGTCTGTCGCTCATTATGGTAACCGTTTAGATTTGGAGGCGGCCCTACAAAGCTTGACCGAAAAACAGCGTGTTTCTGTGATTTTTTGTGTGGCGGCGGGGTTTTCTCATGCTGAAACGGCGCAGATAACGGGGTGGCCTTTGGGAACAGTAAAGTCTCATGTGAGTCGCGGCGTTGCAAAAATCAGAACTCTCCTGAAAGACGATAGTGTAACGACCGACAATAAGCCCCAAAATATGGCGGCTAAAGCCGGCGTCAAAAAGGATAGAACAGATGTGGCCTGATCAAAACACTCACAATGATCAAGAGAATGAGGGGGTTGATTTTGCCGATCTTAGGCAGGCTTTTGAGGGGAATGACGCCGCTCTTTGTTCTCCGAATTTTACGAATGATATTGTTCAGAGTATAAAACGCGAACAACGCCGCCGCCGCTTTGTTCTAGCGGGGTTTGGCTTATGTGGAGGCCTGATTGCAGGCTCACAATTATCCAATGGTTTAGATTTGGTGAAATCTTTCTTTTCGCCGATAGTGTCGAAGCCGACATTGAAAACCGATGCTTTTTCAGGTGTGGGGTCTTCTTCTGCGATTTTTGAGGGCGCATCCGTGTCTTTGTTTTTGATTGCAGCGCTTATGGTGGGGCTGAGCGTGTTCTGGGTGAGCTTGAGCGAGACACCTTAACTTTGCCTTGAATTCTCTTGCTGTCTTGGCTTGTGCATTGCGGCAAAGGCTATATATCTGGGCGTTAATTTCACTGTCCCGGAGCCTATTTCATGGTCAGAACTTATTTGGATTTCGAACGGCCTCTGGCTGAGATTGATGCCAAAATTGATGACTTAATCGCCAAAGAAGGCGAAGACGCCGGCGGCCTTTCCGAGTTGCAGGGCAAGGCAGAAGAAGAGCTGAAACGGCTCTATGCCAAACTTGGCCCTTGGGAGAAAACCCGTATTGCGCGCCATGAGGCCCGGCCCCATTACACGCATTATATTGACTCACTCATAACGGATTATACGCCGCTTGCCGGAGACCGGAAGTTCGGGGATGATAATGCGTTATTGGGCGGTTTGGGTAAAATTCGCGGGCGCTCTGTCGTCGTCATGGGACATGAAAAGGGGATAGATACAGAAAGCCGTCTGAAGCATAATTTCGGAATGGCTAATCCGGAGGGCTACCGCAAAGCGGTGCGTTTGATGGATTTAGCGGAGCGGTTTTCGATTCCTGTTATCAGCTTTGTCGATACGGCGGGGGCTTATCCCGGACGCGGGGCAGAGGAGCGCGGTCAGGCCGAAGCTATCGCTAGGTCTATTGACCGTGGTCTGTCTTTGAAGGTGCCTTTTGTGTCTGTTATTACAGGTGAGGGCGGGTCTGGCGGCGCTGTGGCCATTGCAACGGCTGACCGGGTTATGATGCTCGAGCATTCTATTTATAGCGTGATTTCGCCTGAAGGCTGCGCATCAATCTTATGGCGGGACGGTAAAAAGGCTCAGGATGCGGCTAAGGCGATGAAAATCACGGCGCAAGATTTGAAACGACTAAAAGTTATAGACTCGATTATCAAAGAACCTGTCGGCGGAGCGCACCGCACGCCTGAAGTTGCCGTAAAAAAGGTCGGAGCCGCTATTGTGAAAGCTCTGGATGAGTTGTCAGATTTATCTGTCGAGGATCTTATTAAAGCGCGGCGCGCAAAATTTTTGGATATTGGCCGTAGTTTAAAATAACGCACGGCCCGGCTTTACAGCCCTAGCATGAAATAAGCCCTGCCGCTCCCTATGAGCGGCAGAGCTCTCGCTGCCCCGTAGATTAGCGGGTCACTTAGAAACCTGCGGCGATACCGACGCTAAGCCAGAATGTGTTATCACTTACACTACCTGTGCTATTGAGCGGGTCTGCGAGGTCTAATTCTAAGTTATAGAAATTATCTTCCGAAGCTAGGGCGTAATTCGCGCCGACATAAGCGGATACGTCGTCGGTAAAGCTATATCCCAAAGAGGCTGAGGCTTGTCCGTATTCGTAAGAGAAGCCGTCACCATCAACGAGGCCGGCTGTTAAACCGAGATCAAAGCTCGTCTTGTCGCCGGCTGCAATACTGTGGCCAATGCCGCCTTCAAGAGTGAAGGCCTCAATGGTCAAATCATAATAGGCTGAAATTGAAGGGGAGAAAGCTGTATCGAAGCCTAGGCTTGCGCCCACTTCATAAGTGCCCGCCGCGCCGTCTTCAGTAGCAAGGAAGCTACCGCCTTGTGGGTAGTGGTAATATGTAGCGCCAAGATCGAGACTAACCAAGTCTGAGAGGCCAACAGAATAGCCAGCATATAAATCAAACTCATCTCCGGAAAGAATGGAGTTTTCTCCGATACCAGTAGAGGCCCATCCGCCTACAGTGAAATTACCAATCGCCACTTCAACGCCGGGCTGAACAGAGGATTCTCCCAGTTGAGAGCCGCGGAAGATATATTCTGTGACATAATCAATACTTGTGGAGACGCTGACGTCTTGGGCGAAGGTCGTAGGTGCGAAAGCGCAAGTTCCTAGTAGAACGGCCAGTGTTGTGAGTTTTTTCATTGTTATCTCCATTTGAAAACACACGCTTCGAACAAGAGTCATCCCGCATCCGAATATTTATGTTGATTTTGAGTAGAGACCACAGCGAGGCTTGGCGATTTAAAGCCCATAATTTTGTAAAAAATCACACGCATGCACCGCATTTGTGCGCAAAAGTCACGACTCTGAATGGATAATCGACAAATTTGGATTTTTAGCTGAAAATGACAAGTTTTTTCGACTGTGACTGATTTACATCAGTTTTATAGGAAAAACCGCCCCGCAGCTTCGAAAGAAAAGCATATTCTTCCTTTGCCGGTTGGTGGGGCGGGTTTTTTAAAAGCTTATTTAGACTGCCCCGTGGCAGTGCTTGAATTTTTTTCCGGACCCGCAAGGGCATCGGGCATTTCGGCTGACGCCTTCCAGCTGTTCTGCTGTTAATTGCGCGGCTTCTGGAGAGGCCGCGACAATATCCATGGGCGAACGCGCCGAAGCGGCCACCGCTGCATTTTGAGCTGCTTCTTGCTGTTGGCGCATGGCATCATTTTGCTGTCGCTGCATTTGTACATTCAGCAAGAGGTTCATCATGGCTTTGGTCACGTCTTCACGCAGGCTCGTCAAAAGTTTGTCAAACAAGGTAAAGGCTTCGGATTTATATTCGTTTAGCGGGTCTCGCTGCCCTTGACCGCGCATCCAGATAACGGATTTCAACGCATCAAGCTGCTGTAAATGTTCTCGCCAATTCTTATCAATAACTTGTAAAAGAACTTGTTTTTCAGCGCCGCGCATTTGTTCGTCTTCAACGCCGTCTGTCAGCTGGGTGAAAGCATCGTCTCCGGCTTTTTTAAGACGGCTCAGCATTTCCTCATCGGCGATGCCTTCTTCGGCGGCCCATTTATCAAAAGGGATGTCCATGAGCATGGCCTCTTTTGTGGCTTCATTCAGCCCTTCAACATTCCATTGTTCTGCATACGCCTTTTTGGGGATATATTCCTCAATAAGGTCTTCGGCGAGCTGATAACGGAAGTCTTCAATGACGTCAGACACATCCGTATCTGTCATAAATTCCATCCTCTGTTCGAAAATCGTTTTGCGCTGATCGTTCATGACGTCATCATATTTCAGCAAGTTTTTCCGAATATCGAAATTGCGTTGTTCGACGCGCACCTGTGCCCGTTCAACGGCTTTGGACATGAAACGGTTGGTGAGATGCTCGCCTTCTTCAAATTTCATAGTCGCCATCATCGACTTTAAACGGTCTCCGCCAAAAATCCGCATTAGGTCATCTTCGGTGGAGAGATAGAATTTGGATCGTCCCGGATCACCTTGACGGCCCGTTCGGCCGCGAAGCTGGTTATCAATACGCCGGCTTTCGTGACGCTCAGTCCCCAAAACATAGAGCCCACCTGCGGCGAGCGCTTTTTCTTTTAACTCAGCGATTTCCGCTTTGATTTTGGCTTCTGTTGCTTCGGCCTCAACTTGACTCGCTTCTGCCGGAATTTCTTGTTCCAAGCGCATATCCAGATTGCCGCCGAGTTGAATATCCGTGCCTCGTCCCGCCATATTGGTCGCAATGGTCACAGCGCCGGGCACGCCGGCTTGCGCCACGATAGAGGCTTCCTGATCATGGAAACGCGCATTCAGGACGCGGTGATCGACACCGCGCTGAGTGAGATAATCTGACAGGCGTTCTGATTTTTCAATACTGACCGTACCGACCAGAATGGGCTGTCCATTACCTGACTTGCCTTCAATATCATCGACGATAGCTTTGAATTTCTCGCCTTCCGTACGGTAAATCACATCTTCATCATCAATACGCTGAATTGGACGATTGGTTGGAATGACCAAGACTTCCAGAGAGTAAGTCTCGGCAAATTCACCCGCCTCGGTTTCCGCCGTACCGGTCATGCCAGACAGTTTGTCATAAAGCCGGAAATAATTTTGTAGCGTGACAGACGCCAAAGTGACGTTTTCAGGCTTGATATCAACGTTCTCTTTGGCTTCGATCGCTTGGTGCAGGCCCTCGGATAAGCGGCGGCCATCCATCATTCTGCCTGTAAATTCGTCAATCAAAACAACTTGTTCGTTTTTAACAATATAGTCCTTATCACGGACATAAAGCTTATGGGCTTTTAGCGCTTGGTTGATATGATGCACCACAGTGACGTTCTCGACGTCGTAAAGACTCTCGCCTTCGAGCATGTCGCGTTCGCGCAAGAGATTTTCAATCTGCTCATTACCGTTTTCGTTAAATGTGGCGGAACGGGCTTTCTCATCGACTTCATAACCGTCTTCGGAAATAAGCGGAATGAGAGTATCAACTGTGCGGTAAAGTTCTGATTTGTCATCGGTCGGCCCGGAAATCACCAGAGGTGTCCGTGCTTCGTCGATTAAGATTGAATCGATTTCATCAATAATCGCGTAGACATGGCCACGTTGCGCCATTTCTGCGACAGACATTTTCATATTGTCGCGCAGGTAATCAAAGCCAAATTCATTATTCGTGCCATAGGTAATGTCGCAGGCGTAGGCCTCTTTACGCTCATTGCCATAGGCTTCGTAATTATTGATACAATCAACGGTGAGGCCCAAAAAGTTAAAAATCTGTCCCATCCATTCAGAGTCACGTTTGGCCAAATAATCGTTCACGGTCACGACGTGAACGCCGCCGCCTGAGAGGGCATTGAGATAAGCAGCCAATGTTGAGACGAGTGTTTTACCTTCACCCGTCCGCATTTCGGCGACTTCGCCGCGATGGAGCGTAATGCCGCCGATTAACTGCACATCGTAATGGCGCTGGCCTAGTGTACGTTTCGCGGCCTCACGAACGGTGGCAAAGGCTTCGGGCAAAAGATCATCTAAGCTCTCGCCGTCCGTGAAGCGCTTTTTGTAAATATCCGTTTGGGCTTTTAACGCGTCATCGGTCATCGCCTCAAATTGAGGCTCCAATCCGTTGATTTTTTCTACGAGTGGACGCAGTTTTTTTAGTTTCCGGTCATTTTCAGTCCCGAAAATCTTTTTGGCAATGCCTAACATGAAGGCTCCTGATATTTGTCCCTCGGCCCTTAGCGTGTTTTCACGACCTATGACCCTGTCATTCTTTGTGGTGACTTAAGAAGCCTCCCTTGGTAAGTCAATGAAAGGGGCCAGTAATTGACGGCTCGATGGATTAAAAAACAGCCGGAAGGAGACATTCATGCGTTGGTTTGCTCTGACACTGGCAATTATGGCGAATTTGACGCTTTTGGCCTGCCAAAATTCAGACGTGGCTTCGGGAGAGCGCGTAGAGGATAAACGCACCGCGTCGCAGAAAGAGACTGGCGCTTTGAAACGTCTTGATGCTGTTATTGTGGCCCGCGTGGGAGACACTCCGATTTTCCAAAGTGATGTTGAAAGGGTTGGGATTGAACGCGGAGTCGTAAGGGCAGGGCAACCGCTGTCCCAAACAAGCCCGCAATATGCTGAACTTTTGGAAAGCTTGATTGATCAACGCCTTTTGGCGCAGGCGGCTGTTAAACGTGCTTTGGATCAAACAGATGATAATCAGCGCCGATTGGCGACTGCCAGAGAGCGAATTCTTAGCAATATTCTGATTGAGGCGCACCTGAAAGAAAAAGTGAATGAAACCACCATTCAGCGGCTTTATGAGGAGCAGTCTGCTTTGGCGGACCGAGGAGATGAAGTGCGGGCGAGGCATATTCTTCTGGAGGATAAGGCGTCCGCCATTGCGGCACTTGACAGTCTCAAGAGCGAAGAGAGTTTCGCTAGTTTGGCACGCTCTATCAGTCTCGATAAAGCCTCTCGCGATAAGGGAGGTGATTTGGGCTATGTCACGCGGGATATGCCGCCGCCGGATTTAGCGGACGTGATATTCCGTACGGCCAAAGGCGAGCGTACCGAGGTTTTCGAAACAGAAATGGGCTGGCATATTTTGGAAGTCTTGGATCGACGCCCTGCTCGGAAGCAAAGTCTTGAAACGCTGCGTCCAAATATTGTGAAGTTTCTGACCTTTGAAGCTATTGATTCTCTCATTGCAGAGCTACGCTCTGGCACAAAGATAGAAACTTTTATTGAGGCGCCGGCCAAGCTGATTAATGTTGAATCCGAAGATAGCGGGCAGACCGAAAATTCATCTGATGACAGCGCGCCCGAAGAGAATTAATGCCGCCGGGCAAGAAATAGCGGTCTTGATTCCGCCATCCAGAAAAGAAAAACACCTTATGAGTGATTATCCCATTTCCCCATTTGCGCCAAAAGCGTTTCCTAGTTTACCGGCTTTGGCCGGGTTCACTATGGCGACGGCCGAGGCCGGGGTGCGCTATCAAGGCCGGACGGATTTATGGGTCTTGCGGGCTTCGGCAGGGACGACTTTGGCGGGTGTATTCACCAAAAACCTTTGCCCGGGGGCGCCTGTGGATTGGTCGCGTAAAGCGCTCTTAACGCCAACAGAGGGTGAGCGTCTGGTCATTGTCAATTCCGGCACGGCCAATGTGTTTGGGGGTCAAAAAAGCCGTGACGCGGTCGTCGAAACGGCCCAAGGCGCTGAGGCGGTGTTTGGCGTGGAAGCCCAGACGGTACAATTAGCGTCCACAGGCGTCATTGGCGAACCCCTCAAAGCCTCAAAACTAACAGACTGTTTCCCGGATATTCTAGCGGATATGGAGGGCGATAAATGGGAAGAGGCCGCGCGGGCTATTATGACTACGGACACGCACCCCAAAGGCGCAACGGCCACGGCGCAAATTGATGGTGTTGATGTCTGCATAAACGGGATTGCGAAAGGCTCAGGCATGATTGCGCCCGATATGGCGACCATGCTGGCTTATATTGCGACCGACGCCGCGATAGCGCAGCCGGTCCTGCAATCGCTTCTATCTGAACTGGTCGAGAGCAGTCTCAACGCAATCACGGTTGATAGCGATACTTCGACTTCGGATACCACTTTGCTTTTAGCCAGTGGTCAGGCCGGAAACTCCGTCTATGCGTCTGCCGATGCGCCCGAGCTAAAGGGTTTCAAATCAGCCCTGTTTGATGTGATGAAAGATTTGGCGCTTCAGATTGTAAAAGACGGTGAAGGCCTAACGAAATTTGTCACGGTGTCTGTTTCGGGTGCCATATCGGACGCCTCGGCCAAACGGGTCGGAATGAGTATTGCCAATTCGCCCTTGGTTAAAACGGCTATTGCGGGCGAAGACGCGAATTGGGGCCGAATCGTTATGGCGGTTGGCAAGGCGGGGGAGCCTGCAGAACGGGATAAGCTGTCCGTTTGGATAGGCCCACATCTTTTGGCCGAGGCCGGAGAGGTTGCGCCTGATTATACGGAGGCGCACGGCGCCGCTTATATGAAAAACCCTGAGATTGCCATTCGGGTGGATTTGGGTCTCGGCGGCGGAAAAGCAGTGGTTTACACCTGCGATCTGACCCACGGCTATATCGACATTAATGCGGACTATCGCAGCTAGGGTGAAGGGTGATGACTAAACCTCTTTTACTGGTTGCGGCGGCGGCGATGATTGACGCGGATGGGCGCGTTCTGGTGACGCAGCGCCCTGCGGGGAAAGCGCATGCTGGAAAATGGGAGTTTCCGGGCGGTAAGGTGGAACCAGGCGAAACACCCGAGCAAGCCGTTAATCGCGAGCTCCGCGAAGAACTGGGATTGGAGCCTTGCGAGCGGTGCCTGCAACCCTTCTCATTTACCTCTCACGCCTATGAAGATTTCCACCTCTTCATGCCGCTCTATCTCTGCCGCCAATGGGACGGCTTTGCTATCCCCAATGAAGGGCAAGGGATTAAATGGCTTTTCCCTAACCAAATTGTTGAATTGGATTTAGTTGAAGCTGATGTGGAATTGGCGCGCGAGTTGAAGGATAGGCTGCCGAGCGGGAAGCGGTTCGCATCGTGATAGAAAATCAAAAGCACGGCGGTTTAGTCAAGCAGTTAGACGGAATAGGGTAGCAAAGATTTGAGACGGCTTATGGAGTGGCCGAAAAAATCCCAACATATTTTAAGGGGCTTGCGGGGTCGCTACCCTTTCCGTCCTAAGATTTAAAATTGCACTTTTCAGCTTTGTCTTATAACGCTGAGTCATGTCAGATAAAGATGATGTTGATTTTGAGCAGAAAAATGCGCTTGGCACGCTTGATCGCTTTGTCACTAATATTGCCCTCGCCATTGTCTCTGTTTTTCCAACCTTCGCAATTGGTATTGCCCAGCCTTGGCGATTAGCCCCTTTAATTGTCAATGATGTGCCCGAAGGTCGAAGGGGTGCTTTACTGAGCCCCGGCGCGTTCTTTGTGGTTGCATTGACGGTCGTCTTAGTTGTGGCCGCTGTCGTCAGTACTGAAGAAACTCTCGCTTGGAATGGATCACTGATTGGGCCAGATTGGGCTGTTTCTGTTGCCTCTGCTGCGGCAGAAGGGAATATTTGGAAGACGGTTTCCAAAATCGCGCCTGTTTTTCTTGTAGCCGTTTTTTGGGGAATTATAGGTTTAGGACTGAAAAAATGGGCGGGCCCTTGGTGGACTCTCCGCGTGAGCATAAGAGCGGCGTTTTATTTTGTGACGATATTGGTGAGCTACGCAATTTTTATGAGTGCAATCTTTGACGCCGTTACAGTCCATTTAAAGAAACCTGAAGTCAGTCAGTTTGTTTATAAGGTTTTACCTCTAACACTTATATTATTTATCTTTTGGTTTTACTTCTGGGTATTTAATTCTAATGAGAATATATCTGAAAAGCGCGCCTTTGCGTTGTCCGCTAGCCTGTCTATATTATTGCCAATTATATTATTTGGCTCAAATTATCTTCTCATTATAACTTAAACCTTCTTTTCATTCGTTCCTAGCGCATCGGCTAAACGCATTTTCGCACTTCCGGGTTTAAGCGGTTTTTGTTGGCTTTCATGTGGGCTCCACCCTGTGAGCCAAAAGATGTCAAATTGAACCGGGAACTTCCTGTCTTCTGTTTGAGGGTAAGCGGCTTGAATTAAATCGAATATGGCCTTGGGCAGAGAGGCCTTATGGCGCGCAGATAGGCTGTTAGTGAGGCCCATATCGCGTAGGTCTTCGATCAAGGTACGAATGTTTTTGTAGTTTACGCGCAAAAGGTCTTTATCAATCACCGGCAAGTTTAATCCGGCGCGCCCTAAAAGCCCGGCTGCGCTTTGATGGTCTATCATAGGAAAGACCCTTGCTGTTGCGCCTTCAAACAGGGCTTGGTCAATTTGGTAAAAGGTTTGCCGTAAATTGCGCAGGCTATCGCCGCCAAACATAGCCGCCATGAATAAACCATCTGGTTTCAAGTGAGACCGTAAATAAATTAGGGCTCCGGGTAAGTCATTTTCTGTTTGCAGGTCGAATAGGTTGATGATGAGGTCGTAATCTTCATTGACGTCTTGCCAATTAGTCTGCCACGTCCATTGCAAAGGCTGACGTGTTTCCGGGAGGTCGCTGATAATCACGTCTCGCATATCCGCATCACAAACCAGCAAGGCCTTTCCAAATTGGCGGTTGATATCCGTAATACGGGAGGCCACATCTTCGGCGCAGCGCGTCATGATAAAGGACGGCCCCTGTCTCGCCATACGGGCTTTCGCGCGATGACGGGCAAGCCGTGTTGCGCGCTGGGCAAATATTTCAGGGACTTCCATTTCGCTCATGCCGCGTCTATGCCGATATCATGGACAAAAGGGAAGCCTTCAGACGGATACGCAATGTCGCAAGAGCGGGCGTCGATGTTATATTGCCGCCAACCGATCCCTTTCGCGAAACAGAAAAAGCGTGGCGTGATGTAAAGTTTCTAGACGAGCCTTGCTGCGTCCAATGTGGTTTCCCGTTTGAATATTCTATTGGCGACGGCGTGCAATGCGCGGCCTGCCTCACGCGGCCGCCGCGTTATAGCCAAGCTCGTTCGGCGCTCGTCTATGATGACGCGTCCCGTCCGCTTATTTTGGCTTTCAAACATGGCGGCAAGACGGAGCATCTCGCGCGGTTTGTCGCCCAGTTAAGCCGTGTAGGACGTACATTCTTAGAGAGAGCGGATATGATTATACCTGTGCCGCTTCATAATCGGCGTTTAATTCGGCGGCGGTTTAATCAGTCTGGCTTATTGGCGCGGCGGCTAGCGAAGCTCACAGGCATTAAATTCGAACCGGATATTTTATTTCGTATCAAAGCGACGCCGTCACAGGGCGGGAAATCAGCAGCTGGTCGCAGACGCAATGTACGCGGGGCGTTTCGTGTGCCCGACAAGGACAAGCAGAAGGTCAAGGGAAAGCATATCGTTTTGATAGATGATGTGCTGACAACAGGCTCAACGGTAGAAGCCTGCGCTTCTGTTCTCCTTGCCTCTGGCGCAAAGCAGGTGGATGTCTTATGTCTAGCGCGAGTTATACGCGCAGATGTTCAACAATCCGAACTAACATAAATGAAATAAAAGGAGGCTGTCATGGCCAAAGTCGAAATGTACACAAAAATGGGTTGCCCTTTTTGTATTCGGGCGAAAGCCTTGCTGAAATCCAAAGGCGTGGACATTATTGATATTCCAGCGGCGATGAACAAAGCCAAGCGCGCAGAAATGAATGAGCGTTCGGGCCGAAATACCTTTCCGCAGATTTTTATTGATGGCAAACATATTGGCGGGTCCGATGATCTGGCGGCATTAGAGGCCAAAGGCGGATTGGACCCTTTATTGGGTCTGTAAGCTATGCGCGTTGGTGTCATACAGCTCTGCTCGGGTGTTGAGGTTGACGCCAATATTGAGGCTAGCTCGCGACTAATAAGGCGGGCGGCCCATGATGGCGCGCAGTTAATTGCGACGCCCGAAATGACGCCTTTATTGCAAATGGATAAGGCGAGACTCCTCGGAAATTTGCACAGTCCTGAAACCGATCCTGCATTGAAAGCCTTTAGGGCTTTGGCGCGGGAATTGGGCGTCTTTCTTTTGCTTGGTTCTGCGGCGCTGAAGGTGGGCGATAAAGTTGCCAACCGTTCTTGCCTCTTTGGACCTAATGGTAAGATGCATAACTATTATGATAAAATTCATCTCTTTGATGCGCAAGTCTCCGCCACGGAGCGTTATCGGGAGTCGTCTACCTATATAGCTGGAAACCAAGCGGTTATTGCCCATCTCCCTCAGGTTAAACTGGGGCTATCTATTTGTTATGATCTGCGTTTCCCTATGCTTTATCGCCGCTATGCGCAGGCGGGCGCGCAGGTTGTGAGCGTTCCAGCCGCCTTTACGGTTCCAACGGGAAAAGCTCATTGGGACGTGCTTTTGCGGGCAAGGGCAATAGAGACAGGCAGCTTTGTCATTGCGCCTGCGCAGGGCGGAAGCCATGAAGATGGCCGGAAAACCTATGGCCATTCCAAAATCATTAATCCTTGGGGAGAGATTATTGCTGAGCTCCCGCATGACCGCCCGGGATATATTTGCGTAGATTTAGATTTAGGCGAAGTGGAAATGGCGCGGCGGCGCATTCCGGCGTGGGAAAATGATCGTGACTATGCATAAATTTACGCTCTTGGAAAATTCAAACCAGCGACCTAAATACGGGTTATGATATGCTATGCTCTGATATGTGCGCAGGATCACAAATTTGAAGCCTGGTTTTCCAGCTCTTCAGATTATGACGCTCAGGCCAAAGAAGGCCTTTTATGCTGTGCGGTTTGCGGGACGTCAGAGGTCGAAAAAGCAATTATGGCGCCTAATGTGGCGACGGCCAGAAAGAAAGAGGCCGCCCGTGCCGTCAAAGCCAAATCCCTCGCCATGATGAGCGCTCAAGCGAAGAAAATGGCCGAGGCGGTGAAGGCTGAAATTTCTGAAAAATGCGATTATGTCGGCACTCAATTTGCTGATGAAGCCCGCGCAATGCATTACGGCGAAAAAGAAGATCGCCCGATTTACGGCCAAGCGTCCATAAAGGAAGCGGTCGATTTGGCCGAAGAGGGCGTGTCGGTCTCGCCGCTCCCTGAACCTTTTGTGCCGGATGACGCCAAACCCGATAAGAAATTGAATTAGGCTAATCTAACGAAATTGCTGCCAAGCCTAATACGATGAATTGTCCTTTTAAGCCTCTCTTTGTCTAAGCAACCAAGTCTAAGCAACCAAGCGCGGCGGACGCGGCGGAGTCTGCGTTGGGGCAGGGCGCGGTTTTGCCGCACGGCGTCTGAGCGTGTAATGCGCGGGCTGAACCTTCTGGGTCACGTAATTCGTTGTGGTGACAGCGCTGGGCTTAGAGCTCTGAGCAGGCGCGGGTCTATAGTCAGTCTTCTCTTCTGCCTCCAAATTCTGCAAGCGGATAGCTTTCAAAATATCCTGTGCGTCTGCAAAAGGCCCGAGCGTCGCCAATAAGGCAATTTGGTCTTTCTGATCTGGGAGGCTGGCATAGGCGCGGGCTTGCTCAAACGAAATCACATTGCGGAAGAACGCCTGACGGATTTTAGGGTAGAGCCGTGAGAGGCTGAGGAAATCCATCACAATGCGGCGGCATAAATAAAGCGTCTCTGCGATGTCGTCAATTTCAGCCCCGTCTTGGTGCAAATTCATGGCGGCCTCATAGATTTCAAAGGCCGATAAAACAGAGGTGGTTTCCAGGTCTATTTCTTTGGATTGTTCCACACTAATATAGGGTATTGTGCTAAGGCTATGCGGCAATGTGCCAGAGAAACTCATGCGTTTCAGAGCGGCGAGGCGCTTTTTACCGTCAATAATAATGAGCTGGTCATTGACCTCTGTTACCACAAAGGGCGCCATCAGGCCGAAACGGGCAATAGAGCGTTCGATATGTTTTACATCATTCAGGGCTTCACCGAACAAAATGCCGGTGTGGAGCGACCTGAAAGCCGTTAGCGGCGCGCGATTAAATTCCGTCATGTGCATAACTGCCTCCTATACTGACTTATACACATAGTTATTCTTACCAGAATGTTTTGGTTCGATTAACTATAGGTCAGTGTGGTTAACGCTTGTTAACCTCTTATCCTCCTCTTTTTATTGAGGAAATTGTCATAATTATGACAACCCACAAATTAACCCTTTAATTAGAAAGGTTAATAAAACGTTAATTTAACGTTTTCCCACAGTGACGTAATTAATGCCTGTGTCAGAGGAAAATGACCACTTATTCGTCAGAGGATTAAGGGTCATTCCGACGGAGGGTTCCGGAGAGAGACCGGCATCTTTCAGATAACGCTGCATTTCAGAAGGCTTGACGAGCTTGGCATATTGATGCGTTCCGCGCGGGAGCCAGCGCAGAATATACTCTGCCCCGACAATCGCAAAGGCAAAAGCTTTAAAGCTCTGATTGATCGTAGAGCAAATCATTAAGCCTCCGGGGCGCACCATTTTGGTGCAATCCTTAATAAAATCTGCAGGATTGGCGACATGTTCAATGACTTCCATGTTCATCACCGCGTCAAAGGGGGCTTCGCGGCTTTCAATGAGCTGCTCGACCGTACCGTGAATATAGGTGACGTCCACGCCGACTGTTTCGGCATGGGTCTTGGCAGTTTTCAAGGTCTTCTCAAGCGCGTCAACGCCCGTTACCTCTGCGCCCATACGGACCATGGGCTCGCATAACAGCCCGCCGCCGCAGCCAATATCCAAGATGCGCAAACCCTTTAACGGCTGGTCGACTTTTGAATCGCGACCGAAATGATCGCACACTGTATCGCGAATAAAGCCAAGCCGCGCCCCGTTCATTATATGTAGCGGTTTAAACGGCCCGACCGGATCCCACCAGTCGGCGGCCATACGGCTAAAGCTATCCATCTCTGCCGGATCGACGGAGACAGATTTCAAATGTTCGGGAGCAGTTTCGGAATAAGCCATAAGGTTGATACGTGTAAGGCGTGAAAGGGTTTAGGTAAACAGGCTAGGCCCATCCGCGTAATATACCATCCGAACGCGGCTCTGCGAAGCAGAGGTAGTAAGATGCTGTGTCCGAATTGTACATTACCCAAGATTTTCGTCCTGCTCGCCATCTAGGGCCGAGCCTTCGTCACGTTAAATCCTTAAAAATAGGACAGCC
>CAZMEN010000021.1:3502-39468 GCA_964565335.1 uncultured Algimonas sp. | reverse complement strand
CTCTTGGTCTCCATCGTAGAGGCCACCACGCGGACAGTCCTATCTAAAGGATTTAACGTGACGAAAGGCTTAGCCCTAGATGGCGAGTAGGACGAAAAACTCGGGTAATGCACAATTCGGATACAGCATCCGCGCGTTCCGCTTCGCGGCAGACCCTACCGGGTCACGCGGATGGTAGGATGGCGAGTAGGACGAAAATCTTGGGCGATGCATTGCTTGGGCATGCCGCCCTACCGCCAATGCGTCAAAGTTGACTTATCAGGCTTGGCAACAATCTGGAATTCATCCTTATAAAAAATAAGGCCCGGATTGCGGGTTTTAATAACGGAGATTAAATACCCTGCCTCATCCAATAGAAATTTCAACGTATAAGCATGTTCAATCATTTCGCGAGCTTGGCTTCGAAACCAACAAATCCGCGAGAGATGTTTGGCCACATCACCGTCGTTAAAATATTGCTCATCGGGACTGGGCAAGTAACGCTTAAACCAATCTATTTCTTTGATAATTTCCGCCTTCAAATACTCAGGCGTCACTTCATCATCGCGGCATTGAAAACCAGCTTGAAAAATGCCCCATTCCACGCCGCGCATGCATCCGCGGAGGGACGATACAAATCGTAAATACATGATAATTTTCCACAAGGGCTGTGCTGGGCACAGCATTAAAGCTCTCTCTGAACTCGCGTGTCAGAGTGTGAAACCGCTTTTACGGTGCTTTAGCCTTGCGGCGGTGTAAATGTTCTAAAGAAAAACATCGAAGACCTCTTGTGAGAATGTGCGGGTAAATTCGTATCACATAATTGTCAAGGCTTACGCAGGCTTCGGCCTTGAAACTCTCACATCAATCGCTACATCTTACTCATCACAAACCCACGCGGACATGTTTGGATTTCCCGAACAGGCGTTATGAGGAAAGGATAGATTGATGATTACCCTACTCTCCCCTGCAAAAAAATTAAATATGGATCCGGCTGAGACGGGCCTAGATATTACGCGCCCGCGCTTTGATGGCGACACGCGCGAGCTGGCCAAAGTTGCAAAAAAGCAAACGGTCGAAGACCTTAAAAAATTAATGCATTTATCGGATAATTTGGCGACTCTGAATGTCGAGCGCTTCCAAGCCTTTAATGTCGACGGCCAGAGCAATTCCGCCAAACCGGCCGGCCTTGCCTTTGACGGCGATGTATATTGGGGCCTCGAAGCCAAGAGTCTCTCAGATGATGATTTGGATTATGCCCAAGACCATTTGCGGATATTGTCCGGGCTTTACGGTGTCCTGCGCCCGATGGATTCCATTCAACCCTATCGTTTGGAAATGGGCACAAAGCTATCCACCAAACGCGGTAAAAATCTCTATGAGTTTTGGGACAAAAAACTCGCCGATCAATTACGCGAGGATATGAAAGACCACGCTGATCACACCGTTGTAAATTTGGCGTCTAATGAATATTTCAAAGCCGTCGACAAACACACTTTGAACAAGCCAGTTATCCAAGCAAAATTCCTCAATATCAAAGACGGCAACACACGGAACCTGATGTATTATGCGAAATTCGGACGGGGCCTGATGGCGCGTTGGATTATGCAAAACCGCGTCGAAAAAGCCGATGATTTGAAAGGGTTTAATCTCGAAAACTATGCCTTTGATAAAAACCTGTCATCAGAGACAGAGCTTGTCTTTACGAGGCAGCAACCGCCGAAAAAGTCATAACTCTTGGAGGCTCTCACAAAGTTTGAACAATGTGAGGCCGACAGCCCACTGAAAATTTGCGGCGGCGAATGGTGGGCTGTCCTAAGACGAACCTGGGTGTCCTCTCGCAGAGACAATGTAACGGTCGTGGCAGCGGGCGTTGCCTTTTTCTCTTTAATTGCAATATTTCCGCTAATCTCAGCGGCGATTTCCCTGTTCAGCTATTTTGCTAACCCAGGAGATGTAGACGATATTACGGGCGGCTTTCGCGATCTTATGCCCGAGCAAGCCTTTGACATTATTCAGAACCAGATCGTCACGGTTGTCGATGCGCCCGGAGAAGCATTGGGCTTGGGTATTATTATCTCTCTTGGCTTGGCTATTTTTTCAGCCGGCGCCGGAATACGCGCCATGATGCGGGCGATGAATATCGCTTATGAAGAAATAGAAAAGCGGAATATTTTTGTATTCTACAGCTATGCCATCCTTATGACCTTGGGCAGTTTTATTTTTATCTGGCTGTCTTTTTTGGTCATAATCGGTGTGCCATCGATTTTAAATTTCTTAAACGCGACGGAGAGCGCCAAATTTTCCTCGCGCTTTTTGCCTTGGTTATTACTTGTTTTCGTCTTCGCTTTTGCCGTCGGGGTTATGTACCGCTTCGGCCCTTCACGCCGTCCGGCAAAAAAGCGCTGGGTTTATCCGGGCATAGTATTTGCGACACTTGCGTGGTTATTGATCTCTTATGGGTTTTCTAAATTTGTTTCAGAATTTGGAAATTATAATGCGACCTATGGCAGCCTATCGGCTGTCGTTATTTTGCTTGTTTGGCTCTGGCTGACGGCAAATGTGATTATCATTGGCGCAGAATTAAATTCTGAACTGGAACGTCAAACCTTGATTGATTCCACACGCGGGCCAGCCCGGCCTCTTGGCACGCGCGGCGCGACCATGGCGGATTTCAAAGCCTCTGAAACCAAGCAGGAAAAAGCCAGCGCCGAAATTCTCAACCCGAAAGCAAGCACTGACATACTCTGACCTGAAGCCAGCACTTGGACTTGAACACTTTACGCCTTAAACCCGTCCCATGAGATTTATAAAAGCTAACTTCCCTGCCGACAAAGCCGATGCCGTCATCGCTATTCTAAACGAAGCTAATGTGGTCGACTGGTCCGTAGATGCGGGCTATGGCCGATATGAAAAGGCCGTCGAAATCGTCGTCGCCAAGGGCCAAGGCCAAAAGGTCATTGACGATTTACAAAACCTTCTGAGCGCGTGCGCGGATTGGCGCGTTGTCGTCATGCCCATCGAAGCCGTACTGCCACGTGTCGAGGAAAAAGAAGAAAAGACAGATAAGTCAGAGGAAAAAGAGAAAGCCGAGAAATCTAAAACGATTTCCCTGCGCGAAGAACTTTATCAAAAAGTCTCAGACGGGACGACGCTGAATTGGGACTTCATCATCCTAACGGTGCTTTCGTCCATTGTGGCCGCCATCGGCCTGAACGGCGATAGTGTCGCCATCGTCATCGCCGCCATGGTTATTGCGCCTCTACTCGGGCCCATTCTTGCCTTTGCGCTTGCCGCCGCTCTCGGAGATTTATCGCTTATGAAAAAAGCGACAAAGACGGCGGTTGCGGGTTTAGGCGTTGGGTTTGGTTTTGCTTTTGCGCTCACATTTTTCATGGACGTGAATATCGTCAGCAAAGAAATGACCGACCGAACCTTCATAACGCCCGCAATAATCGCGCTAGCACTCGCCTCAGGCGCAGCGGCGGCCTTGTCTTTATCGACGGGAATATCATCGGCGCTCGTCGGCGTGATGGTGGCGGTTGCGCTCCTGCCGCCCTCCGTGGCTTCGGCCCTGTTCTTAGGCGCCGGAGAATATGAAAAATCGGCAGGCGCTGCCATACTCTTAGCGCTCAACGTGGTCTGCGCCGTGCTCTCCGCGCAATTAGTGTTCGTCTATAAAGGCGTGCGCCCCCGCACTTGGTCCAGTCAAGTCAAAGCGTCACGGTCGGTAAAAATTAACGCGGCAGTCTGGATAGGCCTGCTCGCCGCTTTGGCGTTTTTAGCGTATCGGTTAAATCTGCATCATTAAAGCCAGTTGTAAGGTTCAAGAATGACTTATATTTTCCTCATAATTTTGGCAATTTTCGGCATTTTTATATTTATAGTCATATCACGAATGACAGAAAAAATCTTCTCCCCGAAGTCTGTAACAGACTCCCACCCAACCGCAAAATTACCAGTCAAAGATGCACCTATTTCGGAAGAAACGAAACAGGCCATTTCTACGGTTAAAGCCCAACTGTCGGAAGCCGCACTTCCTTTCAGTGAATTCATCGTAGGGGAAGAGCCGCCGAAAACAGCGAATGAATCACGTTTAGGCGGCCCTGTCTATTTACCGAAAGGCGCGCAGTGGCCCTTAGATCAGACTGGCGGGAAACTCCTCTTCTTGGCCCAAATTAATTTCGCACAAATGCCAATGCTCAAGGATTTCCCTAAAACTGGCATATTGCAAATCTTCATCGCGAATAATGATCTCTTCGGAGCTGATTTCGACACTCCCGAAAAAGGCGTACTCACAATTCTCTACCATGAGGCGCTTGAGGCCAACGCAGAATGTCACGACAATTTACCTTACCCGGCTTTACGGTCGGATTACTCAAGTGAAGCCTATTCGCCTTTCCTGTCAGAAGCAGTTCAAACGCAAGGCCGCGCGGTGAGATTTGATCCTGCCGTCAAACAGATGACGCCCGATCTGACACATTGGAAGTATGACAGTATTGCGGATGGCATTGAAGATGAAGAGGCCGTTGAAGCGCTCTGGGATGAGTTGGCTCTCGAGAGGCCCGCACATTATGTCGGCGGGCATATCAGCCTCACACAATCTGATTTCCGTTATAACGCACCTTATAGTGAATATGATAGAATTTTGCTACAACTCGGTTGGGACGACAACATTATGTGGGGAGATGCCGGTGAAATGTCACTCTCCATGCGGAAAGACGACATTGTGAATAGGCGTTTTGAAAAAGCGATTTTCTGGTGGGATTGTTGCTAAGCCACATTCGCGGGCTTAATCAAACCTTCCCCTGTCGCGCGTCCCGAATTCACCGTCTTACCCACTTCCCAGAACTCGAGATCCGCGCCGCCTTGCATATGCTCCAAAACGCGGTCAGGATTGGAATCTGGGTCGAGCCAGTCATCCCATTTATCCATCGGCAGACGCACAGGCATGCGGTGATGCAGATTTTTAATCCGCCCCACAGCAGGCGTTGTTAAGATGGTGCAAGAGAGAAGGTCTATGCCTTCATCGACTCGCCATTTATCCCATAGCCCGACAAAGGCGAACATATCATCATGAGACTCGCGAATGAAATTCGGTGTTTTAGGTTTTTCGCCCCCCTCCCATTCATACCACCCTGTCGTCGGAATAAGCGCGCGGCGACGACGGAAAGGCGTACGGAAGCTGGCCTTCTCTGCGGCGGTTTCCAAGCGCGCATTAAACATAGGCCGCCCCTCTGGCATTTCCTTTCGCCAATGCGGATGTAGGCCCCAGCGCATGGGCACAACCTTGCGGCGTTTCTCTCCGTCAAACGCCACAGCAGGCACCACAAACCCTGGGGAGATATTGTGATTGGGCACCCATGACCAATCTGTCCCTGTAATATTGGTCGTAAGGCTTTCTTCTGCCTTAAAGGCGGCCCTAATTTCGTCCAAAGTTCCGGCTAATGTATAGCGTCCACACATGGACTTCGTGTAAAGCGAAACGAACGAAATTGAAATGCTATGGATAAAAAACCCGTGAATAGTGACAAAGACGATTACATTGATTGTGTTGGCGTAATTTGTTTCCGCGGTGAGGATGTGCTGCTTATCCAACGCGGGACAGCTCCGCGAAAAGGAGAATGGTCCATTCCCGGAGGCCGCATTGAGGTTGGCGAATCCGAAAGAGAGGCTGCCTTGCGCGAGCTATCTGAAGAGACAGGCGTAATCGCCGAACTTGGCCCGAAAGTAGAGGTTATTCTCGCAGATTTCGAAGGCTTCAAATACCGTCTGCACGACTATGTCGCGACGTGGCAGAAAAACGAAGCTGTAGCAGGAGATGACGCCGCCGCTGCGCGTTTCACGCCGCCAGAAAATTTGGATGGCCTCGGCATGTGGCCAAAAACCAGAGAAGTCATTGAAACAGCAAGAGCCGCTCTGGCAGAGCTAAACGAAACCCAAAATAAAAACTGAATAAATACACTGAATAAATACACTGAATAAATACACTGAATAAATACATGGGCAGGCTTGCGATTCCCCGTTATTGTTAGCCCGTGTTAAAACGTATCGGCATATCTCTCGCTATCGGACTGCTCTTCAGCTCTATGGCATTGCACGGATCAGCAAACGCTCAGGACGCCGAAGCCACGAAGGTTTTGACTGAAGAAGAAAAACGCGAAGCCGCCCTAAAAGCGCGGGAAGAAGCTGAAATCCGCGTTGAAACGGATATGATGGAAATGACATCATTGGTCGAAGCTTTGTCTAAAAACCTCGGTCAGCTTCATTACCTGCGTACGCTTTGCTTCGGCGATGAAGATCAAAAATGGCGCGACTATGCGCGAAAGATGATGAATATTGAGAGCAAGAGCAGCACCGAGAACAAGAGCCGTTTAGTCCGCGCATTCAATGCCGGATACTATCAAGAGAAAACACGGCACACAGAATGCAATAAAAGCGTGAGCGTGGACGTGGCCGCTTTGGCAGAAAATGGCCGCCATATCTCCTCTATGCTGGCTGACCCGTATCGCGACTTTTAACCCTGCTAGAAAGACCACAGCCATGGCTATTTCAATTAAAACCGCTGTCACGGCCCTCCGCGTTGCTCGCATGCTTCCTGTTGTACCGCTTGCGATAGGCGCCGTCGCTCTGGTCGGATGTGCAAAAGTGGTGACAGATATGAGTAAGACCCGTCCGCTCACGACACTTGCGGGGTCTGAGTGGGGTTTACCCGATACAGAGCAATTCATCGCCTTTAAAACTGAGAGCGAAGTCTTTGGCAATGGCGGCTGTAACAATTTCTTCGGCTCTTATACCCAAGAGGGCGCAAAGCTGACATTCGGCCCCTTGGCTTCGACCAAGAAAGCTTGCCCAGGCGGTCTCATGCAGGCGGAGACACTGTTTCTAAAGTCCATCCAATCCGCCCGCTGGTTTGAAGCCTCTCACTTGGCGATAGTTTTCATGGATGACGATGGAAACACAATCTTGCGTTTGCAAAGACGGGATTGGGATTAGTGCAATTTGACACCTTGTCCCTCTTCAACGTCAGATGTTAGGGCCCGAGTAGACTCACACAAAGGATTCTCATGAGTAATCGCCTCGTTATACGCCGTCCTGATGATTGGCATGCACATTTACGGGATGGGCAAATGCTCAAAGATGTGGTGAATTATACGGCGAGGCAATTTGGGCGCGCCATTATTATGCCTAACCTTACCCCGCCTGTGACAACTGTAGCCATGGGCCGAGCCTATCGAGACCGAATTTTAGCGGCCTTGGATGACAGTCTAAACTTTGAACCTCTGATGGTGGGCTATCTGACCGATGACATGAGTCCAGATGTGATTTCCGAAGGTAAAGATGCTGGCGTCTTCACAGCTTTCAAACTTTACCCCGCCAATGCCACAACGAATTCGTCAGCGGGCGTTACGGATATCAAAAAAATTTACGGAGTTCTGGAGCGCATGACCGAAGTTGGCATGCCGCTTTTAGTACATGGCGAAGTCACCCATAGCGATGTTGATATTTTTGACCGTGAGGCGCGTTTCATTGAGGATGTATTAGGCAAAGTTGTCGCGGATCTTCCTGATTTAAAAATTGTCTTTGAGCATATCACGACGTCAGAGGCTGTTGACTTCGTAGAAAGCCAAGGCCCTAATATTGCCGCTACGATTACGCCTCATCATTTGGAGATTAATCGCAATGCCATTTTCCAAGGCGGCATTCGCCCACATAATTATTGCTTGCCCATCGCAAAACGTGAAAGCCACCGCTTAGCCTTACGCAAGGCCGCAATATCAGGCTCACCCAAATTCTTCCTCGGTACAGATACAGCGCCTCATGCCGTCGGCGCAAAAGAAAGCGCCTGTGGGTGTGCCGGTATTTTCAACGCGCCATACGCTATGGAAAGCTATGCGAAAACCTTCGAAGAAGAAAACGCGCTCGATAAATTAGAAGGCTTTGCTTCTGAGAACGGTCCGCAATTTTATAACCTTCCTTTGAATGAAGACAAAATTGTTTTGGAAAAACAGCCTATCACCGTTCCAGAAAGACTAAGTCTTGCTGACACTGACATCATCCCATTTCATGCCGGGCAAACATTGGAATGGCGATTTAAAGAGTAAATACCGTAAAAACCGTTTATAGCTTATTGCGATATGAGAGATAGATTTATAATGTTATTCCTATAACGCATCTGATATTAGGTTTTTTATAAAATGCAGTGTGCATACGGTCCCGACAGATCAATTTTCCCCCAACCTTCAAGAATAGGATATTTTATGAAGTCTTATCTTTCCGCAACAGCCATCGCCTTAACGCTCTCACTCGCGCCCAGTCTTGCTACTGCTAAGACAACATTTCAGTTTGAAAACGCCAATTTACCTTCGGGCAAACACGTCACGGTTTTAGTGGATAGTGACGGCGTCTTGACGGGCATGGCCGCAGAGATCGATAGCTTGAGCGGTGGGCGCCTGAGCGAAGCGATTGAAAATGCGGATTTCAAGGGTAAGTTCGGCGAGACTCGCACTTTTTATGGTTTACGGCCTTATACGTCTCTGACTGTCGTGGGCATGGGCGATAAAATTCTCACAGCCCCAAAGCTCCATGATTTGGGCGGATATATCGCCAAAGCCAGTGACAATGATTTGTCCATCGAGGTCGTCGCAGAAAGCATAAACACGCCGACAGCCTCGGTTAGCGCCAACTTCGCGGCAGGTTACGCTATGGGGTCTTACACTTTCAAAAAATATAAAACTAATTTTGAGGATAAAGACAGAACGGTCACATTCATTGCCGAAGACGCAGCCCAGTCCAGCAGTGTTTATAATAATGATTTAGCGCATTTGGTAAAAGGGCAATCTTTCGCCCGCGATATGGGGACGGAACCCGGAAAATCGATGTACCCTGAACTGTTTGCACAACGCGTCAGCGACATGTTCAGAGGCGTCCCTAATGTAAGTGTTGAAGTGCTCGATCTGCGCGATTTAGCGCGCAATAATATGGGCGCTTTGATTGGTGTAGGGCAAGGTTCAGTCCATGACCCCCGTCTTATCGTTGTAAATTACAGAGGCGGCGCAAGCGGGGCTGCCCCAATCGCCTTGGTTGGTAAAGGCATCACCTTTGACACAGGCGGTATCAGCATCAAGCCCAATTCAGGCCAATGGCTAATGAAATCAGACCTGTCAGGGGCGGCTGCCGTCGCTGGCACTGTCTATGCAGCGGCCAAGCGCGGTGAAAAAGTGAACGTCGTGGGCGTTATGTCCATGGCAGAAAATATGCCGTCAGGTAAAGCCATTCGCCCGGGCGATGTCTTAGAAACCATGAGCGGGAAAACGATTGAGGTGATGTCGACCGACGCCGAAGGCCGCCTCGTCCTTTCAGACGCGGTAACCTATGTGCAGGAAAAACATGACCCAAGCTTATTGATTGATATTGCCACGCTCACCGGCTCTGTCGGGCGCGCCTTGGGCACAGATTATGCTGGCGTTATTACACGCGATTGGGCCCTGTCCGAAGAAATGATGGTCATAGGCAAATCCGTTGGCGAGCCTGTTTGGCCTCTGCCTTTGAATAAGTCCCATTACAAAGCTATTAAATCTGACATTGCCGACATTAAGAGCACGGCAGGGAGCCCCGGCGCGAGTATTGGCGGCGCAGTTATCGGAACATTTATTGATGAAGACCAGCCTTGGGTGCATTTGGATATTGCCGGTGTCGATTGGTTGACCAGCGGCACACCCACATCGCCAAAAGGGCATTCTGGCTGGGGCGTCCGTTTCATGGATGGTGTTCTTCGGGATAAAGCTGCCAATTAGACCTGTAAAAGCCTGTCAAATTAGCGTCGAGAACCTAATATCCCGTCGAGCAAAGACTGCCCGCACTGGGTTGTCAAAGTGGTGATTTCAAGGCAGTAACACCTTATGAACTGGCTCACTAAAATCACGCCTCCGGGTGTAAAATCTATCTTTTCTAAAAAAGAGACACCCGACAATCTTTGGACAAAATGCCCGAAGTCTGCCGAGATGGTTTTCACTGCGGATTTACCGGGTCTCCTCTATGTGACGCCCGCAGGTCACCACATGCGCATCGGGCCTGACCTTCGGATGGGCTTCACCTTTGACGAGGGTAAATATGAAGACGTGGCTGTTCCAGACGTCGCCAAAGACCCTTTGAAGTTTAAGGATGATCAAAAATATACGGACCGCCTCAAAAAAGCCCGCGCCAAAACAGGTGATAATGACGCCATGCGCATCGGTGTTGGAAATATCCATGGTATCCGCACCGTCGTTTTGGTTCAGAACTTTTCTTTTATGGGCGGCTCGCTCGGCATGGCAGCCGGCGAGGGTTTAATCCAAGCCGCACAACATGCTGTTGAACATAATTTACCACTTGTCGTTTTCACCGCAGCAGGCGGCGCACGTATGCAGGAAGGCGCATTATCGCTGATGCAAATGCCGCGCACCACAATCGCCGTACAAGAATTAAGAGAAAACGGCCTGCCCTATATTGTGGTTTTGTGTGACCCGACGACAGGCGGCGTAACCGCCAGCTATGCAATGTTGGGTGATATCCACTTAGCCGAACCGGGCGCATTGATTTGTTTTGCAGGCCCACGCGTCATTGAAGACACTATTCGGGAGAAATTACCTGAAGGGTTCCAACGCGCAGAATATTTGCAGGAAAAAGGGATGATTGACCGCGTGGTGCATCGCGCGGACATGTCGAAAACTCTGGCAAACCTCTTATCTGTTTTGATGAAAACAAATGCCAAGACTCCAAAGCCCTCGATTCCCGAAACTGTCTAAGCGGCGTTAATCAAAGACGTTTACCCGGATGACAGACACTCAAGATAAGAGCGAAACGGTCCAGCAAGCACTTGCCACGCTAAGGGCCTTACACCCGAAGAAAATCGATTTGGGATTAGGCCGCATTCAGTCCGTCTTGGACAAATTAGGCAACCCTGAACGTCACATGCCGCCCGCCATACATGTCGCGGGGACGAATGGTAAAGGGTCAACGCTCGCATTCATAAGAGCAATGGCCGAAGCTGCCGGACTGCGTGTGCATGTCTATACCTCCCCTCACCTCGTTCACTTCCGTGAACGCATCGTCGTTACCGGAAAAGAAATTTCCGACGATATGCTGGTCGACGTCTTGGCCCGCGTTAGGGACGCCAATGATGGCGCGCCGCTTTCTTTTTTTGAGGCGACAACCGCTGCGGCCTTCTTGGCGTTTTCGGAACACCCCGCCGACCTCGCCTTAATCGAAGTCGGTTTGGGAGGACGATTTGATGCAACCAATGTTATACTGCCAATTTGCTGCGCCATTACGCCCGTTGATCTTGACCATGCGGAGTTTTTAGGTCGGGAATTGACCGGAATTGCCAAAGAAAAAGCCGGTATTATAAAAGACGGCATTCCTGTTTTTGTCGGCCCACAACAAGAACCTGCACGCCGTGTGATAGAGGCCTCGGCCCTAAAACATCGTGCGAATGCGGCATTCTGGAATGAGGATTTTCGTAGCTATCGCCAACAGGGGCGGTTGGTGTTTGAAAGTGATGACGCTCTGGCCGACTTCCCGCTCCCGGCACTACGCGGTGAACACCAGATTTCCAATGCCGGTCTAGCGATCGCTGTTGCTCGTCATCAAGGGTGGTCCGATGACGCCATAGCCGAAGGCTTGTCGAAAGCGTTTTGGCCTGCCCGTCTGCAAAACCTCACACAAGGTGTGTACGCCGACATGGCGAAAGAAGCGGGCGCCGAATTATGGCTCGATGGAGGGCATAACCCTCACGCTGCTCGCGCTGTAGCTCATGCTATGGCAGAACTAGAACAAGTCACGGAAAGACCACTTATTCTGATTACAGGGATATTAGCCAATAAAGATATTGGCGGTTTTCTCGATGCATTTGAAGGTCTCGCAAGTGCCGTTATAGGCGTCAGCATCCCTGACCATGAATCGCTGGCCCCCGAAACATTGAAGGAGTTAGCCATGACTCGTAATATGCTGGGGTTTGTGTCGCGGTCCATAAGCGAGGCCGTTCAAAAAGCGATAAATCTGGGCGAAGCCCTTTCGCGTGAAACAGTTGAAGAGACGCTTGTTCCGCCCCGGGTTTTGATTTGTGGTTCGCTTTATTTGGCCGGTGAGGTTTTGAAAATCTAAGCCGTGGGTCTGCCGCGCCTTGAGTAAATATTGAAGGCTCTATCATTAAACCTTTCTAAGAACTCTTTAATATCTAAGCACCCAAACTATGGTCGGAAAAAATCACGCCTAAGCCTCCTTCAACGCACCGGCGAGTCACCTCTTACTGCGTTCCGCAAAATGTAACCGTTTGTGAATTGTCTTCGAAAGTCACGCTGCGATAAGCGACAAAACCGAGAGAGAATTATGCTACGTATTTTTATCTTATGTCTGTTAGCTTTATCAACATCAGCTTGCGCTACAGTCGTGCGAGGCACGCAAGATAAAATGGCGATATCCACTATTCCCCCCGGAGCCGTTGTCACTACAGATCAAGAAACCAAAGAAAGCCTCAAAGCCCGGAAAAAGTCTAGCGACCTCCCCGCACAATTCTATGGCTGTCCCGCTACGCCCTGCGAATTTAAAGTCCCGAGAAAATCTGAATTTATTTTGACACTCTCAAAGGAAGGCTTTGAGGCCGTTGAGATTGGTATCGACAATGGAATCCACAAAGAAAGCATGAAGGCCAATCTAGCAGGGTCTGTCAGTACAGGCGCTGTTATGGGATTGGGTGTTGGAACGATTGGCTCGGCCTTGGGCGCATCAAGTGCTAGTGCTGTTGGAGCCGGTCTGGGCGCGACAGCCATAGTGGCTTTGCCGGTTGCAGGGGCTTCTGTCCTTATCGATTCCTCCACGGGGGCTCTCTACAACCTAAGACCAAACCCCATAACCATCACCCTTCCGCCTGAAGGCACTGAATTCGAACCGCATCCAAAAGTTAAATTAATTCGCGAGAAACGCCGTCAATTAGCTGAAGAAGCGGCGAGAAAACGATCATGAAAATCCTTCTGGATTTCTTTCTTGCGCCCCTTGTTCTGGCGTCTTTGGGTCTGGCCTCTTGCGCGACTGTTGTTCGCGGCGTGAATGAGCCCTTTCAAATCAGCACAAACCCGCCGGGCGCAGAAGTTTCGACAACATTGGAAACGAAAGAGAGCCGGAAGGCACGTGCCGCTAATCCGGACTTAGCGCCTGAATATTACCGCTGCGCACCGACGCCTTGTGAGATCACTTTGCCAAGGCGATCTAAATTTGTCGCAATTATTGAAAGTGAGGGCTTTGCTACCGTACAAATCCCAATACGGTCGGCCTCGGTTCTTTCAGGACAATCCGCCGGTATTGGCGGGCCCACAGCATTTGCAGTAGGTGTGGGCGTAACTGAAGCCGCCACGACAGGAGGTTTCCTGCTCGCTGGCAGCAGCACCACAGCTTATTTAGCGGGTACCACAACGATCATCTATACATCCCCAGCGATCGCCGTCGATGCCGTGTCAGGCGGTATGCTGTCGCTCTATCCAAACCCTATTGATTTGACGCTGACACCGATTGAGGAATTGGAAGCCGTCTCTTATGATCTTGACCAATTGGATGACGGAAATGAAACGTGGGATTACGGCCTGACTAAGCGTTTAAAACGTGAACAACAAAAACAATAGCTTCTCGCGGTAAAAAAAAGCCTTCGGCGAAACCGAAGGCTTTTCAATCTTAATCAGATATAGGCGTTAAGCGTGTTCAGACACCCATTCTTGTAATTTGGTTTTTGTCATGGCGCCGACTTTCGTCGCAACAACTTGGCCGCCCTTAAAGATCATGAGCGTCGGAATACCGCGAACATGGAATTTAGCCGGCGTTTCCGGATCATCATCAATATTGACTTTGGCAATTTTAATTTGGTCGCCCATTTCCTCGGAAATCTGCTCCAAAGCAGGGCCAATTTGCTTACAAGGGCCGCACCACTCCGCCCAAAAATCTACAAGAACGGGCTGATCAGAGTCGATAACGTCTGATTTGAAGGTAGAATCTGATACTTTTACTGTGGCCATGAAAGCCTCCTATAAGCGCAATAAATCTGTGTCTTCATTGTAGTTAGGAAGCATGCCTATCTTCGTCAAGGCGTGCTCAAGTTTCTGTGAACTTAACCACATCAGCTTTGGCGCTGCCGTCCAGAGCAAGCCGCATTTCACAGTCTTCCCGGGATATTGCTGCCGCGCCAAAGCTTGATAAGCCGCCATTTGGCCTACATAAACATCATCCACCGCATCCTCATTGTCAGGCACGCTTTGGTTGGACTTATAATCAATAATCAAAACTTCACTCTCAGTAACGCAGAGGCGGTCGATTTTAGCGCTAAAATCCCACTGCTCTGGCAACCCGATTATTTGCCCTGCCAAACTAACCTCGGCCTGTGTACCCTCGCCCCAAAGAACCGAAAATTGCGGATTGTCCAAGACCACAAAGACTTCGGAGATGAGGCTATCGCGCTCATTAGGACTTAGATCCCGATAAGTTCCTAAAATCGCCATGGCTTTTTCAGGTCTCTGCTCGGCTTTGTAGTTTGGCAAAACCTCTAAAAGCTGATGCACAATAATACCGCGTTGTAGAGGGCTTAAACCTTCGACAGGCTCCGTTGGCTCTTTATAGCCTTCCCGATCTGCAAGAAGACGCGACGGACTTAAGCGTTGGCGAGCCGTATCTTCTTCTCGCGGCTCTTGAAAGACCCATTCCGGAAGCTTTACAGAGGCAGACTCTGAAGCAACCACTGTCGAAACCTCTGCGGTCTCTCGCCAACCATAGCTCAGCCCTTTTCCAAAAGACGTTTCAAAGGTCTGAGTGTCCAACCCCTCAAAAGTCCGCGACATCCAATCATACCAAGATCCCTCTTTATACGGATTTTTATCACTCCCAATTTGATGTCCGCAAATCACCAGACGGCTCTCGGCCCGCGTGAGGGCGACATATAGAAGACGTAATTGTTCTTGATCTTGCCGCGCTTGACCCGCCTCGATAAACGGTTCCAAAACCTGCGGCAAATCTGATTTAGAGGATTTGAGGAAATACCCTTCTCCAAAAGGCACAAGCGTATCCTTATAGGTCGGCACTTGTGTTGTGTCGGGCAAGATAACCACGGGGGCCTCTAAACCTTTGGCGCCGTGCACGGTCATCACCCGCACTTGCCCTTTGGCTGCATCCATATCACGTTTGACCTGCGCGTCATCGCCGTTAAAACCGCGAACGAAATATTGCAGGCTCGGCACACCCGTTTGCTGATGGTCCATGGCGCGGCCCAGAAACACATCTAGTGCTTCCCGCGACTCCATACCCAGACGTTTATAGAAACGGCGTTTAATACTGTGTCCCGACGCGTCGGTTTCATCTAAAACAGCGGAGAAAAACTCATAAGGCGAATGATTACGAGACAAGAAAATAAAGCGCTCTAATTGCCGCGCCAATTCTGCGTCCCGCTCACGCACTGCCTGCCAAAGCGATTGCTTCCCCCGCCCCGTTGCGAGCTTTAAAAGCTGCATATCATCCAATCCAAAGATTGGCCCTTTCAAGACTTCAGCGAGAGATAAATCATCACGAGGCAGAAGCACGAACCGCGACAAAGACAGCAGATCGCGCACAATCATCGCATCCGATAATTTTATGCGGTCAGCCCCCGCAAGCGGAATATTTTGTAATTTCAAATGACGGATAATCGCGTCATAAAGCGAGTTATTACTGTCCCCGCGCGTCCGCACGAGAATAAGAATGTCTCCTGCCTGCATGGCCCGATGCCGTTTTAGCTCTCGATCAAAAACGGCTTCCCCTGCGTCCAACCACGTTCGGATTCTCTCCGCAAGTTTCTGCGCCAATACCTCTCGTTGGTCGCCTTCGCTGACCGCGTTAACAGGGGTCGTATCCCAAGGCGCATTTTCCTCACCTGTCTCTGGCCGAAGCGAGAGAGGCCATAGCTCGACAAAGCCTTCATCTTTTCGGAAAGCGGCATGGTTTTCAATATCCGAGCCCTTTGGGTCATTTTCGACATCGAACATAGCCCGACGACCGCCTTGTTTTTCTAAAAAGGCGTCCACCACATTCAGAACGGTTTGCGACGACCGGAAAGACATCGTCATACGAACCTGACGCGCTTCACCGATAAGCCGCTTTTGTATTTCCGATAAAAACTGTTCCGGCTTGGCCCCTTGGAACCCGTAAATAGACTGTTTTTCATCGCCCACCGCAAACAGTGTTCGCGGCTTATTCGGGTCTCGGTCAGGACTGTCTTGGATGAAGTTCTCAGCCAAACTATTGATAATCGCCCATTGTTCGGGTGAGGTGTCCTGCGCTTCATCAAGCAGGATATGTTCTATCCCGCCATCCAGTTTGTAACGCACCCAATCAGACACGGCTTTGCGGTTGAGCAGGTCTTTAACGAGAAGGATTTGGTCATTGAAATCCAATACCCGCCTATCGCGTTTTGCCTTGGCAAACAGTTCCGCATAAGGCGCGGCCAATGTGAAAACAGCGCGGGTGAGTTCATAGAGTTGTAACGCTTTCAGTTCATCAAAAAATTGAAGAACACGAGCCGCCTCTTTTCCGTCAGCGGAGAACCAATCCTGCGTCGCTTCCATCGTTCTCTTCGTAACGGGAGCTTTGCGCAAGCTTCCGGCTTGCGTGAGAAATACAGAGGCGTAAGTATAAGCGGCTCCCAATGTCCCGCCCATTTTTAAAGAGTCCCGAATATACTCGGCTACCTTTACATCCGTCTTTAATCCTGCTTCCAAAACCGGAATCGCAGCGAGGAGGATTTCTTCATCTGTATTACCCCAGAAACGGGCCACATAGGTTTCAATCGTATCGCTCGCTTTTACGCCAAGAGTTGTCTCTAGCTCGGCAACACCGCCTGCCTCTTCCCAATTTGCAATGCCCTCCCCGGCATAGGCCATCCATGTGAAAAGGCCGTCCAACGTCTGGTCCGCCATTTTCAAACTCAGTGTTTGGATGGCTTGATTAACCTCCCCTTTGGGGTTTTCCATCGCTTGTATTAGCAGAGCCTTGCGGACCTCTTGCGAGAGAGCCGTGATTTCCGCATCCTCTATCGGTTCATATCCGGGTAGAATTCCGGCCTCAATTGGAAAGCGCGACAGCACGCGCTCGCAAAAAGCGTGAATGGTTTGCACCTTCAACCCTTCAGGCGTTTCCAGAGCTTTCGCAAAGAGGCGGCGAGCCAGCGCAATATCGTGAAACTCTTCGCCTAACAAGTCGTTCAATTCCGTCTCAAGGGCCGCCTTATCCAAAATCGACCACGCACCCAGTTTTTCATATAGCCTGTCTTGCATTTCTGTCGCCGCCGCCTTGGTATAGGTCAGGCATAGAATATGTTCAGGCTCGACTTTTTGGAGAAGAATACGCGAAACCCTATCGACCAAAACGCGCGTTTTGCCAGACCCCGCATTGGCGGACACCATACGGGTTTGTTTGGGATTGGCCGCGTCCGATTGCGCGGCGACGGCTATGTTATAAGCCGTACTCATGACCCGCTCTCCCGCCCCAGAGCGGCCCATTCGCCCCGCCGCGCCAAATCATCAAATTCGCCATAATCATGCGTGTATTGAATACGAGGCTGCGAGGCATAATCCGTTGTTTTCTGATCGTAATGGAGAATAAGTTTTTTCAGCGTTTCAAATGCCTCTTGCGCATAGTCCTCCGCGCTTAGTCCTGCCTTCGCATGCGGCACGGTGAGCTGTGTATGGTCAAAGTCATCATTTGAGCCTTTCACCCGCACATAGCCGAGTTCAACCGTCTCTCCTTTTGGGAGGTCTTTAAAACCGCCTTTGCTGAGAAGCCACGCGGTCAAGGGCAATTGCGGATCGAAACCCGCCTTCACAACCTTTACGGTGGAAGGTGATCCGGTTTTATAATCAATAACGCCATACCCATCAGGGCGGCGTTCGATTAAATCGGCTTTGCCGCGCAATGTGAAATTCAGACTTTCAATGAAATAATCTGCTTTTTCTTCAATTCCGCAAACATCAAATCCGTCTTTTCGGCGGGTTTTTAGCCAATCGAGAAAGTTTTCGGCAATACGTCCAAACCGAGAGGCCTCTTTGGATATTTCCTCCGGCGCGTAAGCTGACGTTTTAAAAGACTCTTCTAGAAATGAAACGAGCCGCGCCACGGTTTGGTCAGCGCCGTCCGTTTTATGCGCGCTTAGAAAATGCTCCAGACCATCATGAATGGCTGTTCCAAACTCACCAGCGCCTAAATCTGCATCCAATGGGTCGAGAGAGGTCAGCCCAAGCGCATGTTTGGCAAATATGGAATAAGGGTCGCGTATCCATGTTTTGACCTGCGTAATAGAAATCGACCGCCCACGGGAAAATTGCCACCGCTCTTCGGGCGCAGGACGCGGCGTTGGCGCAGTGGCGGGTTCAATCTGTATCGCCCTGTCCAATTGCTCCGCCCAAGCCAAATAATGCGGTTTATCCTGCATTACAGCCTCGGCTTCGTCCTTGCCGAGAGCGCCTTCTAACAGTGTTGATAAACGCCATAACCAGCGCGAAGCGACCATTGGGCTACCGCCGCTACGCTTGGCCCGCGTCAGAATTACATCAGGATTAGAGGCGAGTTCGGCAAAGTCATGCGCTGATAAACCAAAGCGTTTTTCAGGCAAAGACAGCCCCACGGACTGACGCATGGCGCGAGAGAGGAACGGCTCCACGCGTGGTGTGGTAGGCCAGACGCCCTCGTTTAAACCGCCCAATATAATCCTGTCCGCGCATAACATACGGGCTTCCAGTGGCCCCAATATGGACAGGCGCGGATGGGTGCCGAAAGGACGGCGGACGACTTTGCCCCGCATCAAAACGGCTAACAGGCGAGACATTCCCCTGACGTCAATCTCTGGCAGGTTCTCACCATGATTGATGAGCGAACGCAAAATAGATTGCGCGTCTTTACCACCTAAATCGTTCCATAAAGGATTATCTTCATTTCCGAGCGATGCAATATTTAGCGCTGACAACCAGAGGGCCTTAGCCCAGATTTCGGATTTGTGATGGCCCGTTAAATCCAAGAGTGGTGACAAGGCTCTCTTTATCCGGGCCAGAAGTTCGGCTTCATCCTTTTCGGTCGCTTTTGCGGTCTGAGGACGCACACCTCTGAACAGGCGTTTTTCAAGACTCTGCCAGGCTCTACGCACCTCGCCATAGTCTTGTTCCAAATGGGTGAGCGGGTGGTTGAATATAACGGATAAAGCAACAGGGTTTTCGCAGTCCATCGCCAAATCAATTATCGCCGATAAGAACCCGCCTATCGGAGTTTCTTCCAGAGGTTCGCCTTGTGATAAATCGACATCAATATTCCAGCGCCGCAGGCGCGCCTTAACGCGCCGCGCCAAAGCCTGGTCAGGTGTGACCAACGCGGCAGTGTGGGCCGGCACTTCTAATGTTTCGCGCAATATAAGCGCTATACTCAGAGCTTCATCTTCATCATTCGCCGCCTCAAGAACGGATAACCCCTTCATGCCTTCGATGAAAGGATCGGAGTGTTTGAAGTTTTCGCGTATTGTTTTGATGCGGCCGAGCCAATCACTCGTATTGTCAACGGGCACTAGCGATTCTGATATGAGTTGCCGCCGCGCTTTCAAGTCTCGGTTTTGCGTCGCGGGGGTTTCCTGAATATGGGGCCAAGACGGCACGTCTCCGCGGGTAACCTCCATTGTATTTAATAAATTACGCAGGGCATTTTGTGGGTGCTGTTCATCAATAGCATCCCAGACTTTTTTGGTTGTATTATTCAGCCCCGGTAGGACGACAACACCTTTTGGCAATCGGGAGACACAGGCCATGAGCCGCGCCGTCGCGCCGAGCGTACCCGTCGAGCCCGCCACAATGATGGGGTAATCAGGCGGGTTATCTTCCCATTGACGGGTCAGCGTGTCGAGCACCCGCACTTGTCTGGCTTTGGGTTCCAAAGCCTCAATTTCTTTCAATCTCTGCGGCCAATAGGTTTGAATGATTTTGTAGAGCTCTGCCTGATATTGGAAATGCTCCGCCGCAAAGGTCTGTATTTCGGCGAGCTTTGCTAAATCAGCAATGTTGGTTTCTTCCGCCGCTGCATCGTCCAGAATGGCCAGAAGCGGGTCGGCCAATGACAGAGCAGAAGCGGCGTCCAATGGCAGGTCAGAAGCGCGGCGATAAAACTGCTCAATCACGCGGGCCATCTCGAACCGTCTCTGGGTTGCGTCAATGGCGGGGGGAACAAGCCCCGCGACATCGCCTGGCTCAAAGGGCGGCTCATTGGGGTCAATGTCTGCAAGCGTATTCAGGCGCGGCAAGAGCGTGACGCCCGACGGGTCCTCCCGCGCCATCTCTAAAAAAATATCCGTAATGCCTCGCACCGCGCGGCGTGTGGGTAAAAGGATAAGCGCGCGTGATAAGTCATCACCGAAGTCTTGTTTTATGCCTTTCGCCAAAGATTGCAGAAAAGGCAGGCCTGAAGGCATATTATAAACACCTTGCAGGCTCACAAAATGTTCGCCTCGGACAGGACAGCTTCGGCCGCAAACCGGGCTCGCGGGTCACCCACATGCATCCAAAATGCAGGCATGACTGCGCCATAGAGGCCTTTACGCTTTAGGCTTTCATTCCAAATCACATTGCGAGAAAATTTCTCAATGGGATGATGTTTGGCTAAATGGGGTTTGAAGATTTGAACGCCGCTATAGTAATATTTCGCCGTTTCGCCTTGCCTGCGTGTCAGCCGCCCCATTTTATCCAAATCGAAATCCCCTGCCCCGTCATGGCCGAGCGTCATATCTTTGCGCGCCAAGAGTAACAGCTCATCCATCTGTTCCGGTTTCCAGGCCTGTTTCAGAACGGAGAACACATCCGAAAACGCGACCCAAATAGCATCGATATTACAGATGAAAATCGGATCATTCCCTAAGAGCGGAAGGGCTTTCACAACGCCGCCCCCTGTTTCCAGAAGCGCCTCTCTTTCATCGGAAATAATTATGTCTGGGCCCGTTATACGTTTTGCCAAATGCACTTCGAGGTGGGAGGCATGGGCGTGCACATTAACGATAGCGCGCTCAACCCCTGCCTCTGCTAGGCGGTCGAGCATGTGATCAATTAGCGGCTTTCCGCCGACCTCTACCATGGCTTTAGAGCGATCATTGGTCAGCGGGCGCATCCGCGTCCCGTATCCCGCCGCCATGACCATAGCCGTTTTAATGGACATGCTCATGTCAAAGCCTCAGGCATATTGCGGCCAAACCAACGCCTAATATCCGACAAAGCAGGATGGGCCATGTCATCCTTCAAATGGCGCTTCACTCGGGGGAGTAAAGCTCGATATTGCGGCTTTCCGAATTTCAAATCTGCTCGTACTGGGAAACCCAACAGCTTCGTCCCACGCTGCACACTCATCACAGCATAGGCGGCGCGAAAATCCTCATCATATTTCAATCCCGCCTTATCGCAGAACCGCTCCATCAAATAGGGTTTCAAATCAGGTGAAACATCGCGGCGAATATCCGTTATCAGGCTCATCAAATCATAGGCAGGATGTACGAAGAGCGCGTCCTGAAAGTCGATGAGACCAACATTCGCAACCCCGTCTCTCTTTGGCATCCAAAACAAGTTTTCCGCATGAAAATCTCGCAATGCCAAACCAGAGGCACATACGTTTAAATATTTAAAACTCTCCGCATAGAGCGCGTAAAACTCCTCCCGTACATCGCCTTGAAATTCACGGCCGTAATCTTTGGCATACCAATCCAAAAACAAATCCGTTTCCGCCAAAAGAGCCGCTTCATCATAATCGCGCAGACGCCACGTCACTTCTTGATGAGAAAAAATGCTGGGAAAGGTGCTGCGGTAAATCGCGGCGAGTGTATCTACCGCTGCCTCATAAAGAGGACGCTCCTGTGTTGCGTCTACCGCAATCACTTTATTATAAACGTTCCCGCCGAAATCTTCGAGCAAGACAAAACCGGCCTCCAAATCATGAGCGATAATTTGAGGCGCAGAAAAACCCCGCCGCGTCAGTTCCGATGCAATCGCGACGAAACTCTCCATATCCGGCCCAGCCAAACGGGCGAGCGCATTGTAACCTAGTGCCTTGCGCTGCCCTACATTTGCTCCTTCTGGTTCAGCAGGAAGCTCCGCCCCTTTAGGAGCGTTCATCAAAATCGTTTTGTCTGTCCCTTTTTGCAAGCGTTCGTAACTCCGCGTCGAGGCGTCGCCTTGGATAGGGTCACGAATTGCACCTCCCCATCCCGCACGCTCTAAAAAGGCTCTGATTTGCTCTTGGCGCTCAGACATTGCGGTCATTCCAGCTCTTGCCAAAGGTCACCACCCGTCCCGCACCAGAGAATGTCACGTCGACATCCAGTAAGGCTTCGGGCAAATGCGGCGCGATTTTGTCAGGCCATTCCAAAAGGCAGACAGCGTCTTCAAAAGCGTCCAAAAGACCCAGCTCATAGATTTCGTCGGGGTGTTTCACGCGATACAGATCGCAATGCCATAACTCGTAAGACGGCAAATCATAGGTCTGAACGAGTGTGTAGGTCGGGGACGGCACATCCTCATTTGGCAGTAAAGATTGTATCAGTCCGCGCGCCAAAGTCGTCTTTCCAGCCCCAAGTTCACCGCGCAAGGCCACGACATCACCCGCTTGCAGTACAGCCCCAATCCGCGCGCCGACCGCCAACATTTCAGCTTCAGTTTTACAAGAAATTTCTGTCACACTTACAGTGATAGCGCCTTGAAAAATCATGGCAAGCCCTTAGATAAAGCTCTGATAACGAGTAAAGGCGCTATTATTATGGCTAAGATTATTTTCACTGACTCCGAGGGCACAACCCGCGAAGTCGAAGCAAAAAACGGAACCTCCATCATGGAAGCGGCCGTTCAAAATATGGTGCCAGAAATTGATGCCGATTGCGGCGGAGCCTGTGCTTGTGCCACCTGCCACGTCTATGTTGATGATGCTTGGCTTGGCAAATTAAAAGGCATGGATGATATGGAAGAGTCCATGTTGGATTTCGCTGAAAACGTTCAGGACAATTCACGCCTCTGCTGCCAAATTCTTATCAGCGATGAGCTTGACGGCATCAAGGTTTCAACACCTGAAAGCCAGTAAGCTTTTTCAAAAGCTGAAGAACCGTTTTACTCGGCAATCTCATTAAATAATTCGGGATGCGCGTTATCTGACGGCGCTTCCTTGGGCAGATAACAAGTCACATGCGTGCCTTCATGCTCAATCGATTCAAGCTCAACCCAGCCGCCATGCCTGTCTACAAAACGTTGCACTAAAGCGAGACCAAGGCCCGCGCCCCCGCGTGAGCTTTCAAAGCTTTGGAAGACTTGCGGTTGACGTTCCGTCGGAATGCCAACTCCATCATCCTTCACCCAAATCATTACGCCGCCGCCAGCGGCTTTTTTACCGCCCAATTCTATTTTCCCGCCAGGTTTAGTGAACCGCAACGCGTTAGATAATAGATTGTGAACGACTTGTTTAAGGCGTGTTTCGTCGGCGCGGATAACACCGATATCATCGTCGCATTTCAGCGAGAGCGAAATCTTCGTGTCATCAGCTTTGACAGCAACATAATCCAAGGCGTTATCAAGCATGTCATAGACCTTTACATCGCCTAAATCTAAATCAAGGACGTTGGCCTCAATCGCGGCAATGTCGAGAATGTCGTCTATGATTTTGGCAAGGTCTTCTGACGCGCTTTGAATTGCAAAAACATATTCGCTCTGTTTATCCGTCATCTCCCCCGCGCCAGCATTTTGGAGAAAATCAGCGTAACCCGCTATCGTTGTTAAAGGCGTGCGCAACTGATAGCTGACATGTCCAACAAATTCCGACTTCATTCGGTCGGCTTCTTCCAAGGCCTGCGTCCGCTCAATAAGCGCCGCTTCAGCTTTGCGGGCATTCGTCACATCATCCCAAGCAACAAGGGTGGCGCCATCAGGCAAAGGCTTAGACAACCATGTTAGCATTTTATCGTCCGACCGAGTAATCTCGCCTTCAACATGGCGGCGGATTTCGGGATTAGGATCGGTAATACGGCCCAATAGTTCAGACCAAAATGCTTTGATATGATAAAGCGGCAAGAACAAATCAATCATGTCGATGAAACGTGGACGATCTTTCAAATCATCCTCGTCCAAGCTCCACATGGTGGCAAAGGCTGAGTTATGGATTTTCAAACGACCATCCGTTCCGAACACGGCGATACCCTCAGATAATTTATCCAAAGTCGCACCTTGAACATTGATGAGTGTACCAAGCTGGCTCTTTAACGTGATAGAATCTGTCATATCGGAGAAGAGCAAAGAGATACCCCCATGCGGGTCCCGCATACGGACTAACCGCAGAGTTCGGCCATCAGGCAATGCCCACAAAATATCAGGCACTTCATCCGGCCAATCTGTGTAATAGGCCAGTTCTTCGTCTCGCCATGATTTGTAATCCGTCTTCGCCGGAATAACACCTTTTTCGCGTAAGTGATCTAGCCAGTCACTATGGGTAGGATTGCCCTTAAACCAACCTTCATCAATGCCAAATAATGCGTCCAAAGCATTATTATGAAAGTTCACTCTCTGATCTTTGCCAAAGATAATGATGGCTTCATCCATAGAGTTCAGCAGCTCATTATGCGCTTGAATATGACGGTTCAAATCGTCCCGCAACTTATCCGCTTCAGAGGCATCCACTGCCATGCCAGCAATTCCGCCTGACACGGGGAAAAGGCTAACATGTGTCGAACGCCGTTGACCATTTAAAATGATATATCTGACATCATCCTGAACGGCTTTAGTCTCCAACACAGCGCCGACTTGATCTTGCGCCTTATCATCCAGATGCGTTTGGTTTTTAATGACTTCAGATAAAGCCCCCCCGCCAACGGCGTCTATGTAAGCTTTGTTCGCCCACACAATCCGCCCGCCACTAGACAACCGCCAAATTGGGAACGGCGCGCGTGCCATCATTTCAATAAAGGTCCCCGCATCATCCTCTTGTGAAAACTTCGTGTTTTCAATACGCGAGATTGCAGTCGTTTCGTCCTCTGCCTTACTCGAACTATCATCGAGCCAAACAATGGCCTGCCCGCCCGCCACGCGGCCATTGGCCTCGATGACCGTGGTATCCGGCAAATGTATAAGGACGGAAAAAGCCGCCCCTTTTTTGTGAAGGTCTTGAAGCGCGGTCCGTAAAGTCTGTACGCCTTTTATTTTTGATACGGGCTGTGCGGGATGATCTGCGAGACTGTTGAGCACACGTTGTGACAAATCCTTGGCTTTACCCTCGTCTGCAAACCTTAAAATAGAGGCTAGAACAGCAGGAGATCCATAGAGCTTGGGCTTACCCCAATCTTGCGAGGGTTTTCCAACTGGTGATTTACCAAGCGTCCGTAAATCACGCTCATTCCAAATCAAAACCAATCCCGGGTAAGCCCCAAAAACAGACTCATACCGTCCCAATCTTCGGTCAAGCGCTGACGTCTTTTTTTTCCATTTTCGTAGAGCTTGGTTCTTAGATGTCATAGCCCGTAATGCATAGATGGCCGCCAATAACGCCAGGGCGACGGCCCCAATCGTTACAACCAAATATGGATCAAGGTTTTGAACCATGAACTCTCAGCTTTCCCTTCGCCCCGAACAGAATTAAGAGATAGCCTTAAGAGAAGTCACGAATCTTGCAAAGGGTTAATATAGAATAATCTAAACTACGCGTGTTATGCGGCGGCGCTATTTATGACGTTGACGAGATAATCCGTAATTTCGTCTACTTTCTTCTCGTCATCGCCCTCGGCCATAATCCTTATCAGAGGTTCCGTACCGGATGCCCGTACCAAGACGCGGCCAGAATTACCGAAACTCGCGCCGGCGTCTTTAATGGCTTTCTGAACATCATCTAGTTCCAAAGGTGACCGCCCTGCATAGGAGACGTTTTTCAACATTTGCGGAACAGGGTCGAACACTGTCAGCACTTCACTGGCAGGTTTATCTTGTCGGATAATTTCAGCCAGTATCTGGAGAGCAGAGATTGTGCCGTCGCCCGTTGGGGCAAAATCCGTCATGAGAATATGACCGGACTGTTCTCCCCCTAAATTATACCCGTCTTTGCGCATACGCGCAGCCACATGACGGTCTCCAACTGATGTACGGATGAAGTCCATTTCATGACCTTGAATATAACGTTCGAGTCCTAAATTGCTCATGACTGTCGCGACAAGACCCGGTTTTGCAAGCGTTCCGCGTTGTTGCCAACTGCGGCAGACCAGACCCAGTAACTGATCCCCATCAATGATGCGGCCCTTCTCGTCACACATGATCAAACGGTCAGCATCGCCGTCCAAGGCGATACCGATATCTGCGCCTTCTCTTACAACAGCTTCCGAGAGCGGCTGAGTATGCGTTGAACCGCAATCCTTGTTAATATTTTTGCCGTTTGGCGAGACGCCTAAGGAGATGACTTCATCTGCGCCTAATTCCCACAATGTATCCGGCGCCGTGTGATAAGCCGCGCCATTGGCGCAATCCAAAACAATTTTCAAACCCGACAGGCGCATTTGGCGAGGTAATGTCGCTTTGGCGATTTCGATATAGCGCGCCTGCATATCTTCATAACGCTTCACGCGGCCCAGATTTGCGGGCTTGGCGAGGCGAATATCGCCATTGGCCAGAATAGCCTCTATTTCCATTTCGGCTTCATCAGAGAGTTTTCGTCCCTGAGGGCCAAAAAATTTAATCCCGTTATCATGATACTTATTATGAGACGCCGTAATCATAACGCCCATATCGGCCCGTAATGTCCGCGTGAGTATAGACACGGCAGATGTCGGGATGGGGCCGCATAATTTCACATCCATTCCAACAGAAGTAAATCCTGCCACCAAGGCTGGCTCAATCATATAGCCTGACAGACGGGTATCTTTGCCGATAAAAACGGAAGGACGATAGCTTTCATCCGTTTCTGAATTGCGGAAATAACGGCCCGCTGCCTGCCCTAAACGCATGACACTATCTGGCGTCATTTTGTCGACATTTGACAACCCTCTGACGCCGTCTGTTCCAAAAAACTTGCGGGGTTTGCTCGGTGTTTTTTTGTCAGCCATGTCGTGCCTCATCTTGGAGTCTTTATCGGGGGACACTCTATGCAAATATCACACCGCCACAGCAGTCATATGAATCTACATTAAAGTTAAAGCGCCCGAAGGGTCTTTTATAGAGTTGTTTTATAAAAAACAGAGGGAAATCAGAGAAAATACAAAGCTATAGCACAAAGCCTCTAAGCTCTTGCTATACAACGGATTACCCCCCTAAAGTCACCTTGCCGGCTCTATAGCGCAGTAAAACTCGGCAGTTTTGAAGCCCGCCTTCTTCGGGAGGTTGAAACGTCCAAGCCTCGACCGCCTTTTCGGACGCGCCGTCAAACATACCGTCTGGAACAGAGCGTTCAATGCGCACATTTTCGGTTTGGCCCGTTGCATTAACATCCAAGCGAATAATGACCCACCCTTGACGGCCAGAGCGATAAGGGCGCGCAGGGTATTCCGGCAAAGAAAAGTCTATTGCCGCCAATTTCTCGCCGCCCAGACAATCATCAGGATTAGAATAGCCCTTCACCCATGGGTCAGTCGGGTATTGGCTTTGCGGCATGAAAGGCTTGGACGTTGATGAGCAAGCACTCAAAGCAAGAGCCGAAGCGAGAACGCAAAAGCCGAGTTTCATGACATGACGCATTAGTCTTCTTCTCCGAAACGATTATTCACAAGCGCCGCAATGGCCTCAATCGCCAGCGGCGCATCGCTGCCTTGCGCCGTTACCGTGATGTCCTCGGTACATGCCGCCCCTAATAGGAGCAAATCCAACACGGAATTGGCCTCCACTCGGTCAGCGCAAACATCGTTATGACTGCGCACCCAGACTTGAGACTCAAACTGTAGCACCGTTTGCATAAACTTATTGGACGCACGGGCATGAAGGCCCTTTTTGTTGGACAAGGTCAGGGTTATTTGTGCGGTTTGGCTCATAATGGGTGAAACGCGTTCTACGTTTCCCCGGCGAGAATCTTTGACGCAATCGCAATATACCGTTGTCCAGCGTCTTTAGCTTTGAGAGCGGCCTCGTCCAGCGTCGCCGTTTTGCGCGCCTCCGCCAATTTGATGAGCATTGGTAAGTTCACACCAGCCAGAACTTCGACCTGCCCTTCGCGCATCATGGAAATCGCGAGGTTAGAGGGGGTGCCCCCGAACATATCAGTCAAAATGATAACGCCATTGTTCTGACTCACAGCCTTTATAGCCTCGCCAATATCGTCGCGCCGACGCTCCATATCATCATCAGGCCCGATACAGACTGTCTCTAATGCTTCTTGCGGCCCGACAACATGTTCTGTTGCCCGCCGCAATTCCACAGCCAGTTGACCATGGGTCACAATCACCAAACCAATCAATGCAAAACTCCAAAATCGAAATTTCACCTAATCAAATTAAACAATGTCTGTGAACCCACAAAATGCGCACATAGCAGTCTAATGTGAGGCGCATGTCATGCGAAGGGCGAGAGCGTGACTAAAGGGCCACAATATGCGCTTCGTCTTATCAGTTCTTCGGCACTTGGCGCGGCAGGGTGATAACAAAGCGCGCGCCCGCGACCTCTCCCTTGGAGTCCAGACGGTTTTCCGCTCGAATTGCGCCCTTATGCGCTGTCATAATTTGCCGACAAATCGCCAAACCCAAACCCGAATGATTGCCAAATTCAGCGCCTTTGGGCCGCTCCGTGTAAAACCGCTCAAAGACAGTTTCGAGGTTTTCAGGCGGGATGCCCGGCCCGTCATCCTCAACCATAATGACAACTTGCTCTTTCTTCCCTGTGGTGTCTGTTGAGGCTGCAATGCGGACTTCGCCTTCATCCGGCGAAAAGGTCAGTGCATTATCAATGAGGTTGCGCAGCACTTGCGCAAAGGGTGTTTCAAAGGCTCGAATAAACACAGGCACGTCTGCGGGAGCGAGGCTGACATTCTTGACCGTCCCGCCGCCTTCTTTTGTGGTCTGCTCATAAAAATCAGTGATATTCTCAATGACCTCATGAACATCCAAAGTCTGCGCCGTATCTCGGGCAAGATTGGCATCAACTTTCGAGGCCTTCGAAATGTCAGTGATGAGGCGATCCATGCGGGAGACATCTTTTTGTATAATATCGATGAGCTGTTCCCTTTGCGCCTCTGTCTTCGCCACGCGCAATGTATCAGAGGCAGACCGCAAACTCGTCAGAGGGTTTTTAATCTCATGGGCCACATCCGCTGCAAAATTGGCAATATCATCAATACGGGAGTATAGCCCTTGCGTCATATCCCGCATAACAGAGGACAGGTCGCCAATTTCGTCCCGCCTTTTGGACAGGTCGGGAATGGCGTCCCGTTTATCGGAACTCCGCGTTACAATTTCTGCCGCCAAGGCTAATTTGCGCATAGGCAGAGCAATAAACAACGTCAACGCCAGAGAACTCAGCAAAGTAACCAGAAAAGCCAATCCGATTATAGGGGCCAAAGCTTTGCGCTCTGCAATCACAATATTGCCCACATCATTACTCTCGACGGTCACAGCGCCCAAAATTCGCTGCACGCGCTGGACAGGGACAGACACACTGACAATTAGATTATTATCATCATCATATCGCGGCCCCATTACTTTTTCGCCAGAGAGTGCGTTACGCACATCGGCGCGCAGGTCACGCCGCAAATTCTCGCGGCGGGCTTTACGCCAAGGCAGGTTTTGCAAAGCGCTATCCCATCGCGCTTTGGCCTTCCCCCACCAAACCTGATAATTTTTACGCGGCTCTTGCTCTGGGATGATAGGATCAAGCGATGAGATGGTGATCGTATCATCCAGCCTCACTGTGTCGACCACAACTTTGCCCGAGCGGTCATGCAATCGAACACGCCACCCCTCCGGCACATTTACGCCGCGAAGTACCTGTTTTGCGCCTTCAATGTCCAACTGCGCCGCGGACCCTAATCCCGTAGCCTGATCGCCCATGACCGTTGTAATTGTTGCCGCCAGTGAATGAAGGTTATCTACCTTGGCCTCGATCAAACTGGATTCAAACCGGTTCATCGCCAAAGACCCGGCTACCAGAATTATTAAGCCAACCAAATTTGATAAGAGAATAACGCGTGTCAGACGGGACGACAATAAAGACCGACGCGCACCAGAACGACGATTACGCAAGCGAGGCCGCTTGGCCTTACGGCCTGCTTGGTCGCTGACGTCCCCTTTTACTGAGGACGTTTCTGAATCAGGTTTCGTCATGATGTCTCGATATCACCAAAGACGCATGACGTCTTGTGCCGACTGACACAAAACTGCGGGTTGGGGCCTGAGAGCCGTTTTGTGCGGCCGAAACTCAGGCTTCCTTATATTTATAGCCCACACCATAAAGCGTTTCGATGCCATCAAAACTCTTATCCGTTTTGCGAAACTTTTTACGCAAGCGTTTGATGTGCGAGTCAATCGTTCGGTCATCCACATAGATTTGATCATCATAAGCGGCGTCCATCAGTTGATCCCGTGATTTTACATAACCAGGGCGTTTGGCCAGGCTCTCCAAAATCAAAAATTCCGTCACAGTCAATCTTACCGGCTCACCATTCCAAGAACAGGCATGTCGATTGGGGTCGAGAACAAGGTTTCCGCGGCGAATAACTTTGTCATCCCCTTCTTGCGGTACAGGCATTTCAATAGACGTCATAGAGGCGCGGCGGAGCACAGCCTTGATTCGCTGGCCCAATAAACGCTGCGAGAACGGTTTCGTGATATAATCATCCGCGCCCATGTTAAAGCCTATCGCTTCGTCAAATTCGTCATCTTTCGACGTCAGGAAGATAACGGGCAGGTTTGAGGTTTGGCGCAGGCGGCGCAATAATTCCAACCCATCCATGCGAGGCATTTTCACATCGAAAACGGCCAAGTCAGGCGGAGAGGTTTTTAACGCTTCCAGAGCACTCGCCCCGTCATGGAATTTGCGAACTTCATAACCTTCACTCTCTAGAAACATAGAGACCGATGTCAGAATATTTTCGTCATCATCTACCAAATAAATTTTTGACATCCGCTTCCCTTGTTTCAACCCATTAAGACCCGCGCTCACCCCTCTTGGTGAGTAGCTCTCTGGCTTTACTAAGCTTATTGATGACATTCTCCAACCCTCCATAACTGTGAATATGAACGGATTAGAAGAGCACTATGGCGGCGTTATGACCAAAACCCGCCTTATTTCCGTCTTATTTTCGAATTGGAAGGTTTTGCCCGACACCTCTCAAACCCCGATTGTTACACCCATCGAAACTTGCCCTGAAACCGTATCAGCTTCAGGAGCCTGATTATGCTAACTGATTTAGTTGTGTATTTTACCCATTCTGCCGTTGTGGTCTTCGGGCTCATTACGCTGTTATGGGCAATTAGTGTGGCGGTGAAAGATGCGAGTCTTGTTGATATTTTCTGGGGGTTTGGCTTTCTAATTGTTGGCGCGGCATGTCTCTATATCGCCGACCCGAAAACGCCCTATCTATGGCTCTTGGGATCGCTCCCGATAATTTGGGGAGCGCGCCTCACATTGTATCTTGCCAAGCGTAATCTGGACCATGGCGAGGATAAACGTTATGTCAAAATGCGCGAGCGCTCAAATTTAAATGAAGCGGGTTGGCGGTTGCGGTCACTATTTACCGTTTATTGGGGGCAGGCTTTGTTGATTATGATGGTAAGTGCGCCCGTATGGGCAGGGTTTGCTCTATTCAATCCGGGTGGCGTCGCAGATCTAGGGGACAGCACTGTATATGCCGGCGCGAATGCGTGGATAGGACTAGCTGCTATATCCGGCACCCTCCTCTGGCTTATTGGTTTTCTCTTCGAAGCGATTGGCGATTGGCAACTCGCGCGATTTAAAGCCAAACACAAAAACTATGACGGGCCAAAAGAAGACAAGCCTGTCCTAGACACCGGCCTCTGGAAATATACCCGCCATCCGAATTACTTCGGCAATGCTTGTATGTGGTGGGGGATTTGGCTCATTGCCTGCCAAGTCTCATGGGGTTGGGTCACAATTTTTGCGCCTATCGTGATGAACATCCTCCTCGTCAAAGTCTCCGGTAAAGGCTTGTTGGAAAAGGACATGGGCCGACGGCAAAAATATAAAGACTATATTGAGCGGACGAGCGGGTTCTTTCCCCTGCCGCCAAAGGGGGGCGCAAATAATTTTTAAGCTTCTCACCTCTCACACGTCATTATTGCTATCTCAAGCTTCACCGCATGGCTCACCGCCACAAGGGCGATAATAACGTCGTTGTAGATTAATCCTCTTTTATATGTCTCAATGTGATTGAAACATAACGGTTTTCACAAATCGCATCCACGCATCATCCACTTGTGCCATATTACACTTGTTCTTTTTCAGTTGGACAGGGAAGGCATGTCACCTTTTTGCTGAACGAGACAGCGGGGTGAATTGGGACTGGTTTGACAGCTTCGCCCAAGAGCCTATCGGGAAGGAGCCACATGGGTAGGCTGCCTAGACTTGTGTCGTTGATTTGACTTTCAAATCAACAAACGGTTTGCAGGTGGTTGGCCCGTAAAGAGAAAAGAGATGGCCGCTCGATATAAACCGCTGCCGTGAGGTATGGCACCTTACGAAACATTACTATTCTCGGTCTTCCGGTAAGGAGACCGCCTCACGGGCATGTCCTATTTATAGGCAAAGAACGTTAGGAAGGCTCGGCACTGGATTGCGAGCAGCACAATAAACTTGGGCAATAGTAAAATGCGGAGAGAGCCGCTAAATCAACACTCATTTTTCAGTCACGACTTCGCGCAGAATGAAAAAACTGAAATTAAAGAAAAGGCTGATATTTTACATCGCATGTTTGAAAATACGGCGCCGCTCGACGCTACTCGGAATACCCATAGCTTCGCGATATTTTGCAACGGTGCGCCGGGCAATATCTATGCCTTGCGCCCGCAGAAGTTTGACAAGCTTATCATCAGATTTCACTGTCTTTTCTGTTTCTTCCGATATCAAAATTTTGATTTTATTTCGTACAGACTCAGCAGAATGCCCTTCCCCGCCGTCAAGGCTCGGTATGGCCGCCGTGAAGAAATATTTAAGTTCGAAAAGTCCGCGTGTCGTGTGCATGAACTTATTTGAGGTTACACGACTGACCGTGCTTTCATGCATTTCAATCGCCTCAGCAATATCCTTAAGCTTGAGCGGTCGCATATGATCTACACCGTAAGCAAAAAAGGCATCTTGTTGTTTCACGATTTCAGAGGCGACTTTTAAAATTGTACGGGCGCGTTGATCCAGAGACTTCACAAGCCAGTTCGCGCTTTGATGACATTCAGAGATAAATTCCCGCGCCGTTTCGTCCTTTTGGCCCATGCGTTTAATTTCGTTGTAATAGCGCTTATTCACCAATACGCGCGGCAAAGTGTCCGCGTTCAATTCCACCGCCCAGCCGCCATCGGGCGTTTCGCGGATATAGACGTCAGGCTCCACCACAGCGGCCAAACGTCCGCCAAAAGCGGCACCGGGCTTAGGCGCACAATCACGCACCCGCGCAATCATAGCACTCATTCTATCGCGGCCGACATCGCAAATTGACATTAACTTTGACAAATCATGTTTGGCCAAAAGATTCAAATTGGCGAGTAAGGCCTGCATCGCCTCGTCCAGAAAACCCGCTTCGCGGAGTTGCAGCCCCAAACATTCAGAAAGGTCACGGGCAAATAATCCTGTGGGTTCGCAGGTTTGTAATTGCACCAAAATAGACGACACACGAGCCGTGCTGACGCTCAGGCTTTCCGCTATTTCTGCGATACTCATGCGCAGATATCCCGCCTCATCCAATTGCCCAATCATATAGTCGGCGATGAGACCGTCTTTCATATCGAGTCCCAACATGGCCCGCTGGGCTTGCACATGTTCAGCCAATGTAACATCTGCCGCCGTATTGGCCGCCGCATCGTAATCCGCTTTGCCATTAAAGCTGCCAGAACTATCATTACGGGACCAGTCGACGGATCCGCCGACATCCGCCGCTGTGGCCTCCGAGTCAATCGCATGAGCCGGCGCATCCAATTCAGATTGCGTGGCCGCTGGGGCGTCTTTATCGACTGTAGCTTTCAGTGTTTCATTCAGGGTCGCGGAGACATCTTCGCCGCGCCGGTTCTCATCCCCCGTACCGCGCTCAAGAAGCGGGTTGGACTCCAGCTGTTCTTCAACAAATTCTGACAATTCCATATTAGAGTATTGGAGGAGCTTAATCGCCTGACGCAATTGCGGCGTCATCGCTAATTGTTGCCCCTGACGAGCCTGTAACTTTGGTGCTAACGCCACTGTCCACCCCATATCACGACGATGTCGTGTCCTTATTGTCTTATGCGTGGGCCGATTTTGCAAAAGGCTCCGCTTTGACACGATGTTTAACGAAGAAGGCTTAATTTGGCGTGTGACTACAGGGTTAATAATTCTTTTCGAAATTATTTTGGAACAGAATTTCAAATGAAAACAGCGGGCGAAAAGAAATGAAAGGAGACTAATAATTTACATCCATCAATCAAATTCTATTCACCTAGATCAATTGTGGCCTTTTCCTTTTCAGGAATATCCCTACATAGACTTCATGAACACTGAGGTTAAAATTTGCGGACTAACCCGCGCTGAAGATGTAGAGAGCGCCATTCATTACGGCGCCGATTTTCTCGGCTTTATTATCGAGGCCAAAAGCCCAAGGCGACTCAGCGTCTCTAAAGCGCGCCCAATGTTTGACACCACAGAGGGATTAGCCAAGCGCGTGGCCGTTACCGTGAACGCAGATGACTCTTTGCTCGACGATATCGCAACCCGCCTTAGACCAGACTATGTTCAATGCCACGGCGATGAAAGCGTTGAACGCCTCGCCGCCATTTCTAAGCGATATGCCTTCAAGGTTATCAAAGCCTGCGCTATTGCCTCAGATGACGACATGAAAACTGCGAGCGAATATGCTGGAGTCACTGACCTTATATTATTTGATTCCAAACCGCCCAAAGGCTCAAATGTAAGAGGCGGTCACGGCATCGCGGTCGATTGGAACATTATCCGCAAAGCCCCCACACCAAAGATTTATGCGCTTGCAGGTGGCCTTAATCCCAACACTGTTAGGAATGCTATCAAAACCACGAATGCCCCTATTCTGGATGTGAGCTCAGGGGTTGAGCGTGCTAAAGGCATTAAGGACGCAAAAAAAATTGAAGCGTTCATGAAGGCCGCTAAAAACGCCTAGAATATTTTCGGTAAAATATTTTGGCATATTGTTTCCGCACTAGCCAATTCCCCTCTATACGCATAGAAATGCCTGACTTTGCAAAACGGATTCACAATCATGGGTAAGCACGACAATATAACGACACCTGATGAGAATGGGCGTTTTGGTGAATTTGGCGGACGTTATGTCGCCGAAACCTTGATGCCGCCTATTTTGGAGCTCGAAAAGGCTTATGAAGAAGCCAAATCTGACCCTGAATTTCAAGACGAGTTTAACTACTTTTTGAAATATTATGTCGGGCGTCCTAACCCGCTTTATTATGCCGAGCGCCTGACTGACGATACAGGCGGCGCGAAAATCTATTTCAAGCGCGATGAGTTGAACCATACAGGTGCGCACAAAATCAATAACTGTGTGGGACAACTTTTGCTGGCTAAACGCATGGGTAAGAAGCGTATTATTGCCGAAACCGGCGCTGGACAGCACGGCGTTGCAACTGCGACCGTCGCGGCGCGCCTGGGCATGGAGTGCATTGTTTATATGGGCGCCGTCGATATTGTTCGGCAAAAGCCAAACGTCTTTCGGATGCGCTTGCTCGGCGCCCAAGTACGCGCTGTCCATAGCGGCACCGCCACCCTCAAAGACGCCATGAACGAAGCGCTGCGCGATTGGGTGACTAATGT
>CAZMEN010000021.1:0-3492 GCA_964565335.1 uncultured Algimonas sp. | reverse complement strand
GACTAATGTTGGCGATACGTTCTATTGCATCGGTACAGTCGCTGGTCCGCCCCCCTACCCTGCCATGGTTCGTGATTTTCAGGCTATCATCGGCCGAGAAGCGAAAGAACAAATCTTGGAAGCTGAAGGCCATCTGCCTGATGCCGTTGTCGCCTGTATTGGCGGCGGCTCGAATGCGATGGGTCTGTTTCATGAATTTATACCTCATAAAGACGTGCGATTAATCGGCGTCGAAGCCGCCGGAAAAGGCGTTAAATCTGGCCTGCACGCTGCGTCATTGACAGGCGGCAAGCCCGGTATTTTACACGGCAATCGCACCTATCTTTTGCAGGACGAGCACGGCCAAATTGACGATGCTCATTCCATAAGTGCGGGGCTCGATTATCCCGGTATTGGCCCTGAACATGCACACCTTCATGATATTGGCCGCGCAGAATATGTAAGCGCCACAGACGACGAAGCCCTAGAATGGTTCCAAAAATGCGCGCGCCTCGAAGGAATCCTCCCTGCGTTAGAGCCCAGCCACGCCCTTCCACGCACGGTTGACCTCGCCAAAGAACTCGGCCCAGAGGGCGTTATCATCATGAATATGTGCGGCCGCGGCGATAAAGATGTCTTCACCATTGCGGACGCCTTGGATGAGGACATCAGTGAGGGGACAGAATAAGAAAATATAAATTAATTTATATTTTTGACGCCATTCCAAAAGACACCAAGCTTGCCTTAGCCGAACCACTTAAGCTTCACTCTAAAACGGCACCCTAATGCACTCGAGCCACAATTTGCCAGCCGTCACCAATCGCGTTACTCTCTTTTAAACAAAGGGGGTTGTCATGTCATACGCTAAGGAAAGCCAAGCCGCGGGCCGTCATATCTTACCCGACCTTGTCCGGGCTTTTGCCGTGCTCGGAATTGTTCTCGTCAATGTCGCTTATTTCGCCTTTCCTGGGGAAGTCACCTATCATGATGGCGGTTTGAGAACAGGTCTCGATCATGCGTCCTATTTCGGCGTAAACGCGTTTTTCCTGTTCAAAGCCTATACGCTGTTCTCCTTTATGTTCGGGGCCGGTCTGGCCTATCAAATGATGTCCGCAAAACGGCAGGAATTACCTTTTGGCCGTCGATATTTCAGGCGCTTACTCGGGCTTTTCCTTCTCGGAATATTACATGTCAGTTTCGCCTTCATTGGTGATATTCTTATAGTCTATGCCATGTTGGGCTGTTTGCTTTATTTGTTCCGCAATAAAGCGGTAAACTCCTTGGTGAGGTGGGGCATCGCCTTCGTCATTATCCAAATCGTGATTTCCTTGTTGTTCACGGCTGCTTTTTACGCTGAAGAAACCTTCTCTCCTGAAGAGATGGCTGCCGGATTTGACGAAATGCGCAAAGCCTTTCCCCGTTATTATGAAGTGTTTGGGTCTGGCAGTTTTATGGAGACGGTCGCCGAACGGTGGTCAGGCTGGAGCGGTTTCATGAGTTTCGCCATGCCAATTCAAGCGCCTGGCGTTCTAGGGTTCTTCCTGCTCGGCCTTGCAGCCGTTAAAAGCGGCGTCATAGCGGACCCAACTGCGCCGCTTTGGCACAAGGCCCGCCGTCGATACTTACCGCTTGGCCTCCTTATCAGTATTGTCGCGGCCTATGTCATGTATACCTCCGATGACGCGATGAGCGCGCAAAGCATGCTAGGCATGGCGCTTATATTGATTGGCTCCCCCTTTGCCTCACTTGGATATATTGGTCTCATGGCAAAATGGGCCTCTGGCCCCGATAGCGCGCTCAAAACTTTCATGGCGCGCGGCGGAACGGCCACTCTCTCAATTTATTTATTCCAATCGCTTATCCTCTCTTGGGTGTTTAATGGCTATGGTTTGGGATTTTACGGCAAAATTGGTGCGGCAGGCTGTATCGCCATTGCTCTGGCGACAGGCCTATTCACTCTGGTTATTATGAGCCTCTGGCGCCAAAAATTCGCCCATGGCCCGTTTGAGTTATTATTGAGACGCTTCACCTATTGGGGGAAACGGAGATAATATTTCGCAATTTCCAAAGGTCTATTCAGTTACATACTTCAATCGAAATTTTATCTCCTAAAGCGGGATTTTCCCTAAAAACAGTCTGGTCACTTGCCTCCTAAATGCGTATTGCCAGCACATGACACACCGTATCGACCAGACTTTTGCGACGCGTAAAGCCAAGAACCAAGCCGTGTTCGTCGCCTATATTATGGGCGGAGACCCTGACCGCGACAGGTCGCAAAAACTCCTCGAAAGCCTACCCTCCAGCGGCGTCGATATTATTGAATTGGGCATTCCTTTCACCGACCCAATGGCCGATGGCCCCGTTATCGAAGAGGCCGGTATTCGCGCCCGTAAATCCGGGACCACTCTTACCAGCGTGTTGGAGATGGCGACTACATTCCGCAAAACCAATAACACCACGCCAATCATCGTCATGGGCTACGCCAACCCCCTCCACGCGATGGGGTTTGCCGCTTTCGCCAATGCCGCCAAGAAAGCGGGTGTAGACGGCGCAATTATTGTTGACCTCCCGCCCGAAGAAGACAGCGAACTTCGCGCGGCTTTCGACACGCATGACCTCGCCCTTATTCGTTTGGCAACACCGACCACAGATGCCAAACGCCTTCCCAAAGTGGTGAACGGCACCAAAGGCTTCGTCTATTACGTCTCTATGACGGGTGTGACGGGGTCTAGCTTTGCCCAAGCAGGAAGCGTCACAGACCAGGTCGCGCGTGTGAGAGAGGCCGCAAACCTTCCTGTCGTCGTCGGCTTCGGCGTCAAAACACCGGAGCGCGCCCGCGAGATTGCCAAAGAGGCCGACGGTGTTGTCGTCGGCACCGCCATTGTCAAAACTCTTCACGAGGACGGCCCTGACGCCGCTTTGGCTTTGGTAAAGTCTTTGGCTGATGCGGCGCATGGAGAATAGATATGGCATGGGAACGACGCAGACATCCCGATCTTGATGCGGATTTGAATATCCTCCTCTCTGATATGGATACGGAATGGAATTTTACGGCCGGATTGAAAGCCGCAGATTTATTGGAAGCCAATAAGCCTCTTACCTCGAAACGCTTTACCGAAAGCCTTATCAAGGCCGAGGGCCTCAATCCGGATAACGAGACCAATATGGTACGCCGTGTGAAACGTAAATTCGTCCAACGCTACGGCCACAGTGTGAACCGTAAAGATTACTCGATTTAGTTATAATTATTCTCTCCTTTTTCGATTCCAGTTATTCCGCGAAAAAGCGAAATGATAAAATCAGCGTTGAGGAGAGCCCAAGTTTTCTCTCCCGCTCGCAATCCACCATCCGCGTGACCCGGTAGGGTCTGCCGCGAAGCGGAACGCGCGGATGCTGTGTCCGAATTATACGTTACCCACGCCTTTCGTCCTGCTCGCAATCCAGTGCCGAGCCTTCCCAACGTTCTTTGCCTATAAATAGGACATGCCCGTGAGGCGGTCTCCTTACCGGAAG
>CAZMEN010000020.1:17266-40960 GCA_964565335.1 uncultured Algimonas sp. | reverse complement strand
TTCTAAAACGGGGAGGATTCCCGAAAGGGGCCTTTCAAACGCTGCTTATTGGGGGTGACAAGGTGGAACGCGTATTACGAGATGACCGTGTGCGGGCCGCGACGCTGACAGGGTCAGAGCCTGCGGGGGCCTCTGTGGCCTCTATTTGTGGGTCGGAGATTAAACCGACGATTTTGGAGCTTGGCGGGTCTGACGCGTTCATAATCATGCCGAGCGCTGATATTGAGAAAGCCGTCGAAACGGGCCTTAAAGCGCGGACACTCAACAATGGGCAAAGCTGTATCGCGGCGAAACGCTTCTTTGTTCACGCCGACATTTATGACGATGTAAAAGCGCGGTTTAAGTCCGCATTCGAAGGCCTCCATATCGGAGATCCTATGGACGCCGCCACAGATATCGGGCCATTAGTCAATAAGGAGGCCGTCGAAGAAATTTCGCGGCAGGTTAGTCAGGCCATTAAAGACGGCGCAAGCCGCGTAACAGGCGCGGAGCCGATAAAAGGGGAGGGATATTTCTACCGCCCCGGCATTTTGGAAAACATCCCTGAAAGCTCAGACATCTATCATGAGGAAATCTTCGGGCCCGTTATGCTTTTATTCAAAGTCGGGTCGTTGAAAGAGGCTGTGAAGATTACGAATGAATCGCCTTTTGGTTTGGGGTCGTCAATCTGGACGAAGGATGCGAAAGAGCAAGATTACGCAATTACGCAGATTGAAGCCGGCGCGACTTTCGTCAATTCGATGACGGCGTCCGATCCGCGTTTGCCTTTTGGCGGCATCAAGAAATCAGGCTATGGGCGCGAGTTGGCGGCAGAAGGCATTCGGGCCTTCTGCAATGTCAAAACCGTGAGTGTTGCTTGACAGTTATTCCATTCGGAAAAGTTATGGAATATATTCAAATATTATATTTACACTATTAAAACCCTTTTCCTAGATAGGCCGTAGATAGGACAGGTTGACGCAGGGAGCTAAAGAGAGCTCTTGTCGTCAATCTGGCTTTTTAATTTTAACTTGAATAACACGAAGGAATTTCTATGCGCGCTACTGCCCTTACTTTCACGGCCGCCGCTATTGTTTTGTCAGCTTGTGCGACAGATACATCAATGGAAAAGGCTGAAACGACTGACAAAACTATAGAAAAAACCATGATGTCTGCTGAGAAAAGTCTGTGTACAGACTTCGGTCCGCAAACACCCCGCGATATCTCAATGACGGCCGGTTTGAATTCGGTGATGTTTGATTTGGCGCCGGCCTCATCAGAGATGAACCTCTGTAACATTCACACGCATACCAATGCCGAACATAAAGGTCCGGGTTTCAGCGTCTTTGTAAATAATACAGATAGTGGTGGGTATGCTTGTAATGATGCGGATAACCTGACCGACATAGAATTGTTTGACCCCTATCAGGGCAAAGGTGCCTATAAAGGTGTCAAACCGGGCGATACGATTGAAGTGCATTGGGTGCACACATCATGCGACGTGACGCCGGGTGAAGGGTTGGGTTCATGCCTGACAGATACCTGTACTGATCCCTTGCTGCGCGTTGAAGCCCAAGTATTCCTCGTCGTGAACGACCCTGAAAATGCATTGGATTTCACGAAAATGGCTTATGGCGGTAATATGGTCGATGGTAAGCATCAGCCTATGATGATCCCAAACGACACTGGTGAGCCTATCGTCTTTCGCGGTTCAACGACAGGTCCAAGCTATAATCAATCCACATGTTCGCCTCTGAACGTGACGTGGAGTGTACGTCCAGAGTGTGCGCGCGTTGATATCAGCTCGCTTCACCGTTGGGCCGAGCAAGGCAATGTGTTTAACGAGACGAAATCACACGGCGTTCGCCAATTGGTTACTGCGCCAGAGCTTCTGTCTCCTATTCAGTAAGCTTGCACGGCGACACTTAAATCAAGCTCTGTCCTTAGGGGACAGAGCTTCTTTTGTTTATACATATTCATTCTTATGTGGTCTTGATATGATGAGACTGCTACTTGCCCTCTCTCTTTTACTATTTTTTGCGCCACCGGCATATGCACAAAACACGAGGTGTGCTCTCGCCCGTTGTCGATGAGGGTCATCGTTCTATTCAGTACCGTCTCTAGATTGAACTCGGAGACGAAGACGGCGACTTCAAAATCAATAATAGCTTTCATACTCAGCAATCCATCAATGGAGAGTTTCGTTGACGTGTGATCGCACAATGCCGGAATACGAATTCTTCGGATCTTGATTTGGACTTTCTGCGCGCCGAAATATTGTAGGCATTATCATCGCCAGCAAGCAAACCGGCGATAATTCAAAAGATAGTATTGTGTTGGAAACACGTGCTCGCATAGCCCGCAAGATCTGCTCCGCCAAACCATTGGCGTGGATATGTTCAGTAGTTACGGGTAGGCAGGAAATATTGGAAGTTTCGACGAGCAAAACCATGTGATCGCGCCATTTATATCGACGCAAAAGACTAACAAGGTGGTTTTGTTCGGGGGGCCGCAATTTGGTATTTCTGATGCGGCTTCTGACTTTGAGGCCAGGCTATGGATTACGCGCGGATTTTGAATTAATCCGCGCATTCCAAAATTTTGTTTTTCAGTCGGTTGTTGGTTAGCCTTAGAAGAAGGCCGCCCGAGGCGCTTGCGGGGCTACCATTGCGCTACGTCGACGAGCTCTACGGCGGCGGCTAATCGCGATGGGTTGCTCTTTTCTAATCGGGGTTGCGTTAGCTTTAGTTGTTAATATGCGAGACATGATTTACTCCTTTTGTTTGTCGCAATAACTAAATAGGGATGTTTACGTCATAAATAAAATATAACTATTTTATATTTGCCATATATTATAACTATGTTATGAGGCCTTATGAAACCTACGCTCAGACAATTGGAATATCTTGTAGCAATCGCGGAGACGGGCACCTTTAGCGAAGCCGCTAAGCGGACCCACGTCAGTCAACCTAGCCTGTCGACACAGGTCAAAGATATGGAAATGCATTTGGGTGCCTCGCTTTTGGAGCGCGGGCGTCACGGCGCGCTGCTTACGCCGATTGGCGAAGAGATGGTGACGCGGGCCCGTATTGTGCTGCGCCATGTTGAAGAATTAAAAGTGGTGGCGCGTGAATCAGAGGGCACTCTTGCCGGGCGGGTCCGTCTAGGTGTTTTACCGACGGTCGGGCCTTACCTCTTACCGCAAGCGACGCGTCGATTGCATAAGGTCTATAATGACCTACGTTTAACTGTCTCAGAAGAGTCGACCGTGGATTTGCAAACGCATCTTACGGATGGGCGCTGCGATGTAATTATTTCAACGCCCGAGGCTCACCCCGGGACGAAGTCTCTTCCGCTTGTAAAAGAGAATATCTATATTTGCGTGGCTCCAGATGATGACCTTGCAGTTGAAACCGGGCCTATCTCGCTTAAGGCGCTTAAAGGCCGTGAACTCCTAACCTTGGGCTATGGCCACAGATTCGCCATGGTGGTCGACAGGTTAGCCGAAACGGCAGGAGCAACGACGATGGGGGAGTATAATGGCAGTTCTCTCGATGCAATTCGCCAAATGGCGTCTATGGGGGGCGGTGTTGCAGTGTTGCCGAGCCTTTATGCGATTTCAGAGGCTAAACGTGATCCGCTTCTAATTGTCCGCGCGATTGACCATCCAAAGGCGGAAAGACAAGTAAGTCTAATATGGCGTTATTCTTCACCTCTGTCTCAGAAGTTTGAAAAAATCGGTACAATCTTTAAGGAGGTTGCCGAGGATATAATGAAGCCGCGTACAATATAGGCCGTCACAACAGACCTTTTATCCAGGGTAAAGAAGCGCCGTTATTTCAGTTTTATATCTGTTGGCGTAAAGCGCCTCAGCCTCAGCGAATTCTGAATTATTATACGCCTCACGCGCTCTGAGAAGATTACGGTGGAAGCCTTTAGGGTCAATGGATCTGATTTCATCAAAAGGCCATGAACCGAGCTGACCGGCATATTGGGATTGAAAAGACATAGCGTCTTTGAGCCCCTGACCTTTCTTGGCTTTATAGTCCCATAGGTTCTCGCCGACACATTCTGCTACATCGGCAATATCAAAGAAGGCGTGAAGATTGAACGCAGTGTAATGGAAAGGACGGGTGCGTTTCAATTCAAGCGGCATTTGCCCCTTAGAGTTAATCTGTCCGGGAATTCGCGAATCTTTGACGCCTTTTAGAAAAAATTCAACCGCTCCGTAATCTCCTACAAAAGCAGAAAAAGCCAAGAGCTGTGCGTCATAATAAGTGCCGTGATTATTTTTGGTGTGACGCTCATCCTGACCGTTTTCGCTTTTCACCATCCAGATTACATATTCCGTGAACCAGTCCCGTAAGGCGACGAGTTCGGCGCCTGTTAATGCACCTTTGTCATAAAGAATACCGATAGAATCGATGACTTTCACAAAACGGTAGCTGTCAATAATACCAATGCCGCGCCCGTCCGTCTTTCCGGGAATCGCTTGTGCAAAATTCAAATTGGGGTTCATTTTGGTGTCTGGTTTTAAGAACCAATGCCGAACCAGCTCTGCGGCATGGTCGGCATATTTTCGTTCTTCGCTAAAAAAGGCGGCCAGAGACAATGTTTCAACACTTCGCGAGAAGTTACTAAAACGAACTGCATCAAATGACTCGTCATTCCGTTCGGGATTTACCTCGCCGTCCTTACGGATATAGGGCAGGCCGCTTTTCTTTTTGGGGTTTGGCCACCAATATGGGCCAATGGAGTAGTAATCTGCTTTGCTGCCACTCGGCGGTGTTTTGGTTTTGTTTGTTACGCTGAAAGGGCCTTCAGCCAACGCCTTATCAGCGCGCCTGATTAAGGCATTGTAGGCGGGCATGACCGCGTCACTGTTTTGAGCAATGAGAGAATTGCTCTTTTGTAGATTGTCCAAATCCCAAACAAATAAACTTGGCCCCGTACCTTGTTCCCGCAAGCATATTTTTTCGTTGCCTGTGGCTACGGCGTCTTGTGCTGTTATATTTGAGCTCTGCAGTACCAGAAACCCCGTTATCAGTGTTGTCAGGCCTAGTTTTATTTTGTGCATTTATCCCTCAGGTCTAACGTTGAGTTAGGTCTCATTTGGCCCCTAATTTAAGTCTTGCAGGGATAGGCCAAGCCTATCCGATTTCATCTCGAGAGATATGATCCATATCGTCGAACACCTGATTTTCGCCGCCCATGGACCAGATAAAGGTATAGGCAGAGGTCCCGGCCCCGCAATGCATGGACCAAATAGGAGACAGCGCGACTTCGCCGGACTTCATAATCATAGGGCGCATATTATCAGCTTCACCCATAAAGTGGAAAACACGCGCATCATCGTTCATGTCGAAATACATGTAGAATTCAGATCGGCGCTTATGTGTATGTGGCGGGAACGTATTCCACACATTGCCGCTCTCCAAAATCGTAAAGCCCATGACAATCTGACACGTTTGAACAATGTCGGGATGAATAGGTTGAAAAATAACACGCTTATTACTCGTTTCTTGAGCGCCCATTTTGACCATATTGGCTTGGCTCTTTTTAATGTGCTGAGTCTCATAGCGCTTATGAGCAGGGTAGCTGACGAAATAAAACTTGGCCGGGCTACCGCCATCGGCACTTGAGAATTTAATACCCTTGGATTCGCGCCCGATATAAAGGCTATCGAGATTCTCCATGTCATAGGAGGTTCCGTCGACTTCAATCGCGCCTTTACCGCCAATATTGATGACACCGACTTCGCGGCGTTGCGCAAAGTAATCACTGGCCAGATCTTTGTGCGTCGGAATTTCGAGCGTTTTTGAGATGGGGACGGCAGACCCGATCACGCCGCGGTCAATATCTGAATAAACTAAGGGAACCTCATCCGGTGTCCAAAGCGAGCTGACGACAAAAGTGTCGCGTAATTCGGAATTGGTCATTGTTTTGTAACGAACGATATCTGCAGAGTAACGAATTTCCATGTGGGCCTCTTTAGGGGTGCAAGAAATGAAGTTTGAAAGTGAGTTTGGGTAGTGGGTTAGGGTTTGGTTTTATTCAGGTTTTTATGGGTGGATTTTAGCCAATCCTGAAAACTCTTTGCGTCTTGTATCCCATCAATTTCCTGAGCCCAAGCGGCGGCTGTATAATATTGCGGCGTTACACCGTTTCTGAAAACGATGTAATCGTCATCCGCATCTTGACCTATAAGAGCGACATCTTCGGCGCGGTAGAAAAGAGCCAATCCCAAATTATCGGGCACAAGGCTTTGCGCGCCATAGCGGCCCTTATATTGCCAGCCCTGCATACCTGTAGACGCAAAGCTCTTTGTGTCAGGGTGGATGATTAACCCTGCGGCTAAGGGGAGGGCACATTGCCCTGTGATTGTGACGCCGCTCATTCTCTCTCCAGCCTCTATCGAGTAGAGAGCAGACATGTCATTTTGACAGGATTCAGAGGCTTTATGAATGACCTCGACGGCGGCCTTCTCAGAAGTATCTGTTTTTACAGTCGCGGAATAACGCTGTGCAGGGCCGATTTGCCGAACTTCACCGTTCTCAAAAACACCGAAACCACCTGCCCCTAGGGAATTACCCACTTTCAGGATATCCATGCCCCAATCGGCCATAGCGTGGTAATCATCTCCGCGTCCGACTCTTGTTAAAACGGGTTCCGCTACTTTTTTGCCAAAAACATCGAGGGCGTTCCGCCCGTCGAGGTAAAGCCGAAAAGCGGTTTTGTCTGACTCCCATCCCGGACCTTCATAGGCAATCAGCTTGTCGCCGCGTTTGTAGCCTTCGGGGGTCATTATGTACTGGACGGACTGACCGCCCGCAGAAAGGTCGCCAATATCGGCCGCTGCTCTATCTTGTTGCGGCATACTCTCGTTCGAGCCGCTTTCGGCGGAACAGCCGCTTAAGACAAGTCCAAAAGCTAGCAAGCCGATTGTATGAAGCGAAAGAGATTGTCGGGGCGTTTTAATAGGCATGTGAATGTCTTATCGAAAAATAGTGGCGAGCGCAATAAAATCTGTTTGACCAATATGCTTCAAAGTGTCACTTGTATATGACCAATTTAGATAAAATGGGGAAAAGAATGAAGTGGCAGCATTTCTTATCAACGGGCATATTATGCGCGGCAGTGACTTTTGGCCTCGTATCTTGCGTGAATGTTCAGGGGGCTGATGGCGCGGCTGGTACGCCCGGTCTGAATGGCAATAAAGCAAGCGCCATCCAAACATCCGATTTGTTCTCTCCTGCGGGAATTCGTTCTGTCACGAACGGCGTCGCCGATTGGCAGTTGGGCCACATGGAAGAGTTTGAAGACTATATTCCCAGTTTCCAAGACCGCAGCCGTGAAAAACGAGGCTGGATACAGGGCACATTCCTCAAAGGCTTGTCCGATTGGGCTGCGACGACGGATAATGATGCCTATTTCGATTATCTAAAAAACTTTGCAGAGAATGAAGGCTTTCGCCTCGAAGACAGAATCTATCACGCCGACGATCATGTGGTCGGGCAATATTACTTCGTTCTTTATGACCGCTATGGCGATCGCGGGATGATTCAGCCAACACAAGATGTTTTCGACGCCGTTCTGGCCAATCCCTCGACCGTGTCTTTGGACTTCGGGCCTAAAGGCACGGAAAAAGGGTATTATAAAGAATGCTTAAAGCGTTGGTGTTGGGCGGATGCGCTCTTTATGTCGCCGCCCGTCTGGACAAGGATGACTGAAGTAACGGGTGACCCAAAATATTTGGAGTTTTCGGATAAAGAGTTTTGGGCAACGACGGATTATCTTTTTGACACAGAAGCTAATTTATTTCTGAGGGACAGCCGTTTCTTTGAACGCCGGGAAGAGAACGGAAAGAAAATTTACTGGAGTCGCGGCAATGGCTGGGTCTTTGCAGGACTGGCCGATATATTGGAAGCGCTCCCCACAGATCACCCGTCTTATCCGCGCTATGTAAAGCTTTACAAGGATATGGCCAAAAAACTCATCACGCTTCAGGCAGATAATGGTTATTGGCCCGTCTCTTTGGATGCAGGGGAGCTTTATCCTGTGGCTGAGTCCAGCGGGACAGCTTTTTTCGTGGCCGGTTTAAGCTGGGGTGTCGCGCAAGGTCATTTGGATGCTGAAACCTACTTACCCTCCATCAAAAAAGGGTGGGTCGCCCTAAACGAAGCCGTCAATGACGAGGGCATGATTGGCTGGGTACAGCAAGTGGGTTATGCGCCCGATAAGGTTGCGGCAAATGAGACACAGTTTTACGGAAGCGGTGCGTTTCTCTTGGCGGGAACGGAGCTATTAAAGCTCTCTGAAGCCGGAATGATTGAAACAAATACCGGAGCGGCGCGTTGAGTTCTCTTCTGACACGCCGCCAATATGGGCGGCTTATGGGCGGCGGCGCTTTGGCAGGGGCTGCGGGTTTGGGGCTCAGCGGGTGTACGTCTAATAATATTTCCGGCACAGCCTTAAAATTGGCGCATACATTGAATTCAGATCATCCTGTGCATCAGGCCATGCTGTTTATGGCAGAGCGTTTGGCCGAGCTTTCTGGCGGAGAAATGCAAATCGACATTTATCCCAGTGGGCAGTTAGGGAATGAACGTCAATTGATTGAATTATTGCAAATCGGTTCTGTTGCGATGACGAAAGTCTCTTCTATCTCCATGGAAGGGTTTTCGTCAAAAATGAAACTCTTCTCTATTCCTTACTTGTTTGAAGACAGTCAACATTTCTGGCGCGTTCTTAACTCTGATGCGGGGCAGTCTTTGCTCAATACGCTTCGGGACGTTCGGTTGCAGGGGTTATGCTATTATGATGCGGGTAGCCGCAGCTTTTATATGAAAGATTCTCCTGTTCGCACTCCTAAGGATTTGGTGGGTAAAAAGGTGAGAGTGCTGCCGAGTCGTACGTCGATTGAAATGGTGGAAGCCTTGGGCGGAGCGGCAACACCGATTTCTTGGGGCGAAATTTATACGGCCTTGCAGCAAGGCATTGTCGATGGTGCCGAGAATAATCCGCCGTCTTATTATTTATCCAAACATTTTGAGGCGGCGAAATATTATACGCTGGATGAGCACACCTCCGTACCCGATATTTTGGTCATGTCGCGCCGAGTTTTTGACTCCTTGTCGGAACAGCAGGGCGCATGGTTACGCCAAGCTGTGAAAGAATCCGTCGTTAAACAGAGAGACTTGTGGTCGATTGCATCAACCGAAGCGATAGAGGCGGTCCAAACAGGCGGAGCGGAAGTCATCTATCCGGACAAACAACCGTTTAGAGACGCTGTGGCGGATATGAAGGCGAGCTTTAACAATACGGAACTGGGCCCGATTATCCAGCAAGTCGAAGCGTTGGAGGGGCGGGTATGAATACCATAATCAAACCGCTTGATGTTGTTTTGCGCTGGGTGTTGGTCGCTTTGGCGGTTTCCATGGTTATCGTTGTGACATGGCAGGTTGTGTCGCGCTATGTCTTTCGTGCGCCGAGTTCTTTGACAGAAGAAATTGCGCGCTTCCAGCTAATTTGGTTGGGGCTTTTAGGCTCCGTTTATACTTTCCGAAATCGAATGCATGTTGGGATTGATATTTTGGTCACGCCCCTCAAGGGAAAGGTGAGATTGGGCGCAGAATTAGTGTCTCTCATCGCCTGTTTAATTTTCGCTTTTATTATTCTGATTTACGGAGGGGGGCGGTTAGTCTCTTTAACCTATGAATTAAACCAGACCTCCGCGGCGCTCGGTGTGAGGATCGCTTATGTTTACTCTATCATCCCCATTAGCGGCATTTTGATGTCCATTTATGCGCTCCATTATATCGTGGATGCTATTGTGAACGGCAATATTCACAAAACTAGCGAAGTGATTGATCCTGAAGCTGTGATTAGCACGGGTGGAGAACCGTAATGTTATTGTCCGTTCTTGTTTTATTGGGTTTGTTCTTCCTTTTGGTGATGATGGGCGTTCCGATTGCGGTCAGCATCGCCTTAGCCTCTCTATCGACGCTTATGCTGAGTATGTCATTCGACCCTGCCGCTGTAACGATGGCGCAAAGATTGGCGGGAGGGCTCGATAGTTTCACCCTCTTGGCCATTCCGTTCTTCGTCATATCGGGGTATTTAATGGGGCAGGGCGGTATTGCGAAACGCTTGATTGAAGCCGCTAAAGCCTTGGTGGGCACATTGCCGGGCGGATTAGCCTTGGTGAATACTTTGTCCTGTATGTTATTTGGCTCCATTTCAGGCTCAGCCGTAGCCGCGACCTCCGCCATCGGAACCTTCATGGTACCGACGATGGAAAAAGAAGGGTATGATAAGAATTTCAGTACAGCTGTGACCGTCACGGGGTCTATACTGGGGCTATTGATTCCGCCCAGTAACGTGCTCATTGTTTACGCCGTTGCGGCAGGGAGCGTCTCGATTGCCGCGCTATTTATGGCGGGTTATCTACCAGGAATACTTGCGGGATTGGCTTTGATGATTGTTGCTGCTGGATATGCCAAGAAAGAAGGCTATCCCCGTTCCGCGCGTATTCCGATGCGTGCCGCCGCTAAAAAGTTATTGGAAGCAGGTCCGAGCATTTTAATGATTATCGTCGTAGTTGGCGGTATTATTGCCGGTGTATTCACGGCGACCGAAGCCAGTGCGATTGCCGTTATTTACGCCTTAGTCCTTTCGCTTTTCTATCGCGAAATCAAAGTAAAAGATCTGCCTCAAATCCTTTTGAAGTCAATTGAAACCACAGCTATGGTTTTGCTCTTGATTGGCGTCTCTACAGGAATGGCATGGGTTCTGGCCTATGAGAATATTCCACAAGCTATCAGTGATGCCCTGCTGATGGTGAGTGAAAATCCGATTATTATTCTGTTGCTGATTAATATCATTCTATTGGTCGTCGGAGCTTTCCTCGATATTACGCCGGCCATCTTGATTTTTACGCCAATCTTCCTGCCTGTTGTAATCGAGCTGGGCATGTCGCCTCTGCACTTCGGAATTATGCTGGTGTTGAACCTTTCAATCGGCCTGTGTACCCCGCCTGTCGGGAGTGTATTATTCGTTGGGTGCGCTGTTGCGAACACAACAATTCAGGGATTGATACGGCCTTTGATTATGCTTTATGGCGCTTTGATTGCGGCGCTTTTGCTCGTCACATTTGTACCATTCTTAAGCGAAGGTCTGCCGCGTGCCTTTGGCCTTATTTAGAGAAAACCTTATATTTATCAGAGAGATATTATGATGCCTTCACCTTTTGACTTGTCAGGTAAAACGGCCCTTGTGACAGGGGCGAGTCGCGGCATTGGGCAAGCCATTGCTGTGGGGTTGGCGCAAGCGGGCGCTGATATCATTGCCGTCGCGTCGAAAGCTGAAAATGCCTCTGAAACAGTTGACGTCGTTAAGGCTCTAGGACGAAAAGCGCATGCCATTGGGTGTGATCAATCAAATCCTGAGGCCATTAAAAAGGCCGCGTCTGAGGCCATTAGTCAATCTTCCCGTATCGATATATTAGTAAATAATGCGGGCACTATTCGCCGCAGCCCTGCGCGTGATTACTCCGATGAAGACTGGATGGCCGTCATTGATACGAATCTGACGGGCGTGTTCCAATTCTGCCGTGTCATTGGCGGGCATATGATTGATGCGGGTGGTGGTAAAATTGTCAACATTGCCTCCCTTTTAAGTTTTCAGGGCGGAATTACTGTTCCCGCTTATGCCGCAAGCAAGGGCGGAGTGGCGCAACTCACGAAAGCTTTGGCAAATGAATGGGCCTCGATGAATGTCAATGTAAACGCCATTGCGCCAGGATATATTGCTACGGATAATACGGCGGCTTTGCGAGCAGATGAAAACCGTAACACGTCGATATTGGCGCGTATCCCGACGGGGCGTTGGGGTAAGGCAGAGGATATTGCAGGGGCATCTGTCTTCTTATCCTCATCCGCCGCGGATTATGTAAACGGTCATGTTTTGACCGTAGATGGCGGATGGATGGCGCGATAAGCTTCCCTTTGGCCGGGACTTAAACCCTATCCCGTATTGAGCAGTTTAGAATAACGCTCGCGGTCGCGTGTCATGCGGCGCTTAACCTCTTCAACCGCCTCGATTTCCGTGGCTTGGAACATCGTATCAATAACGCGGTTAAGATGTAATCGCATGGCGGTGCGAGCGGCGACAGGATCACGGGATTTAAGGGCCAGATAGATATCCTTATGCTCATCAACGCTGGGTCTTACCCCGTTTAAACGGACAGTTTTATACATACGTTTTGTCAGCTCTGAGTGCTCGCGCATATTCCATAAATCTTCAATGATGGCTTCAATGGCTGAATTTCTGGTCGCGCGCGCAATGAGCATATGAAAGGCCTTGTCGGCGACTTCACCGCCGTCGGAATTTTCATTTTCCTCTCGCATGCGGGTGATAATTCCGTCGAGTTCAGTAATCTCTTCATCCGTAATCATCGATGCGGCAAGACCGGCTGCCTCGCCTTCAACCAACATGCGGGCTTCTGTGAGTTCAAAGGGGCCGACATCCAAATCCAAAGATTTCGTTGGCTCTTCTTTTTGCTCCAATACATAAACGCCTGACCCTTTGCGCACTTCTACGCGGTCGGCGATTTCAAGGGCTATTATGGCCTCGCGCATGGTCGGTCGGCTGACATTGTACTCGTTTGCCAGTTCACGTTCCGCAGGCAAACGCTCGCCCGGTGAATACCGTCCAGAGTCGATAACTTTCAAAAGGTCATCCGCTACGGTTTTATAAAGACGCTTGGCTTTCAATCGATGCTTCCTCAACTAATATGGAGTGCTATCTGACACAGTTTGTCTAAAAAGTCTTGTCTCTCTCTCAATAGAAAAGAAATCTGACCAATTCTAGAGCTTTTTGATTTATTGGCTTGTCCAATTTGCCAGTCTGAGTCATAAATCACATTCAATATTATGGCTGGAAACATGAGCACACATCGCGCTTTACATAATGATCGTCTCTTCCCTTCAGACCCGGAGCGGCGAAGCCTTTGCCGCAGACTTTATGAGCGTGTCAAAGACTTCCCAATTATCAGTCCTCACGGCCATACAGACCCGCGATGGTTTGCTGAGAATGAAAATTTCAAAAACCCTGCTGAGCTTTTGATTCTTCCTGACCATTACGTTTTGAGAATGCTCTATTCGCAAGGTGTGTCGATGGAAAGCTTGGGGGTGAAGCCCAAAGATGGAGGGTCTTACGAAACAGATCCACGCAAGGTGTGGCAGACCTTTGCCGACCATTACTATCTGTTTGCGGGAACGCCCTCACGTATTTGGTTTGACCATGTGATTTCAGAAATTTTTGACGCGCCATTACCTTTTAATTCTAATACAGCCCAGCCCATTTATGACGTGATTGATGAAGCGCTGAAGACTGACGCCTATAAGCCTTTGGCACTCTTGGATCGTTTTTCGATTTCTCTAATTGCGACGACAGAAGGCGCTTTGGATGATTTGAAACATCATGCTGCTCTGGTCGGGAGTGGGTATGAGCATCGCGTGATTACGACTTTCCGTCCTGATGATGTGATTGATGCGGATAAACCCGAATTTGCTGACAATCTCGCAAAACTGGCGGAACTCACGGATTGCGATACGGCGCAATGGGGTGGATATTTAGAAGCTTTGCGAAAGCGCCGGAAATATTTCCGGGAGGTCGGACGAGCGACGGCAACGGATCATGGTCACCCGACTGCCCGTACTGCGAATTTATCGGCTGAGGTCTGTCAGGCTCTACTGACTAAATGTTTATCGGGCGAGGCCAGCGCGGAGGAAGCAGACTTATTCCGCGGGCAAATGCTGACGGAAATGGCGGGCATGAGCGTTGAGGACGGTATGACTTTGCAAATTCATCCCGGGAGTTATCGTAACCATAATCCGGGTCTGTTTGAACGTTTCGGCGCTGATAAGGGCGCGGATATTCCATTGGCTGTCAATTACACCCAGGCTTTACAGCCTCTTTTGGCGAAGTATGGCAATGAAACGGATCTCACAATTATTCTCTTCACATTGGATGAGAGTAATTATGCACGCGAATTGGCGACATTGGCGGGGCATTATCCGTGCTTAAAGTTAGGACCTCCGTGGTGGTTCCATGACAGTCCGCAAGGGATGGCACGGTTTCGCGATCAAGTAACGGAAACGGCGGGGTTTTATAATACCGCAGGATTTAATGACGACACGCGCGCTTTCTTATCTATTCCCGCGCGTCATGATGTGGCCCGCCGTATGGATTGTGTATTCCTCAGCAGTTTGGTGAGTGAGCATAAGATCACTATGGAGGAGGCAGAGCGCATAATTGTCGATCTGACTTATAATTTGGCGCGTGATGCCTATAAATTACCTTTAGACCGAAAGGCCGTTTAATGAGCGCTCGGTTGACCTATGAGACGCTATCGCAAGTCAAAGACGATGTGCAAGTCCCGCAATATGACCGGGCCTCAACAGAGGTCGGTATTGTCCATATTGGTCCCGGCGCCTTTCACCGCGCCCATCAGGCCGTCTATACCGATGAAGCAATGGCGATAAGCGGCGGCGATTGGGGCATATGCGGCGTTTCGTTGAACAGCCGCGACACGGCGGACGCTATGAGTGCGCAGGACGGGCTTTATACACTGGCGATTAAAGATAAGACCCCATCCTATCGTATCATCGGCGCGATGAAAGAGGTTCTCTGTGCGCGAGATAATCCTGACCAAGTGCTTAATCACTTAACCGCGCCTTCTACAAAATTCGTGACGTTGACAATTACTGAGAAGGGCTATGCGCTTAAAGCGGACGGTCATTTGGATAAGGATAATGCGGCCATTAAGCAGGACTTATCTAACTCGCAGACCCCGGTCTCGGCGATAGGGTATTTGGTTCTAGCGACGCAGAAGCGAAAAGCCGCAGGCATTGCGCCGCTGACCTTTATCAGTTGTGATAACCTGCCTGATAATGGCCGCAAATTAGCGATGGTATGTTCTGAATATGCGGAAGTGATTGATGCAGACCTTGCTCAATATATCCGTGAAGAGATTAAATTTCCAAACACTATGGTCGACTCCATAACGCCTGCAACGGATGCGAATGTTAGAGAGGGTGTGGCCAAGGCTATTGGTGTCTCGGATGTGGTGCCTGTGCAACGCGAAGCGTTCAAACAATGGGTGATTGAAGATAACCTCCCCAAAAGTAGACCCGATTGGGAAGGGGCAGGCGCTATTATCACCTCCGATGTTGAAGGTTATGAGAAAACCAAATTACGTATCTTAAATGGTGCCCATAGCACATTGACTTATTTGGGACTTTTGGCAGGAATTGAGACCGTAGAGGAGGCGATAAATGAACCCTCTTTGCGTAAGTTTGTTGATGCCTTGATTGTCGATGAAACTATTCCGACTATTGATGCCCCAAAGGGTCTGAGCCTTGCCGAGTATTGGGCGCGAATTATTGCGCGGTTTGAGAATCCGCATATCCGGCACAATCTCGAACAGATTTCCCATGATGGATCGCAGAAAATCCCAGCGCGTATTTTGCCTGTTATTGCCGCCCATAATAAGGAAAGTCGATTGGCAAAACGCGCGTGTTTTGTTTTGGCCGCTTGGATTGTTTTCAACCAGACTCGCCGAGCAAGCGCGACCCCGCCCGTAGACGGGTTTTTGACCTCAATTGAAGCGCAATTACCAAATCCTGATCAAACGAGCGTTGACTATGCCGAAGCGTTTCTTGCTTTGGGAAATGTCATTTCGCCCGAAATATCAAGCGATGAGGATATTAAAGACTGCGTTGTGAAGTATTGCGAATACATTTCAGAACAAGGCGTGATTGCCGCTTTATCTCTGTTGAATGTTAATCGAACAAATTTGTAAATATGCCAGAAGGACACGACTTCCCATGAAGATTACAAAAGTCAAAGTTATCGTCACTTGCCCTGACCGAAACTTCGTCACGGTCAAGATTGAAACGGATGAGGGCCTTTACGGGATTGGGGATGCTACCCTAAACGGCCGTGAATTGGCCGTGGTCTCCTATATCGAAGACCATATCGCCCCTTGCCTTATCGGTAAAGAGGCGGGTCGCATCGAGGATATTTGGCAATATCTCTATCGCGGCTGTTATTGGCGCCGCGGCGCTGTGACCATGACCGCGATTGCAGCGATCGACACGGCGCTATGGGACATCAAAGCCAAAGCCGCGAATATGCCGCTTTATGAGCTCTTAGGCGGGAAATCCCGAAACGGCGTGATGGTTTATGGTCATGCCAATGGCGGCGATATTGCGGAAACAGTGGACGAAGTGGCCAAGTATAAGGATTTGGGCTATAAAGCCATTCGCGCACAGACAGGTATCCCGGGGTTATCTTCGACCTATGGTGTGTCCAAAGATAAGATGTATTACGAACCTGCGGACGGCAATCTGCCTACCGAAAACGTCTGGTCTACCTCTAAATATATCAATCATGTGCCGAAATTATTCGATACATTACGGGACAAATTTGGCTTCGACATTCACCTTTTGCATGATGCTCATCACCGCCTCACGCCGCAGGAAGCCGCGAAGGTGGGTAGGTCGCTGGAGCCTTATAATCTTTTCTGGTTGGAAGACACCGTTCCGGCTGAAAACCAAGAAGCCTTCCGAATGATTAGGCAGCACACAACGACGCCTTTGGCGGTTGGAGAAGTCTTTAATTCGATTTGGGATTGTAAGGCGCTCATCGAAGAGGGACTTATTGATTATATCCGCTCAACAGTGGTTCATGCTGGCGGTATCTCGCATCTGAAAAAGATTTTTGAATTCGCGGCCATGCACCATGTGCGTTCCGGCTCGCACGGGGCGACGGATTTATCGCCTGTCTGTATGGGGGCGGCGTTACATTTGGATACAGCGATTTATAATTTTGGTGTGCAGGAATATATGCGCCATACAGACAAAACGGATGAGGTTTTCCCTCATGCCTATACGTTCAAAGATGGCTATCTTTATCCGGGCGATAAGCCCGGACACGGCGTCGATATCGACGAAGAACTCGCTGCGAAATATCCCTATGAGCGGGCCTATCTGCCCGTCAACCGTCTCGAAGACGGCTCCATGTTTAACTGGTAATTTTATAAAACTGGATATCCTATTATGCATTTTAAATTTCTGCTGACATCCTCTCTCTTAGCTATCGGGCTTAGTCTCTCGGCTTGTTCCGCACCAAATACGAGTTCTGAGAGTTCGAGCGTAATAGCCGCCGAATATTCAGCGACAAAAGTGGCGGTAGAAGATAAGCGGCAGCAAATTTCAAAAGGTTGGCAATATCTCGAAGACCCTGTGATGGATGTTGCGGCAGCCAATGCGATGGAAGACTGGAATAGTGTAGATTTGCCCCATACATGGAACGCTGATGACACAACGGACGTCATTACGGGTTACCGCCGCGACGCCTCTTGGTATCGGAAGCAGCTAAGCCTGACGCCTGAAACGGATAAACGTTATTTTCTCCATTTCGAAGCCGCGCAGATGAAAGCCTCTGTCTATGTAAACGATAAAAAAGCGGGCGATCATGTCGGCGGTTATACAGGCTTTGATATTGAGATTACGGACCAAGTCAAAGGCGGCGTGAATGATGTGCTTGTTCGCGTCGATAATGGTGTCGATTTTGATTTGGTGCCGAGCCAGAAGGCTGACTTCTTCCAATATGGCGGGCTAACGCGCGATGTGTTTATTGAGACGCGGCCCGAAACATTCCTAAAGCAAGTGCGCGTCAATACGGATGTGAATGCAGAGCGGGCTGTCATTACCCTAAACCCTATCATCGATGGGGAAAATTATGAGACAATCAAATATTCAGTAAGAGGTCCCGATGGCGTTACAATCGGGACTATCGGCGGAACTGATGAAGATGACCGAGCTGTCCAACGTATTGAGTCGCCAAAATTGTGGCACCCTGACACACCAAACCTTTACACGCTTATTGCTGAAATCTCGGATGCGGATGGAAATGTTATTGACACGCGCAAGGAAACATTCGGTTTGCGTTGGTTTGAGTTCAAAGCGAATGGCCCGTTCTTTTTAAATGGCGAGCGCTTCCTTTTGCGCGGCACTCACCTTCACGAAGGCCATGCCGGTATGGGCTCTGCCATGACGGATGAGCAGCGTATTGCAGACCTCACAGCGATTAAAGATCTTGGCGCGAATTTTGTGCGGCTCGGTCACTATTCTCATGACCCCGTTATTTACGACACAGCCGATAAACTTGGCATCATTTTGTATGACGAAGTGCCGTGGAATCGCGGCGGTATTGGCGGCGAGCAGTGGCGTAAAAACACCCAAGAAATGACGCGCTCTATGATTGCGCAGAATTATAACCGCGCCTCAGTCTTCCTCTGGTCGCTGGGTAATGAGATGTATTGGCTTCCTGATGTGAAGGGCGGCGGAGATAAAGCGCGCGTCGCGGAAGAACTACAACTCCTTCATAATATCGCAAAAGAAATGGACCCTGGACGTCTGACAACAATCAGAAAGTTCCCTGAAGGCGCTGATATTATTGATGTTTATTCGCCTTCAATTTGGGCGGGATGGTATGGCGGCGGCTATGTTCAATATGAAGAGGCCATCAAACAGGCCCGCGCTGAGCACCCTTATTTGCTGCATATGGAATATGGCGGCTCGTCTCATGTTGGGCGGTTCCTCGAAAAACCGTTCGGGCCTTACGGGACATCCGACCCTGAAAAATTGGGCTCTGTCGAAGAGGCCGTGAACCAAACAGGCGTGACCTCTGTGGCCAAATCAAAGGTCTGGGACATGTCTTATATGATCGACCTGTTTGATTGGTATCTGCGCATTTCAGAAACAGACCCCGATTTCGCAGGCTCTGCGCAATGGGCGTTTAAAGATTTCGGCACGCCCATCAGGCCTGAAAATCCTTTGCCCTTCGTCAATATGAAAGGCCTCGTTCAACGCGACGGCATCAAAAAAGATGTCTATCACGTCTTTGCCAGCTATTGGAAAAAAGACCCTGTCTGCTGGATTGAAAGCCCTAATTGGAATTACCGCACGGGTAAGAAATCCGAGACAAAAACGATCTCTGTTTTTTGCAATACGAATAGTGCGGAATTATCCTTGAACGGCAAAGCTTTGGGGCAAAAGACGCGCGATATTAACAAATATCCGGCGTCGGGTCTGACATGGGATGTACAGTTCGAAGAAGGTGAGAACACATTGTCTGTTCAAGGCTTTGATACCGACGGCAATGTTATTGCAAAACACGGTTATGACCTTCAATATGTCACCAAAGCCCACGGGAAAATGAAGGATATTATCCTCTCCGCCGATCGCAATGAGGACGGTTCATATACGATTTTTGCTGAAGCACAGGACCGTAAAGGATTGCGCGTCGTGGATATGCAAGACCGGGGATATTTCACCGTGGATGGAGGTGGTAAATTCCTAATGAACCAAGGCACGCCGACAGGCAGCCAAACGCGTGAATTTGCCAATGGGACATCCTCAATTATCCTATATCCCGGCAAGACCGACTCTGTTGTGAATGTTCAGGCGCAAGATTATCGTGGCTATTACATCACGGTTCCGGGGACTGGGCGTTAAACATGGCAGACACATTGGGTTTGTCTTTGCTTCCTACGCTTGTCCTTGGGGTCGCTGTTCTGGCTATCTCCGCTTGTTCTGGACCAGATAGCAAATCGACGGACACGACTGAGGACGATAAAGTTGCAATATTCTCACCCGTGAAAGCGGCGGAGATGCCTAAGATTGTAACGGGTAACGGGCCGTATATCCCCGATTTTTCTTATGCCGGGTACAAAAACGGGAACGCACCTCTGCCTGAGGTCCGCGGCACAGTGTTTGACGTAACAAATTACGGCGCTGTCGCTAATGACGGTAAGGATGACAGCAAAGCGGCGTTAAAAGCGCTAGAGGCAGCGAATGCCCATGATGGCCCCGTTATTTTGAAATTCCCTGCCGGCCGGTTTATCCTCTCGGACATTCTGTATATCGAACGTAGTGATTTTGCCCTTCAGGGAGAGGGCGAAGCGACTACGCTCTATTATCCGCGCCCCATGAAATTCCTGCCGACGCCTGATGCTATGAAGGAGCTTTCGGAATACCTTATCGAGTTTGATAAGCGGCAGAGGGAAAAGGCCAATAATATCGATCTACCGTTCTCGCTTTATGCGTGGAGTGGGGGGTATATATGGACGCAAACGCCGGGCGCGCGCGGCAAGGCCTACCTTGAAAAGTATGATGACTTTCCTGAGCCTTTGACGGCTGTTGCAGGCGGTTCGCGTGGAGACTTAACTGTGACTGCTGGGGACGCATCGACTTTGCAGGTCGGTCAGGTCTTGAAAATAGAATGGTATAATCGTCAGGGTGAGAATGGATCGCTTCTAACCGAGATGTATGGAGATAGGACGAAATTTAAGACGCTCGGCAGTCATCATTGGAATTACCCCAGACGCGCGCTTGTCTCTCAGATGACACGTATTATGGCGATAGAGGGCAATCAGGTGACGCTATCTGATCCGCTTTTATTGGATGCTAACCCAGAGTGGGAACCTGCTTTTGTCCCATGGGAGCATTTAGAGAATGTCTCTATTTCTAACCTGAACATAGAGTTCCCTAACGGCGTGCCTATCGCGCATCATGTGGAGGACGGATATAACGCCATATATCTAACGGGATTGTTTGATAGCTTTGTCAGCAATGTCACCATTACAAATGCGGATAGTGGTATTTTAAACGATGATAATGGCAATTTGACGATAAAAAACATCACTACAAAAGGCCCGCATCGTGCGCATTACACAGTGCATATGGGAAGTGTTTACAATGTCTTAGCAGAAAATATTCGCGTAGAGAATGAAGCGCAACATCCGCTATCTTTCAACACATATGCGGTGAAGAGTGTTTATAAAGACAGCGAGGTTTTTAAGGCGCCTTTACTGGATCAACATTCCGGCGCGAACCATCAAAACCTATTTGATAATATCAAAGTGCATTTAGAATTAGAGCCGGAGCAGACACGTATAAAATTCTTTGATGGCGGCGGTGCGGGCTATTGGAAGCCGTCTCATGGTCGGTTCAGTACATTTTACAATATCGATGTTCAGGCGAGCGGCGGCGAAGGCGAATTGACGCTAAGCGGCCCGAAAGATGGGGTGCAAGCGCGCATTCTCGGGGTGCATGGTAATCGAGACTTAAATATCGATTATGCGCCCGACCCGCATTTTGAACAACTCAATCAAATTCCTCCTGTGCCCTCGCTCTATGAGTATCAATTAGAGCAACGCAGAAAACGCTAAAGTGGAAGCGTTGACCGTCGGCATGAAAGGTTTTGGTCGCTTTATTGCGGCCGCCTTTATCGTTTTGCTCATATCGTGCAATTCGTTTGGTCCTGACAGTAAAACAGTCACGCATCTTGAAAGCAGGCAATGCACCTTCCAAGACATGCTCGATTTTGAGAGTGATCGCATCACTGAACGGGCCAATCGGTTTCTGTCAGCGGAAATAAGAACTGTGACAGCCGACCTCGCTGAACGCAGCGCAGGTGGCCCACATGATTTCTTTTCAGAAGGCGACTATTGGTGGCCTGTTCCGGGTAAACCCGATGCGCCTTATGAACGCCGAGATGGACAAAGTAATCCTGACAATTTTATTGCCCATCGTTTGTCTATGATGAACCTCGCCGATTATGTCGGCACATTTGCGACGGCTCATATTATGACAGGGAACAGGCAATATGCCGACACGGCGGCCGCGCATTTACGGGCTTGGTTTATCAACCCCGAAACGCGGATGAACCCAAATTTATTTTATGGCCAGGCGATTAAGGGACGGCATACGGGGCGTTCTATCGGCATCATTGATACAATGCATCTGGTGGATGTCGCGATTGCTGCGCATTATTTGATCCAAGAAGGCCTCATTAGCGAAGAAGACACGCTGGCTTTGAAACAGTGGTTTGCTGACTATGCTGATTGGATGAACACCCACCCTATGGGCGTGAAAGAAAGCCTACATCCCAATAATCACAGCATTGCGTGGTCTATGCAAATTGCGGCATTTGCGACACTAACGGCGGATGAGGGCTTGGAAGATGTCGTTCGGGATAAATTTCTAACATGGTATTTGCCCGATATGATGGCGGCGGACGGCTCATTTCCGAAGGAAACTGCGCGGACAAAACCCTATGGCTATTCGGTGTTCGTTTATGACTTAATGGCCGCGATTGCGCAGCTTGCATCCGATGAGACTAAAGACTTATGGCATTCAGAAACGCAAAATGGGAGATCCATGCAGCTAGGCGCGTACTTTATCGTGCCCTTCATGAAAGACCGCGAGGGTTGGCCTTTCACGGCTGATGTTCAATATGCGGATGAGCCAGACCAAAGGCGCGCCTTTCTACTGTTTGGCGCGCTTGCTTTCAAAAACTGTGATTATTTCGAACTGGCGAAGACATTTGATCCGGATTCAGAAGTTTATGAAATCCGCCGCAATATGCCTATCCGTAGTCCGCTCCTCTGGATTAAAGTGACCCAAGCTGAGGTCACTCAAGTCGCTCAATAAGTCTCTTATCGGAAAACTGGATCATCGAGGCTGCGGAGCTTTCTTGAATGCAAAGTGCCCGATTGTGCAGCGTCTTTCATAATCGACATGGCTTCCAACCCGATATTTAGATGTTGCGCGACACGGCTTCGGTAGAAGGCTTCGGCACTGCCGGGGAGCTTAATTTCGCCGTCTAACGGCCTGTCTGAAACGCAGAGCAATGTTCCATAAGGAACGCGGTAGCGATAGCCATTGGCGGCAATCGTCGCGCTTTCCATATCAATCGCAATAGCACGGGATTGGTTGAGGCGGGTACGCAGGCTGGCATAGCGCATCTCCCAATTTCGGTCGTCGGTCGTCACCACAGTGCCTGTGCGAACATGTTGTTTCATCTCTGTGCCGCTTAATTTCATGACATTCGAAATCGCATTGGTGAGCGCGATTTGTACTTCGGCAATCGTCGGCAGCGGAATAGTGGGCGGGAGCATTTCATCCAAGATCTGGTCATCGCGCAAATAGGCGTGAGCGAGAACAAAATCCCCCAATGTCTGGGTATTTCGTAGCCCCCCACAATGGCCGAGCATCAACCAACAATGTGAACGTAGGACCGCAACATGATCGGTAATGGTCTTGGCGTTGGACGGCCCCACGCCGATATTGATAAGGGTGATACCTTCATTATTATCGCACATGAGGTGATAGGCAGGCATTTGCGGAAGTTTGAAACCGGCAGGCGGATTATAGTCTGTCGCCGATTCTATCATTCCGACACCGGGACTGGAAAACCCTGTATGAACCCCGTCACCGACAACGGATTTGGCGTGTTCAATAAACTCATCCACATAGCGTTGGTAATTGGTAAAAACGACGAATTTCTGGAAATGCGCAGGGGATGTCCCTGTGTAATGCCGTAAACGTTGAAGTGAATAATCGGTTCGCAATGCAGGGAATAGGCTCAAGGGCAGAGGTTCATCCTCGGATTGCTCAAAAGCTCCATCGGCCAAATCATCATGGATACGTTTCAAATCGGGCAGGGCGAAGTAATCACCGATTTTCTTGGCGCTGCCGTCTTTCATCTCGAATGTAGATGGATCAATGGCGAAGGCAACGGGGATGACCTCATCGCTGGGGCCAACGTAATAATCGACTTCATATCCACGTGCGATAAGAT
>CAZMEN010000020.1:0-17256 GCA_964565335.1 uncultured Algimonas sp. | reverse complement strand
GATCGAGTTGATCTTTTAGATAATCTTCAAAAATTTCGGGATGGGTAATGGATGTGCCGTACCAGCCGGGGCCACGAATGCTAACAAAGCCTGAGGGTTTAATGCCGTCTGCTTTTTTCTCACGTAAGTGTAGTAAGAGGTAAGGGTAAGTAACTAATTTAGAATCCATGCGCTCTCCGGTTTCCGCAAAGGTTGCGAAGGCCTTATTCAGAAAATTCGTGGCGTCTTGGTAATGTGTTTTAAGAGTTTCAATAACGTTTTCGACATCATCGCAAATGGCGAGGGTGTCGAAAAATTTGGGCTTATTGCCGAATTGATTAAAAATAGTTTTTCCTTTCATACGTCGGTCTAGTTTACCCGTCCGGATGACGGATAAAATTTCTGCGTCCTAAACTATTTGGCTTTCGTAAGTCAACAGTTTCTTGTCGCGCGTGTTATTCTGCGAAGCTTTAAGCTTCTATGGCTTTGGCTTGGCCGCTTTCGACGATGAACTTTTTCGCAGTCACCGTAGGGGCTTCAGACTCATAGATAGTCGCCACTTCTTTCATCTGAATTTCCCAGCGGTAAGGCGTTACATCCACGAGGGAGTAACCGCGTTTCCTGTCATCCACAAAATGGATATGGGGATTGTCTGGCAACATGCGTTGGAAACGACTATAATTATAGCTATGGGCAGTGACCGATGTGGTAACGAACTCTGTTCCCAACGTCTTGGAATTCGGGTCATTATAGTCGGCTTTTAAATCGGCCTGCCACCAAGAGTGCATATCCCCGCCAAGCGAGACAAAGTTCTTCGGACGGCGCTGTTCGACAGCTTTTAATATCATATCACGCGTGGCGCTATACCCGTCCCATCCATCATTCCAAGCCGCAGGGTTTCCGTCTCTGTCGGTCTGGAAAAGGCGAGAGAAGAGAGTGGGCTGCGCCAAAACTTCCCATGTTGCGCGGGAGCGAGCGAAGGATGGCATCAACCAACGCTCTTGTTCTTTGCCGAACATAGAGCGGGTCGGGTCGTCAAATTGTGGGCAGCTTGCGCGCGATACAGGGCGTCCGCCGCCATCATCGGGTGTTTGGCACGCCTGATCATCTCGATATTGACGCCCATCAGTGAGCGCCATTGTCATCAAGTTTCCATAATGGAAATAATCGTAAAGGCGCATATGGTCGCCTCGCGGTTTACTACGCAAGCGCACAGGCATGTGTTCGTAATAGGCTTTATAAGCGGCACGTCGACGAGCTTTGACCAGTTCAATTGGCATATAATTCTCATCATTAAAGCCCGCATAATCGTTGACGACTTCATGGTCGTCCCAAATCATAAGCCAAGGCGCATGCGCATGGGCGGCTTGCAGCGCCGGGTCCGTTTTATACTGAGCATGAATTTGGCGATATTCAGCCAACGTCATCGCATCTGTCGCCGTTTGGCGGCGGACCTGCGGGCCCCAAGAGGCCTCATAAATATAATCTCCCATGTGCAGGATAAGGTCAGGGTCATTCGCGACCATGTCATTGTAAGCATTGAAGAAACCTTGCTCATAATGCTGACATGAGGCGATACCAAAGCGTAATTTGTCAACGTTGGAGCCAAGCACAGGCGCCGTCTTCGCGCGGCCCGTTGGACTGGTTAGGCCATTGGCAATGAAACGATAATAATAGGGGCGTAGCGGCTGTAGGCCTTGAACTTCGACATGAACACTATGCGCCCAATCAGACGTGGCAGTCATCTCTCCAGATTGTAGCACACGAGAGAAATTGTCATCCTCGGCCACCTGCCATGTCACTTTGGTTGGGTCAGTTATGCCGCCGTCGGCGGCGAGAGGATTTGGGGCCAGACGGGTCCAGATAACAAAGCCATCAGAGACGGGGTCACCCGATGCCACACCGAGTTTGAATAAGTCCCCCAAAATAAATTTTGAGCCCCCGAATTGTAAAGCCTTAGGCGCTGTGGTCGTGGCGCATCCGACCAGTGAAAGGGCACCAAGGCCTGTTAAAATTTGGCGGCGGGACTTTATCATAAAAGGCTCCTATTGGGGGCGAGGACATATCCATATCCGGATACAAAAACGGAGGACCGAGGCCCTCCGCTATAAGTTAATTTTAGACAAAGTCCAAAATTAGAATTCGTATTTGATACCAATCTGAGCGCTCCAAAGTGACGCGTTCAAGATTTCTTGGTTCAATGTTGTATCTAGGTTGTCATAAACATATTGACCGTTTTCGATACGAGCACTCGCTGTTTGCTGCTCATATTCGTAACGTACACGCTCAATCACGCCCCAATCACTGTCAATGAAGTTACCAAGGTTACGCATGGCGAAGAAGGCGGATGATTTATGCCCTTTCATCAAACCTGGTAACTCTTGTTCAATTTTCATGTCAAAGATAGATGTCCAACGTGAGCGGAAACCGTTGCGTGGGGCAACATCGCCTTGATGGTTGGCAAGCTCAGAACCTTGAATGTAATCAATAAACGCTTGTTGTTGCGTAACACTGCCGCCGAATGAGGCTGATGAGAACAACGGATCGTTGATGCCTGTTGGGACGTAAAGCAAGGCACCTGCATCATCGGCACGGTTTTCACGAATGCCGAATACATCATTACGACCATCTGTGTTGAAGGTGTATGAGTAAGGCTGACCTGAACGACGTGTTCCGAAGAGTGAGAACTTAGTACGATAATCTTCGATAAGTTCTTTTTCCCAAGCTAGACGCATTTTGAAGGAATGCTTCGTTTCAAAGCTTGATGTACCGACAGTAGGCAGTTGGTAATCAAATCTTGGTGTATCTGAGTAGTTAGATGTTGCCGTAGAAGACGTCCCTTGGCCGATATCGTTCACATTTGCATAAGTATAGCTTGTGAAGAAGTCGAAGTCACCAAAGCTTGTTTCCCACTCTTTCTGACCAGAGACGGCAAATAATGTGCTGTAGCCTTTATCTGTACTCGCAACGATTGTTGCCTCAGGGGCGCCGTTAAAGCCGCAGATGTAAGCGTTGCGACCACCTTCAGGCGCATCAAATGAGTTTTGTACACAAGACTCATCATACCAGAACGGAGCGTTCTCATACTCATTGTGAAGAACGTCTGCACTCAATGTCCACTCATCACCAAAGAAGCCAAGGTCGGCATCCAAAGCAAAACCAAGGTTAGCTTTAACAGTTGTCGGTATTTCGAAGTTCGGGTTCAAAGCCGCGACAGGCCCGTCAGGGTTTTGACCTGCTAATTGAGCCAAGATGTTTGCAGGAATGTAATTTCCTGTAGTTGCATCGGGTGTTGTTGGAACGGCGATAGATGTGTTTGTGATACGGATGGATTCGTTAGTTACGCCATCATTTGAGTAGGCATTGGAAAGCCAAACTGAAGGAGACCCGCCAGAGAAACGACCTAAACCACCGCGTACACGGAGTTTATCTGAAACGTCCCAATTGAATGAGAAACGCGGCATGATGACGTCTAAGCCGTCAATGTCAGTCGTGTTGGAGTAACCATAACGATTTTGGAAGTTATCATTCTGTCTGATTGTTCCTGATGAACCGTAACGGTCATACCGTAAACCAAACTGCATTGTTAGCGCATCATTAACGTCCCATGTGTCTTGTACATAGAGTGATGTTAAGTCATATCCCCAAAGAGCACGACGGTCATTTTCGTCATTCGTGATGGCATTTTCATAGAGAATGGCTGACGCATTTGCATTTTCAAGGTCAGCGATTGAATCAAAGAAGTATTGTCCTTCAGCGCTCGGCGCGAACAAATTATCAACATCAACGTCTTCATGTTCAAATCCGACCTTAAATGTGTGGTTGCCCGTTACATATTCAGCTTTAGCTTTCACTTGGAAGAATTCTTGATCCAACTCATTGCCATGACGGAATGTGTCTGGACCTGTTGTTAAGTTTGAGCCGTTTGAAAGGCGAATGGCAAACAATGGAATTTCTGAACCGCCTAATGAATCCTGACCTGTAGATTGTTTTGTGTAGGCCACTTTAAATTCTGTCGAGAAATTTGGTGTCCAATCAGAGAACAGATGACCAATATAGCTGGTGACGTCTTCTGTACGGTTATACCATGTTGAAGAGAGGCCTAAAACATCAACTCTACGATCTGTTAGGAACGAGCTACCATTTGTTTGGCGGATTGTTGACCCTTCGTTCTTCAGATACGTGAACTTTGCGCGGTGGTCATCAGTGATGTTTAAGTCAGCAGAGATGAGGTATTTTTCTTCTGTGACGGGGTCAACTGTGAAATCTCCACCATCGAAGCCATAAACGCGAGAGAGAATTTCGTTAACTGAGTCAACATCGGCTTGAGGGATGTTACGTTCGTTTAGAGCGCCTGACCCCAATGGGCCATCATTAAGAGCAGCAGCTTCTTCAAATTTCTCATAGGCGCCAAAGAGGAAAAATCTGTCTTTGATAACAGGGCCGCCAAGAGTGAAAGCATAGCTTTCTTCTTTAAAGCTGTTTGTGATATCATTACCGCGGATTTTGTCGCCAGCAATGTCGTCACTTGAGTAAAAATACCCAGCAGAGCCGTGGAATTCATTTGTACCAGATTTCGTTACGGCATTGATTGTGCCGCCTGTGAAACCATTAAATTCTGTATCATATGGCGCTGTTTCAACAGATAGCGAGTCAATCGCATCATAGGGAACAGGTGAGCGTTGCGTTGGGTATCCGTTTGCGTTCAAACCAAAACGGTCATTCAAAGCCACACCGTCAATTGTCAAAGAGTTGAAACGATTGTTAGCGCCACCAATGGAGAGCTCTTTATCACCACGAGATTGGATGTTTACGCTGGCAAAGGGGTCAAGTTGGGCTGCGTCTGTAATGTCGCGGTCGATTGATGGAATGCGGTTCAATTCTTCAGTGTTGAAGTTTGTTGAAATCCCTGTGTCGAGATAGCTTTGTGTGGAAATTGTGCCTGTTGCGATAACTTCGTCAATACCAGTCCCGCCTGCAAGCAAAACGTCTAGAGAAAATGTTTCGTCTAGGTTGACGTTGATGTCAGTGATGGCTTTCGTTTGATAGCCTGAGCCTACAACTGTTACCGTGTAAGGGCCACCAACACGTAAGTTACGTGCAGAGAAGACACCATTTGCGTTTGTAAACGCGGAAGAACGCGTACCTGATGGTGTGTGAAGAATTGTAACTGTTGCGCCGGAAACAGCTTGACCTGTTGTGTCGAAAACTTGTCCGCGGATAGAGGAGGTTGTGACCTGCGCTGTGGCGGATGTTGCCAGACTCATAGTGAGTGCGAGGACTGATGATGTTAGGACGGCATGGAAACCGAGAGAGGAAACTGAATTTTTCATGTGTAAACTTTGCGTTAGTGCGTGTTGAAAGTTGGCTGCCCCATAGTAGCAAGTTTTGTAACTTTTGTGACAAATGTGTAATAAATTTGTGGATAACGGGTTCTGGGGCCAAGATTGATGACGATAATGTCGGAGTGTGGCTTATTAGTCACATTTTCGTGCATTGAGCGTGAGGTTTCTGACATCGCACCCTTGGATTTAGGTCTGGTAACCCCAAAAGATTCGTTTTAGGCAATGCGCTATGGAATTTTGGCGTTTTCAGGGGTAAATGCGCGCTCATGTCATTTGTGATTGGTATTGCGGGGGGAAGTTGTTCTGGAAAAACAACATTAGCTCGCCACCTTCAGCACCGTTTGGGCGCAGACACTTGCATGGCCATACGGCAAGATGATTATTATTTTGATATACGCGAGCGTCAGGCCCGTAAGAAAGATATCCCGAATTTTGACGTTCCTGAGGCCTTGGATTTTGAAAAGCTTGCCTCGGATATAAAGGCTTTGAAACGCGGGGAGGCCGTTGCCCTCCCGAATTATGACTTTGTGACTCATCAAAGACGTTTGCCGACGGAACCTTTACAGCCGAAAGAATTCATTATCGTTGAAGGCATGCTGATTTTAGATGCTGCACAGGTGCGCCCATTACTGGATCACAGTCTTTATATGAAGTGTTCTTATGAAGAACGCTATGCCCGTCGACTGACAAGGGATGTGGCTGATCGCGGCCGAACGGAAGATTTTGTGCACCAACAATTTCATGAGGACGTAGAACCTGCGCATCAGGAGTTTGTGGCTCCATCAGCGGTTTATGCGGATGAGATCATCTATCAGGATGAATATGTGAATGATCTTACTGGCCTCATCGACCGTCTTGTCACACTGCTTCCCGGCGTGGAGAATGATTTGCCTACAGACCAAATGCGTCTGGCTTTTTAATATGGCGTTGTTTAGGACAAACCATTGTCGTAACCGCGACGCATAGCGAGCTTATATTATGCATCATCCCGCTTTTGGCCTTATCGGTATCGCTTTGATCCTTTTTGTTGCCTTTTTGGCATCCGATAACAAGCGCGGCATTAATCCCCGGATAGTCTTGTCGTGTTTTGCCTTGCAAGTCTTCATTGCCGTTTTAGTTCTTTATGTGCCCTCTGGCAAAAATGCATTGTTAAGCATGTCCGAGAAAGTCACGACATTGTTGGGATATGCCAATGACGGCATCGACTTTATTTTTGGTGGGTTAGCGAGTGATGAGGTTGGGTTCAGCTTTCTCGTGCGCGTCCTGCCTGTGGTTATTTTCTTCGCAGCGCTTATGGAGGTCATGTACCATTTACGGATTATGCCACTGATCGTGAAATATGGCGGGAGGGCGGTTAATTTCCTGACGGGAACTAAGCCGATTGAATCGCTTAATGTGGTGGCGAATATCTTTGTTGGGCAAACCGAAGCGCCGTTGACGTTAAAACCCTATCTGCCGACGATTTCAAAACATGAGCTTTTCACCATCATGGTGTCTGGTCTGGCCTCTATCGCAGGAACGGTTTTGGCAGGGTATATCCAACTGGGTATCCAGCCAGAATATCTGATTGCGGCTTGTTTCATGTCGGCGCCCGGTGGTTTGCTAATGGCGAAGATAATAATGCCCGACCCAAAAGTCGAAGCGGTTGATAAAGTTGAGAAAACGATTTTCGAAATAGGCGAGCCTACCAAACACCCGAACGTGATTATGGCCGCCGCTGTTGGCGCGCAAAATGGTGTTCAACTCGCGGTGGCAATCGGTGCCATGCTTCTCGCTTTTGTATCTTTGATTGCGTTATCCAACGGTTTACTTGGTTGGCTTGGAGGGGCTTTTGGCCAAGAAGACCTCAGCATCCAAACCATTCTGGGCTTCGTTTTTGCACCTGTCATGTATTTGCTCAATGTGCCTTGGTCAGAAGCGCAACAAGCAGGCGCGATATTCGGCGAAAAAGTCGTGTTGAACGAATTCATCGCTTATATCAGCTTGGTCAATGTTCAGGGCGAAATGTCGGAACGGACCGTCGTGATTTTGACATTCGCGCTTTGCGGTTTTGCGAACCTTAGCTCTATCGCCATTCTCCTTGGAGGTTTAGGCGCGCTTATCCCTGACCGCATGCCCGATATCGCCCGTATGGGCGTACGCGCTGTGTTCGCAGCGTCACTGGCGAATTTGATGAGTGCAGCCTTGGCCGGAATGCTCGTCGTAATATGACGGGCAAAGCCGCGTAAAGACAAAGTCAGCTTTTCATTAAGCCGATTTCAATTAAGCGTTCTTTTAAATATGCAGAAGCTGTGATGGGCGCTTCGGCGATACCGCCATGGGCTTTGCAGCTTTCCAGCATTTCAATTTTGAAATCATTATTGGGATGCAGAAAGAACGGCTTTGAATAGCGAGGGTGTTTGGCCCGCTCTAGCGTAGGGTTTAAGACTCGATGGGTCGTTGATGGCAATACGCCGCCCGTCAGACGTTGCAGCATATCACCAGAATTGACGACAAGAGCCCCTTCTGGGGCATTAACGTCAAGCCATTGACCTGAGCGATGTTTGGCTTGAAGCCCCGCTTCCTCTGCGCCCAATAAAAGTGTGATGAGATTGATATCTTCATGCGCCCCGGCGCGAACTGAGCCTTCTTCAGGGGGCGTCATTTGAGGTGGATAGTGTAATAGGCGCAGGATAGAATTACCATTGTCGACCCGAGTATCAAACCAGTGTTCGTCCAAATCAAGATAGAGCGCAATAGCGCGTAACAATTCCACGCCAAAGTCATCTAACGCTTCATATAATGACCGGGTTGTTTCATCAAAGTTAGAGACTTCTTTGACCGATGGAGTCTCCTTCATAGTTGCGCGATAAGGCGAGCCCTCGGGCAGGGCGCGGCCTGTATGCCAAAATTCTTTCAAATCAGCTTCTTTTTTACCTTTCGCGTTTTCTGTGCCCATGGGGGAATGGCCACGTTGAAAACCGTCTTCGGGATCGGCATATCCGCGTTTAACATCGGCAGGTAGAGCGAAATATTCTTTCGATGCTTCATCTGCGGCTTCAATGACGTCCTGCGAAATTGTGTGGTCAGAAATAACGGCGAAGCCGGTTTCACGAAAGGAGTCACCAATCAATTTAGCGAATTTCTTCTTATCTTCCTGCCAAATAGAAAAACTGATGGGGTGAATTTCGATCATGTATAAACCTATCAAAAGTGGGCGAGGGCGATACCATATCATAATTCTCTTGAAAATGGTCTTTTGACAGAAGCTTCTTTGACGTATGTGGACAAATTAAGAGGATGATATGAAAAAACCTGAAATTTGTGTGCTCGGTTCCGTCAATTTGGATTTGATTGTTCAAACTAAAAATTTACCGCGCGCAGGAGAAACTGTGACGCAAGGACGGTTCACCTCATTGCCGGGCGGAAAAGGCGCAAATGTCGCCTTAGCCGCTCAACGCTTGGGAGCTTCTGTCAGCCTGCAAGCGGCAGTCGGGCGTGATAACTACGCCAAAGAGGCCTTAGTGTTTTTAAAAGAGGCGGAGGTCGATCTCTCAAATATAATTGAACTGGATGACGTTCATTCTGGTCTTGCTTTTATCAATGTTTCAGAGGATGGCGAAAATCAGATTGCCGTTGCGTCTGGCGCGAATGCGGCCTTTTCGACTGACCACCTCAAACCCGTTTCTGGTGACGCGCTTATCAGTCAATTTGAAATCCCAATGGGGACTATAAAAGCCGCTATTGAAAAGTTTGATGGATTTGTCGCCTTGAATGCGTCGCCTGTATTGCCGGGGTTGGAGGAACTGACGCCTTTCGCTGACCTACTTATTTTGAATGAAGGGGAATATGCACTCTATGAATCCGCCTTGGATGGCTATGAGGAACTGATAGCAATTACACTGGGTGCAGCAGGAGCGAAGCTCTTGCGCAAAGGCCAAATTGTGGCCGAAGCTAAACCGCCGAAAGTTGATGTGGTTGATACGACAGGAGCCGGAGATAGCTTTGCTGCTGCACTGACCGTCGCATTAGTGGAAGGCAAATCTCATGCAAAAGCCTTAGAATTTGCCTGCACGGTAGGCGCGCTGACGGCAACACAAATTGGCACGCAAAGTGCGGCGCCTTACCGTAACGATGTCGACGCCTTACTCTAACAGACCTTATTTTTTAGAGAGCAAATCGAATAAACGGTCGGGGAGCGGCTTCGTTTTCTTTAATTCGTCAACCGAACAGCCTTCCAATTCATGGGGGAAGACGGTCCATTCATCAGTCTCATGTAAATAGAAATCCGGGACGCGGGTCGTTTTATTGCGCTTGGGTTTATAATAAACCGTGGCAACGCGAATATCGTCGGGCGTGTTGCGGCGGCATTTGTCTTTTAACGTATCAATGATGGCTTCGATACTGCGGCCGCTGTCAAAAATGTCGTCAATAATCAAAAGTTGATCATCGACATTAATAGTGTCTACCAGATGTTGGAGGCCATAAACTTTAACCTCTTTGGATTGCTTATCCATGGCTTCGTAAGAGGATGTACGGATAGCGAAGTGATCTGTCTTACAGTCTAAAAGCTCTAAAACCTCCTGCACAGCTATGCCAACGGGCGTACCGCCGCGCCAGACACCAACGATAAAAGAAGGGCGGTAGCCGCTCTCAAATATCTGCAATGCTAGTTCAAAGGAGTCTTTCAGAAGCTCTTCGGCGCTGACGAATAATTTTTCCAAAATTTCGCTCCATCTGGAATGGACATAATAGGGGGTCGGAAGAGGGCGGGTAGTCCAATCAGCGCCGCTAATCAAGGCCTGCGCGTCAATGGAGGGGAATAAACGGTTCTCATTTCATAAAGACAGCTTTATGAGGGAGTATGACACAAAAACTCATCATTGATTGCGATCCGGGCCAAGACGACGCCATAAATTTATTTCTTGCGCTCGCCCCTGACGCAAAGGCGGATTATGAGGTTTTGGGAATTACCGTTGTCGCGGGGAATGTGGGCCTTGATAAAACGGAACGAAATACACGGCTTTTATGCGAATTGATGCAGCGGACCGATGTTCCCATCTATGCAGGGTGTGATGCGCCGTTGAAATACGTTCTAGCGACTGCCGAAGAGGTACACGGCAATGAAGGTCTTGAAGGTATCGATATTCATGAGCCTGATATGGCATTACAGTCGCAACATGCGGTCGATTTTATCGTTGAAACGCTTCTAGCCGCCAATGATTACAGCATCACAATTCTCGTGACTGGGCCAATGACCAATATCGCCGCCGCCATGCAGAAGAATACTGCCATATTGCCCAAGATAAAGAGCATTGTCATAATGGGCGGGGCGTTACGAGAGGGCGGAAACATTACGCCGTCCGCCGAGTTTAATGTTTATGTGGACCCCCATGCCGCGCAAATTGTTTTTGATAGCGGCTGTCCTTTAGTTATGTTTGGTTTGGACGTTACGCATCAGGTTTTGTCCAACGCTTCGGTTTTAAAACGAATTAAAACCGTCGGAAACCCGGTCGCTCTGGCAGCCTTTAATCTGCTGACCCATTATGGCCGTTTTGATGCCGATAAATACGGCACTGACGGCGCGCCGCTCCATGACCCTTGTACGATGGCGTATATTTTACGACCTGAGATTTTCTCACTCAAGGCTTGTAATATTCGCGTCGAAACGGACTCGCCTTTGACGCGTGGCCACACAGCCGTGGATTTCTGGCACGGAACGGAATTGCCTAAGAATTGCCTCTGGGCTTATGACGTCAACGCGGATGGGTTCTTTGATTTGCTGATTGAACAATTGGAAAAATTTGGCTGAATTAGCTTGAAATAAGCTAGCCAGCAATATTCGTCTCTTTCTCGGCCCAATGTTTGCGGCAGAGGCTGATATATTTTTCATTACCGCCGACTTCGATTTGCTGGCCCTCGGTTACGGCACCGCCCTTTTCGTCAAATCGCAAGGTCATCGTTGCTTTGCGTCCGCACCAACAGAGCGTGCGTAATTCTCTGAGGTCGTCAGCTATTGCCAGAAGGGTCGCACTACCAGGGAAAAGCTGGCCCTGAAAATCAGTGCGGAGGCCGTAACACATGACCGGAATACGGTGGTAGTCGGACACCCGTGATAATTGCCAGACTTGTTCGGGCGTTAGAAACTGCGCCTCATCCAAGAGCACACAATTTATTGGCTTTTTGGCATGGGATTTGACGATATGGTCTTCCAGATCAGTCTCTTTGGTGAAGAGGTCGGCCTGCGCATTCAGGCCGATACGGGATACGATATGATCAGCTTTTGGGTCTCTGTCATCCAAAGCTGGTTTCATCAAAAGCGTGGTCATGCCACGTTCCTGATAGTTATAGGCCGATTGCAACAGAATGGCCGATTTCCCGGCATTCATTGCTGAAAAACTGAAATAGAGTTTGGCCACGAATCTTTTGCCTCTGTGAGTCTCGGTATTTGTGAGGCTGGCTTTTGCGCCTGTTTTGTCAAGGGCGCGCCCTTTGAATAGGTCGGAGTAAGTACGATTCTTTTTAAGTAAAAACAGCCTCAGATGACTTTTGCTTTACCTATTTCCTTTTTTGCAAAGTTTCACCCGAAGAGGATGAATGCGAGGAAAAATAGGGAGTATTTCTCCGATTTCGGCGTATTTTTATTCGGACAAAGGCGGCGCTTAATGACATATGTATTTACATGACAGGGTTCCGGAGATGGGATTTGATATGCAAACATTAGACGCTCTGCGGCAAGATATTCGCGCCGCGCATCTGACAGATGAAACCGCTCATTTAGACGGGTTAATAGCGGCGGCCAATATTTCAGAAACCCAACGGAAAGCAATCTCCGAAGCGGCAGCGGCGCTGATAAAGCGAATTCGTATTGATGAGCAACCCGGTTTGATGGAAGTTTTTTTGGCGGAATATGGTCTTTCTACAGATGAAGGCGTCGCCTTAATGTGTCTTGCAGAGGCTCTTTTACGAGTTCCAGACGCGCAGACGATGGATGATTTAATTTAATATAAAATCGCGCCGTCCTCATGGGGCCAACACTTGGGGCAATCGTCTTCGTCTTTGGTCAACGCGTCGACATGGGGGTTGATGCTGACCGGAAAAGTGCTGGATGATGACGAAAGCAAAGGTATCTCCAAAGTGCTCCACGGCGCGATTAAACGCTTGGGCGAGCCGGTCATCCGCGTGGCGGTGAAACGCGCGATGAAAGAAATGGGCAACCAGTTTGTTTTAGGCGAGACGATTGAGAGTGCTCACAGGCGAGGGCAAGCCAAACAAAAAGCGGGTTTTACGTACTCCTATGACATGTTGGGCGAAGCGGCTCTGACGTCTTCTGATGCCCTAAAGTATTTCACGGCCTATAAGCAGGCAATCTTTCTATTGGCCACACATGCCAAGTCAAAGGATATTCGTCAAAACCCCGGGATTTCGATTAAGCTCTCTGCTCTGCATCCTCGATACGAGGTTGGGCAAAAAGACCGCGTCTTGAACGAACTCGTGCCAGATGTCTTGGCTTTGGCCCTGATGGCGAAAGACGCCAATATGGGTTTAAACATCGATGCCGAAGAGGCAGATCGATTGGATTTATCTCTCGATATTATTGAAGCTGTCCTGCGGCATGAGCGGCTTGCCGGATGGGACGGGTTCGGCGTTGTGGTCCAGGCTTATAGCAAACGGGCAGCCTCGGTTCTCGATTGGCTCTATGCTTTGTCAGCAGAGCTTGATCGTAAAATTATGGTGCGCTTGGTGAAGGGCGCTTATTGGGACAGCGAAATTAAACGCGCTCAAGTGGAAGGGCTGACCGATTTTCCGGTCTATACCGCGAAAGCCGGAACCGATGTCGCCTATATTTGTTGTGCGAAAACATTGCTCTCTATGACAGACCGTATCTATCCGCAATTTGCGACGCATAACGCGCATTCAGTTTGTTCTGTATTGCATCTCGCTGAAACTATGGGGCGAGATAAATCATCATTTGAATTCCAGGCCTTACACGGGATGGGTGAGGTGCTTCATCGCTTAGTGCTAAACCAGCACAGCACACAGTGCCGCATCTATGCTCCTGTTGGCGCGCATCGTGATTTGCTAGCTTATCTTGTCCGAAGGCTGCTAGAAAACGGTGCGAACTCGTCTTTTGTCAACCAGATAGTCGATGAGACGATTGCTCCTGAAGACATTGCGGCGGACCCGTTCCAGACCTTGAAAGCCATGCGTGCGCAATCGGCATCAACCATTCGAAAGCCAAGAGATTTATTTGCGCCTAACCGCATCAATTCCAGAGGGTGGGACCTTCATTCCGAGGACGATATTGCGGAAATCAATTCGGCCCGCGCCCCTTTTGTGGACTCCCGATGGAGTGCCGCTCCGATAATTGTCGGTTCCGTCGAAGGGAAGCCTGCACAACGTGTCCATAACCCTGCCAATCCTAAGGACTTTCTAGGAGAGGTCATAGAGGCGACAGAGGCGGATGTGGACACAGCGCTCAAAGCGGCAAACCTATGGGATGAAGCGTTAAAAACGCGCCGCGAAGTCTTGGAGAGAGCCGCTGACCTTTATGAAGAAAATTTTGGTGAGATTTTCGCCTTATTGACGCGCGAAGCAGGGAAGATACCGGCCGACGCGATTGCAGAGCTACGGGAAGCGGTCGATTTCCTCCGTTATTACGCGGCCGAAGTTGAAAAGCTTGAGTTTAAGCCCACTAAAACCGGCCCCAATCGACAACCAAGAGGACTCTTTGCTTGTATCTCGCCATGGAATTTCCCCTTGGCTATTTTTACGGGGCAAATCGCAGCGGCCCTAGCGGCGGGCAATGGCGTATTAGCGAAGCCAGCCGAAACAACGCCGTTGATTGCTGCAAAAGCAGTCACGCTAATGCATGAGGCGGGCGTCCCGAAAACTGCCTTGCAGCTTTTACCCGGCCTCGGCTCTGTTATTGGCGCTAAGCTCACCTCTGATCCGCGCATTCAGGGCGTTTGCTTCACCGGGTCAACGGCAACGGCGCAATTTATCAATCGGGCTATGGCGGAAAACATGTCGCCTGAAGCGCCGCTTATTGCGGAGACAGGCGGATTAAACGCGATGATCGTCGATTCCACGGCTCTGCCTGAACAAGCGGTAAAAGACATAGTCGCCTCTGCATTCCAGTCGGCAGGACAGAGGTGTTCAGCACTCCGCTTGCTCTATATTCAAAGTGATATTGCCCCTGCTTTTTTGAAAATGCTTTACGGCGCTATGGATGAACTCCGTTTGGGGCAACCTTGGGCCTATGAGACAGATATCGGCCCGATTATTGATGCCCCGTCCCGCCGTAAAATTCTCGACTATATCGCCAAGGCGCGCTCTAACGGGCGATTGCTAAAATATATCGATGCGCCGGATGAAGGGCATTTCGTTGGCCCCGCTGTTATTTCTGTTGGAGGGTTAAACGATATGGCCGAGGAAATCTTTGGCCCGGTTCTGCATATCGCCACATTTAATCCGAATGACTTAGATCAAATTATTCAAGATATTAATGTGCGCGGCTATGGCCTAACCTTTGGTCTTCACACACGGATTGACGATAGGGTGGAGCATTTGACGCAGAATTTGAATGTCGGAAATATGTATATCAACCGCAATCAAATCGGCGCGATTGTTGGCTCGCAACCGTTTGGCGGGGAAGGGTTATCCGGGACAGGCCCCAAAGCAGGCGGACCGCATTACGTGCCGTTCTTCACACAAAAATATACAAAACCGAAAAAGAGAACGAAAGTTCCAAAAGGCGTTCATTCGATTTCTACTGAACGTATCCAAGCGGCTCTTAATGCTTTGGAAAACCCTTCCCGCCGCGCCTTACGCACTGTGGATTTACCGGGGCCTACAGGGGAGTCAAACCGTCTCTCGACACACCCGAGAGGACGCGTGCTGTGTCTCGGCCCGACTTTGCCGCGGGCCCTCAAACAGGCTGCGATTGCTCGCGCGAATGGGTGTGCCCCGCTTATTATCTGTCATGGGGCAGTCATGGATTATGCTTTGGACGGGATTATGAAACCGGAGCAACTCCTTGAATTACAAGGCTTTGAAGGCGTAGCCTATTGGGGGTCGGAAGAGGGGATGCGTTTGCGGCGTATGGCTTTGGCGAAACGCGCTGGGCCGATACTTCCGCTAATGACCAAAGGCTATATGAAAGCGCGCTGTGTTCTGGAGCGACATATTTGTATCGATACAACGGCCTCAGGCGGGAATGTCTCGCTTTTGACGGGCAGCCAGGGGCTAAGGTCTAGGGCAGAGATATTGGGTTTTAATTGATAAGACCCGCACCCCAAATATCGTCGGGGATTGTGTCAAATAAACCGTCATCGGTTAGCTTTACACGAGGGTCTTTATCTTTGAACCAAAAGGGGCCGTCCAGATCGACATAGTCGGCTTTCTGCGCCAACAGAAAAGCAGGTGCAATCGCCTCTGTCGGAGCCAACATGCAACCGACGAAAACATCCAGACCCCTTTTGCGCGCTTCTTTTTCTATAAGTAAAGCCGAAGTTAGACCCCCGCATTTATCAAGCTTGATATTAATAGCATCGTAATGTTTTTTGACGCGCTCTAGATTATGGATAGTTTGGAAGCTTTCATCGGCGCAAATTGGAACCTCCATCGAAATACCCATCAGTCCTTTGTCTCTTCCGATTGCTAAAGGTTGTTCCAATAGGCTGTAACCCAGTTCTGAAAGGACTGGCAAATAAGCGGCCAGTTGTTCGCGTGTCCACGCCGCATTGGCATCAATTACCAGTACACAATCTGGAGCGGCGGCTCTGACAGCTTTCATACGCTGTATCTCAAGATATGCGCTTCCACCTAATTTGACCTTCAGAAATGGCCGCCAGCTTTCTGTTTTGGCTTGTGCGGCCATAGCCTCGGGCGTGTCGAGCACAATGGTATAGGCAGAGCGGAGCGGTTTTGGCGAAAGGCCTGTTATATCCGCTACAGTGGTTTTATTGCGTGCAGCTTCCAATTCCCAAAAGGCAGAATCCAAGGCAAAGCGCCCGCCATTTGGGGGCATCATCCGTAATAAATCCGCGCGTGTCGTCGAGTCAGTAATCTGGCTTTGCACTTTTTGAATTTGGCTTAAGCAGACGTCCGGGGTCAGGCCCAAATATTTGACGCCCGTCGCCATTCCGCGTCCGGTATAATGCCCGTCCGTGATTGTGACTGATAGAACATCCTGATGATCTCTTGGCCCCGTTGCGATAACGAAAGGCTTAACAAGGGGTTTGCGAATTATTTCAGCAGATATTCGAATCGAGCTCATTGGCTGACACTATCGGCGTATATGAGAAGCTCAACGTTATTATTATAGGTCTGTAAGCTCTCTAACCGTCAAATTTGTGTCCGGTGAGCGCTATGTTTTGGAAGGCTTGCTAAATAAGGCTGATATTTTCTGTTCTTGAGTTTTAGCCTCTTATACCTATGTTTCCACAATGACGGCTCGCCCTGAAAATTTCATAGTCTCTGTTGCGCCCATGATGGATTGGACAGACTATTTAATTATTTCAATAGGTTAGGGGCTGGCGTGTGCAATTTGTGTGCAGTGCGAAAAAGTTTTGAGGGTCAAAACTAGCAATATTTAGGGGTGTTTTGAGTGATGTCAGGTGACCTCAAATGAGGCCCAATTATAGAATGATTTTGAAGACTTCGCCGCTTGTTTCATCTCTATACATGTCAATGAATTCGCCATTAAAGTGATAGGCAAAGTGACGAGCTTGCATTGGAATTCCGATCACATCGGGCCAGAAGGCTGCGATACATAATCCGCCCTCATGCCTGACGCTTGGATAAAGAATACCCTCTGAACCCTGTTGGCGTAACTCACGTGCGAGGGATTGAGAGGCAACGTAGTTATCCGGTGCTAGGCAGTCCGCGTAGTCTTCACGTTTGGTCAGTTCGCGAAAGCTATGATCCACTTTTCCAATGAGCTCACGAT
>CAZMEN010000019.1:0-41240 GCA_964565335.1 uncultured Algimonas sp. | reverse complement strand
TCTGACTATGGCGGCTATGCGGCGAATCTCAAAAAAGATGAGAGCGTCTGGTCAGTTGATTTCCCGGCTGACCCCAAAACTGTTGAGATATTTAAAGCCACCGGATTGGATGTGTCTATTACAAATGTTTGGTCGATGATGTACCGCCCTAACGCGCAATTCGTTTATGAATTAAACCGTGAGAACCGCCACTTCCGTGCCGAGTTTGATCTGGGCGCAACATATGAAGATGAGTAGTGTCCCGCTACCACGCATCCTTGGGGCCGATAGAAACGTAGAAGACTTTGAAACTCGATAGCTTGATAGCCATTCTTAACTAAGCCGTCTTTATTGTGGGCCATATCGTCTCAATTGACAAAACAAGGGCGGGACACGCGACTTTTCAAAGGCTTAGGCGTTGACTAAATGCTAGAGCGATTTAGGTTGCGAAAAAATTCAGAAGGACTTTTTATGTCGACATCTTGGAATGATAAGCGGCCCATGTCGCCGCATTTACAGGTTTGGCGCTGGCACCCGGCCATGTTGTCATCCATCTTGCACCGCGCGAGCGCTATCATCAGCTATGTCGCGCTCTTGCTGGTTGCAATTGGTCTGTTGGTTCTTGCCTTGACGGGTAAGCTTCCTTTAGAGGGCCTGATTTTCAGCCCTCTTGGCGTCATCGGTTTTGCCGTATTTGTGTTTGCGTTTGTCTTTATGGCTTTGGCGCAACTCCGACATGCTATTTGGGATCGCGGGGCGATGATGAACCCCGAACTCAACAATAAATTATCCTATGCCATGATTGCCGTGGCTGTTCTGGCGGCTGGTATTTGTACCGGCCTCGTCATTTAGGAAGGACGATATCATGGCACATGGAAAAGGAACATCGCATCACAAGCTCCATACATGGGTGGGTTGGGGCTTAATTATCGGGCTGCCTTTCGCGCTCTGTTGTGCAATTTGCGCCGTTTTGATGGGCACAGCTGAGGCTCCCTCCCAAGGCTTTATCACATGGCTCTCTCATCCCGCTGGGGCGTTAGGCTTATTGGCCTTCGCCACGGCCGCCATCTGGTATTGCAAATTGGAAATGGATGAAGTGATTATGGATTACTTCTCCGGCGGTCTGCGCTCATTTGGCCTGTTGAAGAATAAGCTCGTCGCGGTCATTATTTGGGCCATGATAGCTTACGCCGTTATAAAGCTCGCATTTTTAGGCTAAGAATAAAATTACGCTAGGATAGTCTCATGACTAAATGGATTGATCATACATTTGATGTCGTCGTTGTCGGCGCGGGTGGCTCGGGCCTTCGCGCAACATTGGGCGCGGCGCAGGAAGGTCTCAAGACCGCCTGCGTAACGAAAGTCTTCCCGACACGCTCACATACGGTCGCGGCGCAAGGCGGCATCGCGGCGTCGCTTGGTAATATGGGGGCGGATGATTGGCGATGGCACATGTATGACACGGTCAAGGGCTCTGACTGGCTCGGTGACCAAGATTCTATCGAATATCTTTGCCGCGAAGCGCCCAAGGCGGTTTATGAGCTTGAGCATTGGGGTATGCCGTTCTCGCGGACAGAGGACGGAAAGATTTATCAACGACCCTTTGGCGGTATGATGCAAAATATGGGCAAAGGCCCAGAAGCTCAGCGCACCTGTGCGGCAGCGGACCGGACGGGCCACGCCATGTTACACACGCTTTATGGGCAGTCTCTGCGCCATGATGCAGAATTCTTTATCGAGTATTTCGCACTCGACCTGATTATGGAAGATGGCGAATGCCGCGGCATTACGGCTTGGAAACTCGATGATGTCACTTTGCACCGTTTCCGCGCGCAAACCGTGATTTTGGCAACAGGCGGCTATGGCCGGGTGTTCTTCTCTGCGACATCGGCGCATACTTGTACGGGGGATGGTAACGCTATGGTGCTTCGCGCCGGACTACCGGTGCAGGATATGGAATTTATTCAATTTCACCCGACGGGCATTTATGGCGCGGGCTGTTTGATTACAGAAGGCTCACGCGGCGAGGGCGGTTATCTGACCAACTCTGAAGGCGAACGTTTCATGGAGCGCTATGCCCCTTCCGCCAAAGACCTCGCCTCGAGAGATGTGGTGTCTCGAGCGATGACAATCGAAATTCGCGAAGGCCGCGGCGTCGGGCCGGAGAAAGATCATATTTTCCTCCATCTGGACCATTTGGATCCGGCGGTACTGGCAGAGCGTCTGCCTGGTATTTCCGAAACAGCTAAGATTTTCGCTGGCGTTGATGTCACCAAAGAACCTATTCCCGTTCTCCCTACATGCCATTATAATATGGGCGGTATTCAAACCAATTATCACGGCGAAGTCGTCACGAAAAAAGGTAAAAACCCTGATAGTGTTGTGCCCGGCCTGATGGCTGTCGGCGAAGCGGCATGTGTATCCGTCCACGGGGCGAACCGTTTGGGCTCAAACTCTCTCATTGATTTGGTTGTCTTTGGGCGCGCTGCGGGTAAACGTGTTGGCGAGGTCTGCACACCGAATGCGAAGCAAAAGCCACTTCCCGCTGACGCAGGGGCCAACACCCTTGCCCGTCTGGAAAAATTCAAAACCGCAAAAGGCAGTAAAAAGACCGCCGAAATCCGTCTCGACTTACAGAAAGCCATGCAGGCCCATTGCGCTGTTTTCCGTACCGAAGACAGCCTCGCTGAAGGCGTCAAGAAAATCACGGCAATTGCAGAGTCAATTAAAGACGTGAACGTCTCTGACACCACAATGGTCTGGAATACCGATTTGATGGAAACCCTGGAACTCGACAATTTGCTCAGCCAAGCTATGGTCACAATTTCTTCTGCCGATAACCGTAAAGAATCTCGCGGAGCTCACGCGCATGAAGACTATCCTGATCGTTTAGATGATAAATGGATGAAGCATACTCTGGCGTGGTATGACGGCGAGAAAAACAACGTCAAAATCGATTACCGCCCCGTCCATGATTACACGATGACGGACGGCATTGACTATATCGAGCCGAAGAAGCGCGTTTACTAAGACGCGTGATTTTACTGGATTAGAATTCCATAATCGATGCGGTAGTTCACTCGTAATTTGAGTGCTATTTAAGCGTGTTCCAAATCAATGCCTATCGTTCTTCGTAGGGAGCAGGATCTCTATGATTAAGTGTGCACGAGCCCTACATATGTAGTGTAATACACCAAATAGTTGCTTTTTATAAAATGCGTTAATAAATTATTCAGCCTGAATATCTATCGCTTAGGCCTGTTTTAATCGGAGTAACGCATGGGCGACGTGACAACATTTGAAGGGCTAGACTCTCAAGAAAACAATCTAAATGAGGTTGATCTGCTGAAGCAGACAATCAATTTATTGCCCAACCCCGTTTACATCAAAGACCGCAATCACCAATGGATAGAAATGAACCAGTCGTTTTGCGACTTTTTAGGTTACCCGCGCGAAAGCCTTTTGGGGAAATCAGATTTTGATTTCAACCCAGCAGAAGAAGCCAAAACATTTTGGGAAAAAGATAATCTGGTTTTTCAGACACGCAAAGACAACGTCAATATTGAGCAAAGTACAAATAGTCACGGGGATACGCGTTGGGTCAAATCTCGGAAGACGTATTTCAGAACGCAACAAGGCCAAGAGTTTTTAATTGGTGTTCTTGATGATATCACCGAAGAAAAGCAGCGCGAAAGCCGCCTCATCCAAGCTGAAAGAGCGGCGCGCCGCAAGATCCGGGAGCGCTCCAAATTTTTAAACAACATGGGTCACGATCTTAGGACGCCGCTAGACAAGTTGGAAACAAGTGCAAATATTTTGATCCAAACGGAGCTTGATCAAGAGCAAACCGAGATTGTTGACGATTTAAAACGGACAAACAGCCACCTAATCCGCATGATTGATGATCTTCTCGATTTGTCCCGTATTGATGCTGGGCTTATGCATTTAATGGCAAGCCAATTCCGTATAGCTGATATTGTCGAAACTTTATCGAACATTTTGGGTGACTCAGCCCGCGACAAAGGCTTGGATTTAATTATCAATGTCGCGCCAAGTTTGCCTGAGGTTGTCAGCGGCGATGCTCAGCGTCTTCAACAGGTTCTAATGAATCTCATGGAAAACGCGATTAAATATACGAAGCAAGGCTTTGTTTCCTTGACGATTGATGGTCAGGGAACGGGTAAAGATGTACAGTTAAAATTCACCGTAAAAGACACAGGTATCGGAATTCCAGCTAAAAAGATGAGGGCGATGTTTGGGCAATCAGCCGAAGATGACGGCTCATTAGGATATATGAGCGGAATAAGCAGTATTGGCCTCTCGCTCTGTAAGAAGATAACCGAGCTAATGGGGGGGAGGTTGCAAGCGTCTTCCGTCGTTGGGCAGGGCTCCAATTTTTGTGTGAATATAACGCTTCCGGTTTGTAAAGCCGAAGTCGTAAGTCCGCAACGCACTGCGCCCGTCCTAGAAGTTGACCAGTCTCACAAAATTCTAATCGTTGATGATATTCGGTCAAATTATGACATGCTATACCTATTGCTGGAAAGCCTTAACATGACGGCGGATTATGCAGAGTCGGCCCGAAGGGCAGCGAAAAAACTAGCCGCGGCTTATCGTGAAGGTGACCCATACACGCTCATGTTAGTGGACTATCATATGCCTGACACAGATGGATTATTGCTCACGGCTCATCTAAGGCAAAGTCCAAAGTTCGCTGATCTAAATATCATTGCTGTGTCCGCAGTGAATGACCCAGAGATTATGCAGTGCTTCATGGCGCATGGCGTTATTGATTATGTGGTAAAACCCGTCAGGCTTGACGCATTGAAATCGGCCCTAGCAAAAGTCCCAGATATGGAATTCCTCCCCGCCGCGTAAATCTTCGGAGGCGCTTTTAGGCGTCTCCGAAGATGCTCGCTTGAAAAAAAATTCCTCTGACCTAAAGTTCCGTTAAGGAGCTTTATCAATGCAAACAATTAAACTTTCCCGAGACACAATAGATAAATCTATTGCAATTCTAACTTTAAATCGCCCTGACGCGATGAACAGCTTCAACATTGCTATGTGCGGGGAGCTCATCCAAGCCTTTAAAGATCTGGACTCAGATAACTCTATTCGCGCAATTGTCGTGACGGGGGCAGGTCGCGCCTTCTGTGCAGGGGCGGATATTACGCAAGGTTTCTCGTCGGTAGCAGGTCTAAAGTTTCACGGTGACATACCATTGGATTTGGGAGGGCAATTAGTGTTGTCCATGTTTGAATGCAGCACACCCATTATTGCGGCGATTAATGGCTCGGCTGTCGGGGTTGGCGCAACGATGCTTTTGCCCATGGATTTACGAATTGCTTCCACGAAAGCTAAATTTGCATTTCCTTTCGCGCGTCGAGGCATTGTCTTTGACGCAGCTTCCAGTTGGTTCCTGCCACGCCTTGTCGGCTTTGCCAAAGCGCAGGAATGGATTTTACGGGGCAGTATTTTAACGCCGGAAGAGGTTATGCGCGCCGGATTAATTAGCGAGTTAAAAGAGCCTGAAGACGTGCTCCCTTATACACTGGACGTCGCTCGAGATATTGTGCAAAATTGTTCACCGACGTCGACGATACAAAACAAACGTTTATTGCACGACTCAATGCTGGGGTTTGGTGCCTTGAACGATGGCCCGTTTCAAGCGCATTTACAGGAAAGCGAGTATTTGGATAAGGCTTTCAAATCTTACGACTGTAAAGAAGGCGTGACGGCGTTTTTTGAAAAGCGTAGCCCTGTATTTAAGGACTTCGGAAGCGAATAGGGCGCAAGCGAAAAGCTTCGACATTAGATAAGGATAATTGCCATGACACTTTCACGCCGCACCATTCTACTCTCATTGCCAGCCATGGGGCTAGCAGCTTGCGAAACGCTCGACCCGTCCGTTCTAGAAGGCATCATTAATTCCGGCGCTCTGACGCAAGGGGAAGCGGCGAGCGGTATTCGTGCGGCGCTCAATAACGGGATTACACAGGCAATTTCAATTGTCGGAGCAGACGGCGGATTTTTGAACAATGGACGTATTAAAATTCCTTTGCCCACAGCTTTACAGGACGTGCAAAACATTTTGCAGCCGCTGGGTGCCGGGGGTTTATTAAATAATCTCCAGACCCAATTAAATAGAGGCGCAGAAGCCGCAGCGCCTGTCGCCAAAGACATTTTCTTTGACGCCGTTCGGGGGCTTAGCATTCAGGACGCGATAGCTATTGTACAAGGCCCGGACAATGCAGCGACGAGTTATCTGCAGGAAAAGACAACGAACCGGCTGACTACATTATTTTCGCCCATCATGGAAAATGCTCTACAGAATACAGGGGCGCTGCAATTACTGGATCAAGTGTCGTCGCGCGTAAGTGCAGTACCTTTTGCACCGCAGCTAGGGGCGAATGCTAAAACCGATCTCATTAGTCACGGGGTTGATTACGGTTTAAGAGGCGTCTTTACTTATATCGGCGATGAAGAAAAAGCGATCCGAGAAAACCCCGCCAAGCGCACGAGTGAGATTTTGCGCCGCGTCTTTGCCTAGCTTAAGCTATCATAATATTGAGCGAGCAGGCGGCGGGTTGGATTAAATAATGAGGGCGTCGACCCTGGTGATTCGACCCTTAATGTAAGCTTTAAGTTAATTCGTGCACGTTTTTGATGAAAACGTTCTTATAATTCGCCCCAAGATTGTTTTTGCGTAAATAATGAAGACTTTCTTAAAAAAACCATTTCCCAAACCCATTTCTCTCTGACTATAACTAACGAGATGAGAAAAATGGCAATGCATGTCGTCTCATCTATCAAGGGGCCTTGATGATGCGCGAAAGATTAGGACAGGATAACGTTTTTCAGTTCGACCTCTCCCAAGAGGACGTTAGCCCTTCGCCTGTGCATGATGGCGCAGAGTTCATATCCGGTGCCTTACGGGCCACAGCCGAAGCTCCGACAAAAATACGACAGACTGTTCAGGGCGATATTGCCGACACACTGAATTGCAAATCTGATTCTTTATCTTTTTTATGGACGAAACGTGTAAAAGGGCAGGCGACACTGGAATGCGAAATTCCGGATTTTCGAGATGCGCTGGATGATTACTATAACGGTACGCTCGCCGCGGAATAACGCTTAGCGTAATTTGACGTGCCGTAGCTGCTTCTGTTTGAGCGCGCTTACTAAAAACCTTCATATTGTCATAATCCTATTGGGTTCTTGGCGTATTCTCGCCACGTTTCCGATTAGGGTCGTCATTCTTATTTATGTACCGCTTTGGATTATGAGCCGGCGAAGCTTGCAAAGCCAAATTGACGAAAGCCAAAATTATGTCTCACTCCTTTTCTTCTCCTGACAATCAACGACGAGGGTCTTTTCGGCGCTCTCGCGGATTAAAATTGATATTAGTGTGTTGTCTGGTTTTGCTCATGGCGATACCGGCCATGTTTATCTCCTTTATCAGCTATGACCGTTCCAGTCGCGCGGATGAGGTGATGCGCACCGTGTCCAATAATTATGGCGGGACGCAAACAGTGACGGGGCCCATGCTCAGCATTCCCTATTTGTCCTATGATTCAAAAGGTAAGATTGCTCGCAGCGGCGACTATATTCTTTATGCTGAACAAGGTGCTGGCGTTTTTGAAAATATTCAGACCGAAACACGTAAGCTTTCTTTATTCAAAGTTCCAATCTTCACGGCCAAAGGCACACTAAGCGCACGATTTGATAACCCGAAGGCGCTTAAGCCTGACGGGGCTGTTGAATTGCAATGGAGCCAAGCGCGAATGTTAATTGCGCTTTCTGACGTCAGGGGCTTGAAACGCGACATAGCTTTGTCAGTGCAGGGTGTTAATCAAAAGCGGCTCTTTGAACCAGCGTCTAGCTCAACAAGCCTTCCTCGACCCCAAGTGGAATATGCAGAGGATGCGAGGCGCTATGGCCTGAAAGATGTAATCCGTAGCCAAGAGGCTTACCTCTCTGTTGATGTGGCCGACCTTATTCAAGACGGGCAAGCGCTCGATGTCTCTGTTGCGCTGGAACTCGGCGGCGCGAAAACATTTGCGGTGCGGCCTTATGCGCGCTCCACCGAAGTCAGCCTCTCTTCTGAATGGGCCGACCCCGGCTTTGTTGGGGACCTCCCGCCTGATGCCCGAACCATTAGCGATGCTGGATTTACGGCAGAGTGGAATGTGCCTTATCTACGCCGAGGTATCCGAGGGCATGGACAAGTTAACGTTCTGTCTTCTCTTATGCAGTCTGGATCTACCATGGGCGTCAATTTTGTTGCGACGAGCAACCCCTATCAAACCGTTAATCGTGCATTGAAATATTCGGTTATGTTTATCGGTCTGGTTTTTCTGGCTTACTTCCTCTTGGAAGTGATTATAGGCGTACCCGTTCATCCCGCACAATATTTGCTCATCGGCTTGGCGCAGGCGATTTTCTATCTCCTTCTCTTGGCGTTTTCTTAACATATCGGTTTCGCCCCGGCATTTGTAATCTCAGCGGGAGCAACGGTGATAGCAACGGCAGGGTATGCGGGCGCAGTGTTTGGCGATAAACAGTATATTTTGAAGACAGGACTCGTATTCAGCTTGGTCTATGGGCTCCTATTTGTCTTGATGCGGATGCAGGATTTCGCGTTGATGGTCGGCGCGTTGACAAGTTTTGTTGCCATTGCGGGGACGATGTACCTCACGCGGAATCTGAACTGGTACGGCGATAAATCAGAGCCGTGATAACATTGTCAGTCATGATTTGAGGCTATCGGGCCTCAAATCAGCTTATGAACGGCATGGAGCATTTAAAAAGCGACAATATGACTTTGGAACGAAGGGGTTTCTCCTTCGTTTTTTGATTGAAGCGTTGTATAAGAGCGACAAATTGCAAGTGATAAGGTCCCAAATGGTTCAGTTGACCCTACCGAAAAATTCAAAAGTCCGTAAAGGCAAGACGTGGACGGCCAAGCCCGGTGCCACGCGCCTTAAGACATTTAAAATATATCGTTATGACCCCAGTGATGGCGGCAATCCCTATTGGGACACATACCAAATTGATTTGGATGAGTGCGGCCCTATGGTTCTGGACGCATTATTTAAAATTAAAAACGAGATTGACCCGACGCTAGCCTTCCGGCGCTCTTGCCGCGAAGGTGTTTGCGGGTCTTGTGCTATGAATATTGGCGGCCGTAATACTTTGGCGTGTACCAAGGGCATTGATGAAGTGGGCGGCGGCGACACCATCACCATATCACCGCTACCGCATTTGCCCGTCGTGCGTGACCTCGTGCCGGACTTGTCCAATTTCTATAAGCAATATGCTTCGATTGAGCCGTGGCTCCATACGTCCACACCTTTGCCGACTGAAGAGATTAAGCAGTCTCCCGAAGACCGCGAAAAATTAGACGGGTATTATGAGTGTATTCTGTGTGCGTCGTGTTCAACATCTTGCCCCTCCTATTGGTGGAACGGCGATCGGTATCTTGGCCCGGCGGCGCTATTGCAAGCCTATCGCTGGTTGGTGGACAGCCGCGATGATGCCAAGAATGAGCGCCTCGATATGCTCGAAGACCCGTTCAAGCTCTATCGGTGCCACACAATTATGAACTGTGCCAATGTCTGCCCCAAAGGCCTGAACCCGGCGAAAGCGATTGCAGATGTTAAACGGATGATGGTCGAGCGGGCGTAGTGCCGCTTATTGTCTTTAAGATAAAAAAAGCCTCTCAAATTTGAGAGGCTTTTTTTATGCGATATAGTGAGAGTCGAGATCTATCCCGCTGCTTTTATGCCAGACATAATCAGTTCACCGGCTTTATCTTTATCTTCCCAGCCTAGAATTTTTACCCATTTATCTTTTTCAAGGTCTTTATAGTGGCCAAAGAAATGCGGAATTCGATCCTGTAAAACCTGCGGCAGGTCAGTATAGGTTTGAATCTTATCATAATATTGTGTCAGTTTCCCATGGGGCACAGCAACGATTTTTTCGTCAATACCGGCCTCGTCTTCCATCATCAAAACACCGACAGGGCGCGCGCGGACAACACAGCCTGGCATAAGGGCACGTTGCCCCACCACCAAGACATCTGTCGGGTCGCCATCATCTGACAATGTGTGCGGAATAAACCCGTAATTACATGGATAACGCATAGAGGTGTAAAGGAAGCGATCCACAAACATCGCGCCAGAATTTTTGTCCATCTCATATTTAATCGGTTCGCCGCCAAGAGGGACTTCGATAATAACATTGATATCAAAGGGCGGGTTTTCACCGACTTTAATTTTGCTGACGTCCATAATGTGTATGACCTTTTATATACGGCGCTGTTGGCGGGCGTCTTAGCGCTTAGGAAAATTCTTGCAAGGCAAGTCTACTCAAAACACTGGATTTTCATCAGTCATGTGGTTGAAAAAACGGCCCACGCCCCAGAGCCAATCATAATAAGGCCGATAAGCCCATTAAAGAGGCGTGCCGCGCGCGGCCCGCGTAATATCCGTTTTATACCCTGCGCCCCCGCCGCATAGAGCGATAGCCCGAACATTTCTAAAATAGTGATGGTAATCAACATGGTAAAAAATTGCGGGGCGAGGGATAGCGTAGGGTCAAAAAATGTCGGTAATAACATGCCGAAATAAACGACAGGCATGGGCGAGGTGATTTGAAGTAGAACGCCTTTGCCGTAGAGCCGCGACCGACGAGGAGCATCTTCGGCTTTAACGTCAACATTGGGAAGCGGCCCGAAAATCGTGGATAGCCCCATCCACAAAAGCACAATCAATCCTAATATTTTAAGACCTAAAAGTGCGTTCGGATAAAGCTCGAACAAAACGGCCGTACCAGAGGCAGCCAGTATCAACCACATGACATTGGCAGATGCGACGCCTAAAGCCGGGAGGAGGGCCGGTTTAAATCCGTACCGAAAAGAGGAGGCCAAAACGAGCATGACCGCTGGGCCGGGCGTCAATCCGCCGACAAAAAATAAGGCGACTAAGGCGAGCCAAACATCAAGGGACATAGTGGATAAGAGGTTTCATGGGTCTGTATGGGTTGAGACGATGTTGCGTTGCTAAAGCCTATGCCAATCAAAACCTCTGTTGTCACCGTCTTGATTATGAGAAATGGCTAGAAATGTTAAGATAACAAAATCAAAGCTTACAACACCATTGGTGTGGAGGGGAAGTCAATAAGCGGCCGCCCTTAAAGCTCTCTCATTCAGTTGAATGTGATTTTGAGCCTGCTTTTATCATAAGCGCGCTTATTCCCCCTATGACGAGCGCCAATACCGCTATGGCTAACCGGCCGTCTATCGGGTTTGGAATAAAGAGCATTAAGGCAATAAAACCCGCAATGGCCGCACCGAACCAACCAATGGTTTTTAATTGTGCCAAATCATTCGCTTCGCCGACTTCAGCATCAAAATCTATGGGCGTCTTCATGGTTTTGATAAATTTATCGACCATTTCGCGGTGCGGCGAGCCTTTTTCAGGCGCGAAGGGTATAGAGAGTAAGAAGCCTAGCGACCCCGCCGCAAAGACGCCAAAAAATTTGGCTTGGAAAGTCCACATTGCATCTGGTGAAAACCCAAATGTTGATAGGGGCACGTTCATGAAGGCCAATAACGAAACGGTTAAAGCGCACGAAATCGATAAGAGCGCCGCCCATGACGGTGTTCGCTTAATAAACAACCCCCACATGAGGGGTATCTGTATAGGGGTCATCAAGAGCGCCCCGACATCCAGCATGATTTCGAAAATACCTTTGCCCTTGGCTTGCGCCATATACAGAGCCAGTAAAACGATAAAGACGCCCATGAACCAAGTATAAAGCCGCCCATATTTTAAGAGCTCAGCTTCCGGTTTGAGAGCCCATTTAAGGCGGCGCGCGACCTTGGGGTAGATATCTTTAATTAAAATCGCAACATTTGTGTTTAGGCCCGTATCCATCGTGCTCATACTGGCCGTCAGAATAGCGACCACAATCAACCCAATAAGTCCCGTCGGCAGGAGTTTAATACTGACAATGGCATAGGCCGCCTCCGCAGGCTTGCTGATGGCGAGCGCCATGACGTCTTCGGCAAATAAAAGGCGTGCGGTGATAGGCGGTAAGAACCAAATCAACCCGCCAATCAGAAACAATGCGGACGCGAAAAGAGCCGCTTTGCGGGCTTCACGTCCGTCTTTGACCGAGAAATATCGAGGGCCAGCATACATCGAATTGAAGACCAGAAATCCCTTTGTGACCATAGCGCTGGCCCAGCCCCATGTATAAGCGCCGCCAAACAATACGCTTGAATTTATCATGTTGAATTCTTCCGACAGTCCTTGCGCGTCTATCTGGGCAAACATATTATTTATGCCGCCGAGCTTACTGATACAGAGCCACGCAATGAGTATCGTGAGCGGAATTAGAATGAGGCCCTGCAAAAAATCAGTCGCCATTACCGCCCAACGTCCGCCTGTCGCTGAATAGAAAAGAACAACAATTCCGCAAACAAGCACGACCAGATATATATTATAACCAAATACGGCAGAGCAAAAAATACCCAAGCCATAGAGAGCCATTGCAGAGTATAATATCCGTATGGGCACTTCATAGAGAGCATAGAACATGCGGGTTTTCTCTCCAAAGCGTTTGGAAATTGCTTCGGGAAAGGTTGTGACCCGCATTTGGCGCAGCCACGGCCCTAAGAATAAAAAGTTCAGGAAGAAGCCAAAAGCATTACCTAAAAAGATAATCATCACGGAAAAACCGGATTCAAAAGCGACGCCCGCCGCGCCCGTAAACGTCCAGGCACTAAAGGCGCTCATAAAGGCGCTGGCGCCCACGAGCCACCAACTCCCTTTAGAGCCGCTCTTAAAATAATCATCTGTATCGGAAGAAAACTTCTTAAACACGATGCCAACCACGGCTATCAAAACCAGATAGCCGATGATCACCAGAAATTCGATATTCGATATGTCTATTTGTGTCATCGGTTAAGTTTCGAGGGTTGGTTTGACAGAGGTAAAGCTTAGTTTAAATGCGTAACATCCGTCCAATTTTCGTTTCGGCGGATAAGGTCGATAAGCTGCTGATATTGGCTGCCTTCTTTGAAAGTTTGATAAGGCATGACAGGCTCGCCTTTTATGTCTTTTACAAACTCCCGAATAAGATACCGCCAATTGCGTTCCGTATCACCCTCCACGTCAGGAATGTCCGCTGCAATGTCACGGGGGAGTGGCACCTCTTCCCATTCTTTGCTGGCCCCATACAAATATAACGGGCCGCCGCCATAATGGCCTTTGATATATATGGTGCCTTTGCTGCCATAAAACGCGATGTAATCTTCGTTGAATCGCGGGTGCAGGCCGCCATGTTTGAACAAAACAGAGACAGGGTTTTCCGCATAAGGGCTGCCTATCTTGGCTGTGACATTATAAGACCACTCTACGTTAGACTCTCCCCATTCCAAAGATGGGGCGTTTAAATCGTCGGGAATGTGATCCCGCCTTGTCTTGAAATTGTGGACGCCTTTGACGATGGGGGCTTTACCCATGTCGTCGCGGACGTCTCCCATAACGCTGAGTATTGTGTTGCCAATGACCGAGGTCACAATGGAAAGCTTATGGGTGAAATTATTATTGAGGCGGCCGCCCCCGTCTTCTTTGCGGTGTGACCACCCGAAAGGAATATCTCGTTCTAAATTAAAGTGGGAAATACACTCTACTTCCAAAGGGTCGCCAATCACGCCTTCGGCTACAAGCCTTTTGGCATGTAGGACTTCGGGCATATATCTAAAGCTTGCCGCGAAGGCCGTTTTGACGCCCTTTTCGGTTGCTAATTGATACAGCTCACTGGCCGTGTCCCCGTCTGCCGTCAGGGGTTTGTCGCAAAAAACATGACACCCAATGGCGATGGCTTGTTTAATGGGGCCGAAATGCGCGCCGCCTGGCGTCGCGATAGAAACAATATCAGGCTGGCAATCCTCCAACGCCTTTTGCCAATCCATCCCCGCATAAGGAATATTCATATCCTGCGCGACGCGGCGAACCACACTTTCCGTGCGGCCAATAATTCCTACAACATCCACGCCGACACTTCGAAAGGCGGCCGCATGACCTTGCCCTGCAAAGCCCGTTCCATGGACTAGTACTTTTAATGGCTTGCTCATCTTCCCCCTCAGACTTATTCGGATAGCATTGGAGAAAAATAATGAAGATTACAAGCGCTGAGGTTTTTGTCGGGGGCCCGGGGAAAAACTACGTTACATTAAAAATTATGACGGATGCAGGTATCTACGGTATTGGCGACGGTACGCTCAACACGCGCGAAACTCTCCCGGCTGAATTTTTAAAAACATATATGATTCCATGTCTTATCGGTATGGACCCGCGTAAGAGCGAAGACATATGGCAATATTTTTACCGAGGCGCATATTTCCGGCGCGGCCCCGTCGCCATGGCGGCCATCGGTGCGGTGGATATGGCGCTCTGGGACATAAAAGGCAAAATCGCAGGTTTGCCGCTCTATCAACTCTTTGGCGGTAAGAGCCGGGACGGCGCTTTGACCTATGCTCATGCGACAGGGGAAACTCTGGAAAGCCTGCTCGACAGCGTCGCCTATTATGTTGAGCAAGGCTATAAGGCAGTGCGCTTACAGTGCGGCATTCCGGATATGCCTGAGGGTGGATATGCCAGCGGCAAAAGTAAAAATGCGGGGAGCGGCAAAGACTTTATCACCGAATATGGCACCCTCCCAGATCAAGAAGTTTGGGATTCTGAAAAATACCTCAAATATATGCCCGCAGTTTTCGAAACTGTCAGAGAGAAATTCGGCCCTGATTTAAAACTTTTGCATGATGTCCATCACCGATTACGTCCGCGGGAGGCGGCAGCATTCGGTAGAGAAATCGAAAAATATAATCTGTTCTGGATGGAAGACCCAACGCCCGCCGACGATCAACATGCCCTTAGACTTATCCGGCAGCACACAACGGCCCCCATTGCGATTGGCGAAGTCTTTAATTCCATATGGGATTGCAAAACCATGATCGAAGAAGAATTACTCGACTTCATTCGGGTGTCTGTCACCTATGCGGGCGGTATCACCCATGTACGGCGCATTGTAGAGTTAGCGGGTTTGCATAATGTCAGGACAGGCTTTCACGGCGCGCCCAGTCACTCCCCAATTTCTATGGCCGCGCAGGCGCATTTAAATGCGTGGGCGCCGAATTTCGGTATTCAGGAATATTTAGTTCTCGGAACCGAAGAATGCGATGCCTTATTCCCATCGGATCATTATCTAGAGAACGGCTTATTTTACGTGAGCGATGCCCCGGGTCTCGGCGTTGACTTCGACGAAAATGAAGCAAAGCGCTATAGCTTTGACCGCCGATACCATCCCATCGTGCGCCTCGAAGACGGGACAATGTGGAACTATTGATTTTGGCTTAATCGTTAAAATAAACGCCCCCTTATTTTTTAAGGGGCCACTTGTCTATTCGCTGACTCTTTTTCGATAGAAGACCGAAAATTGGGGAGAGCACTCCAACCATTCGCCCCGAGAAAGCTGGCCTTCCAGTTTCACACAATGTTTTTAAATTTGAACCAATAAACCCTTGTGCGGATGCCATTTCTTTAATGAGTTTCCCGCCTTCAATAGCGTTCTCAATCGTTAGACAAAACTCTGTTCCCCCGTCTCTTTCAGTTAACTCGTAAGTGACCTTGCACGGGGGTTCGTCAATAGTGGTCATTTGGAAGGTGTGTGCATAAATATGAGGAGGATTAAACTCCAAAACTTCGCCCACAACCATAGCAATTTTCTTATTTGGATGAACCATTCGATAGCTTGCGCCGGGCTTAAGCCCGTCCCGCGTTTGGCAAATCGATCCGAAGAAGAAAGGCAATGCTTTGTCCGTGGCAATCAAAGTTGACCATACTGTTTCAATAGGGGCCTGTATAAAGGTTTTGTTTATATTAGCCTTTGCATAGATTGGTTCAGTCATCGTCTTTCCTCCATGATGATTGTCGTGTTGCGGCTTCTGCGGCCTGTTTAATTAAGCTCACGCGGTTAGCCCAATGCGCCGAAAACGTATCTGTCCAACGCTCATGAATTTCTTGAATTGGCACAGCATTCAAGTAGAGCTTCCGCGTCCGTCCTACCCTTTCACTGATGATAAGGTTCGCTTTCTCCAGCACAGTTAAATGATTCATAATTGCAATTCGGCTTACATCGAAATGGCTAGCCAGCTCGCCAACCGATAATCCGGGTTTTGCTCTGACATGATCCAAAATCTGTCGGCGGGTCGCATGCGCTAAGGCTTGGAAAACAGCGTCCATATCAGAATTAGTAATCATGTAATTACATTATTACATATAATAATACAGTCAAGTGATTTTATGAAGAATTCAGTGAGGCTGTAAGGCGGTACAAATTTAAGAGTCTGCCTTACGGTCAAGTCAAAGCTGAAAATGTTTGAAGATTTTTCCCTAAAACCTTTCTTAAAGTGTTTTAGGGATGTGATTTGGCGCCCATTATAGGAAAAGAACTTACACCAAGATTTCAGGCAATGAGTCACTCTTATGAGTCGCAGATTTGTGTCGCCTCGGTCACCCCGAATTTCCAAGGATGTGTCGCTGGCGTCAGCGTTCAATATTTGCGCGTGAACTGTTCAAGGTCTTGAGCTAGGTTAAACGCGTGGAGAATGGAGACGATAAATTGATGGGCTCAAATCACGGCCGAATGATAAGGTTCGATTAATGTCGACCCTTGAGCTCGTCATTAAGTTTTCGGCCTTCGGCTTGCTCGTGATGTTGGCCCTGCTTATGCTTGTATTGCAGCGTAAAACTTGGCCCGGTCGTTTGCTGATTTTGCTCTCTTTAAGTTTGGCGGCGTTACTGCTCTCTACCTCCAGAGAGCTTTTGAACATGAGCAATACGGCCTATTTAATCTTTGCCATGCTCAATGTGCCTAACACTATTCTTGTGTGGTTATTTGCAAAATCCCTACTGGATGAAAACTTTAAGATGGGATGGCTGAACTGGGGCATTGCTATATCTTGGTGCGTGCCGGTTTGGATTATGCGGCTGGACCATTATGGATATTACAGCCTATTGCCGTCGTCTTTTGCAGGCCTAATGAATATTTATGCCTGCCTCCTTTTCCTCTATATCGTGTTCTTTGCTATAAGGGGGTGGGCTGATGATTTGGTCGAGCCCCGAAGGCGGTTGCGGCGGGTGTTTGTTATTGGCGTCCTTGTCTTGTCACTCTTCGCGATTATTTCCGAGTTTTACCTCCCGCCCGGCGATGAAGTGCTGTTGGGAACATTCAAGTTAATGGCGATATTTCCGCCCTTGATTGCGGCCTATTTTTGGATATTCGCTGTGCGCCCCAATCACTTCGCCTTCGGAAACCGTCAAAATAACAAAGAGGATGTTTCGGGGGAAGGCGGTGCATCCCGTTTCGTAATATTAAAAGAAAAGCTTAATCAGGAGATGCTGGAGAAGAAGGCTTGGCGAGAAACGGGTTTGACAATCCCGATACTGGCCAAACGCCTCGGAACAACGCAGCATCAATTACGGGCTTTAATTAATCAGGAGATGGGGTTTCAAAATTTCAGAAGCTTCCTGAATCAATACCGAGTCAATGCCGTAAAAGAAGTGCTGGCTAATCCTGAACATACACATATCCCTATACTCACAATCGCACTGGAAAATGGATTTAATTCCCTTCCGCCATTTAATCGGGCTTTTAAGGCAATTACGGGCGTTACCCCGACAGTATTTAGGCAAAATTCCAGACAATAAATTGAACAGGCTAAACCGCATGAAGGCGCGAAATCGTTTAGACTTTGCGCGACTTCCTTAAGACACAAAAACAGGTAAGCCCTAATAGAGAAGGGCTGCACAACCCCGTCTTAAGGAGACCCTCATGTCACATACTATTCTCAAAACGCTGACTTTCGCAAGTTTGGCATTCGCTTTTTCTAATGTCGCTTTTGCGGGGGACGCCGAAGATAAAGTTTTGAGTTTGGTGAATCAGACCTACGGTATCGACAAACTCAAATCGATTTCTATCTATTCCGATCTCCGGTTTGGTTGGGTGGGACAAGGCTATACGCCAGGCTATGTGGAACTCCCGCAAATGGTCAAAGACCTAAAAATAGATTTGGTCAATCAGCGCGGCAGTGAGGAAAGCTGGGGCGGGCCGCTTAATAATTATAATTATCGCGTTTTTAATACGAAGGGCGGTATCGGACACATCGATTACGGGACGAAGACATATTCTATTGATGAAGAGGGCACCTATTACCGGACATTTTATGGTGAAATTCGCTCCTCTGATACGCTCTTGGCTTATGAATTGGTGAAGCGGCCGCAAGACGTCGTCATCAAAGAGCAGGTGAGTTATTTGGGCATGCCGCATACGGTGATGACCTTGTCCATACCTGATTGGACGCCGATGGATATATTCGTCAATTCCACAACCGGTCATATTACCAAAATGCAGCGCCCTAGCGGATATGGCACCTTGCGATATCAGTTTGGAGATTTCAAAAAAACATCCGGCGTAACCTATGCTGCAGATTTAGATTTTTACGTTGGCAAGTTCTTCTCGGAATATGTTAAAGAACGCCGTATTAAAGTCAACTCAGTTCGGGCCTCCACATGGAAAGTCGACCGAGGCCTGACCTTGGAAGGGGAGAAGGTCGTTCGCGACGAAATGAGCGTGAACGTGATTAGCGACATCATCAAAAATGTCGGCGTTAATGGCGGCTATACAAGCTTCATTGACGCGGGTGACCATATCATCGCTGTGGGCGGATCATCAGGTTTCAAAGCGCGCTGGGACGCCTACCAAGCGGAGCAAGACACTGAGCGAGGCCAATCAAAACCTTTGAAGCATTTCATCGTCACCCATCATCACGCGGATCATATTGCGGGCATAAAGGAAGGCTATGATTTAGGGGCCAACATCATTGTCACGGAAATGGCCGCTCAAAGCGTCAAAGATTTAATCGGCGAAACTTTAATAGAGTCTCGCATCGATATCATGGGAAAACAAAAAATGCTCGGTCCGGTGGAAATATACGATATCGCGACAAGTCATGTCGGAAGCTTGGCATTAGTTTATGTTCCGAAGTCTAAAACAGCCATTCAAGTGGACCACTATGATAATGATTTTATCGTCGGGCCATCGCCGGCAAACCGTGCTTCTGTTACGTTACATGCAGAAATTGAGCGCCTGAACCTTGATGTAGAAACGCTTGTGTCCCTACATGGACGAAAGCCGGACACATGGGAGACATTCCTGACCGCCATTGCGGCTTATGACCCAAGTCCTTGTCCCACCAAACGTCCTATCTGTCGTTAGCCTGACGGGAATACATGAGCTTATGGTCGAATTGTTTAGCGCTCCGTCAATTTTTGTTTTCTCAGAGGCGGTGGGGCGTTTATATTTTGGCAAAGACCAACTCCTACGCGTAAGTTAGGCCCTATGCCTGCTTGCATAAATTTTCTTTCATTTTCTGTCTATTTTTTGGGCAAACGGTTTGGAGTATGTTAGCGAAGCTGTGTGAATAATCAGTCTAATATCCCCAATGCCGGTAATTCTAGAGAGCCGCTCCTAGAGTCCGCTGAAATGGGAGAGTCTAATGAGGACGTGTCTCAGACGGACGCGCCGCTTAGAAGTATTTTGCGTCAAGTACAGAAGACGGCCCGCGGGGAAACGGTTGATTTGAAAACTGTGATCGAGGCCTTTGGCAATCGCGCCTTCGGGCCAATCTTGCTTCTTTGTTCGCTGTTTTTGCTAACCCCCTTAGGCATATTGCCGGGCGTGCCTGTCGCGTTTGGATTGGTCGTTATTCTATTCGCTTTGCAGCTTTTGTTCCGCCGCCCCTATCCTTGGATGCCCGAAGTTCTGGCGAAAGTAAAAATCTCGCCGAGCGCCCTAGCAAAGGCTGATAGATTTGCGGGGCCGTGGCTTGACCGCGTTGACAATGTAGTCAAACCGAGAGCCGAGTGGATTGTCCGCGGCCCGATGTTGAGTATTGTGGCGATGGTGTCCATCTTACTCGCCGCCACCATGGTGCCCTTGGGAGTTGTCCCTTTCGGTGTTGTCCCTCCGGCCTTTATTATCGGGTTATTGGGACTTGGGATAACCGCCAGAGACGGCGTCTTTATCACCATTGGTTTGGCGCTGAGTTTCGCCATACCCCTCATGATTATGAAGCTGGTTTTATAAATCTGTGCCTAAGCGCTCTGAGCGGTGTCAATCGCAGGCTGATCAAGCTCATTCAACTCAAGAATAATGTCAGACATTGCCGAAGAGCGCTTATCCTGAAATTTAACAAAGCAGATGGCTTCTAATAGATCTTTGGCCAAAATAGGTTTTGTGAGAAAGATATCAGCGCCGGCGGCCATACACGCGGCATTGTTCTCCGCAGCAATATCAGCGGTCAATGCAATGACGGGGACGTTTGCCCAAGCTTGGCCGCTGCGGCGAATCTGTCTTATGGCCTCTGTACCGCTCATATCCGGCATGCGGATATCCATGATGACAACATCAAAGTAATAGGCTTCCATCATGTTCAGCGCGTCGGCTCCGCTCTCGACGGCAAAACAATCTATGCCGACGGGTTTCAGCAGGATTTCAACCACATCCCGATTAGAGGCATCATCGTCAACGATTAGGACGCGGCTATTGTGCAGGCTCTCCATCATTGATTTCATATCGGCAGCGGTTGGTTTGATCTCTCCGGAAGGGGACGAGGCGGCTTGTTTTCGCACGGATGGAAGGGAGCTTTCGACAATTTCGGCCTCAAAATTATCCGTCTCAAAACCTTCTCTTTGAAAACCTTCTCTTCGGCTTTTGGTCTTTCCGCTTTTTGTTGAGCGCCTCTTAAAAACACTGTCTTCGTCGCGCAAGACGGGAGTTCTATCCGGCAAGATGTTTATGCTTGTGTCTTTATGTGCCGCTGGGGCTAGTGGACGCTGATCTTGTGAAGTCTGGATATGCTGCAACGCGGTTTTTACAGCCTTGCGCCGCTTAGCCGATCGCTTGGCGGGTTTCTTGACTGGCTTGGCGGAGACTGATGGCCGCGTTGCGGGCGAGCGACTTTCAGCGACGGCTTCTTTACGCGTACTCGTTTCGTTTAAACTGCTTGTTCCAAGCACGGGTTGGGCCGGGAAGGTCATTGTAAATTCAGACCCTTTTCCTTCGCGGCTGACTACGGTGATGTCGCCGTCCATCATTCGGATCATTGCCCGCGCAATGGCTAATCGTAGACCGGAGCCGCCATGTTTGCGGGTCATAGACGTGTCGGCCTGCAGGAAGGGCGTGAACAGTTTTTCCAGAACCTGCTCATTCATACCTTGGCCCGTATCGGCGACAATAACAGAGAAAGTTATCTGACCGGAAGCGGGGTCTGTTTTAGTTTCAAGGTGGAGATGGACGCGTCCGGCCTCGGTAAAACGGACAGCATTGGATAAGAGCGTATCAATACATTGCTCAATGCGAACAGGGTCAATCTCAATGGGTTGAGCAGCCGCGGCGGGAATGTGATAGGTGAATATTAGGCCCTTTTCAGTTGCCTCTTTCTGGCGCTTCTTCGCCAGTTTCCCTGCAATCTCAGCGATAGAACAATCTTGCGCTACCAATTCCATTTTGCCGCCATCAAGACGGGACATGTCGATAATGCTCTCGATAAGGTTAAAGAGAAGATTGCCTGAGGACAAAATAATCCCCGCTCGCTGACGCGTTTTCTCGTCTTCACTTTGCGAGGAAATAATATCTGCCAATCCGATGATACCATTTAGCGGAGTCCGCAATTCATGACTGACCATTCCGAGGAATTCGGTTTTCATTCGGTCGGCGCTCTCAGCTTCTTCAGTTTTTATTTTCAGAAGTTTGGATAATTTGTGGCGATTACGCGCAAAGATCACGGCTCCCAGACCCATTGTCAGGGCAAGGAAAGACATGCCAATCAACAGACGATTAATCTGTTGTTGCTGGTGCAGCCGTGTCTGAATCAGCGTCGCTTCGCGCTTCAAAGCGGCTTCGCGCTCGGCTTGACGCGCGCTGGAGTTCTCGAGACTGGCGAGCATTTCTGTTGTGTTATTACTTTTATCTTCGAGGAAGCGTCTAACGCGGCCATCATATCGCTCATTCATGAGAGTGAGGGCGTCAGTGGCGCGGCCTTCTCTCAGCGCGATGAGGGCCAAAGCATATTTCCCTTTTGCGCTGCTACGTGCGCCTTCGGGTAGGCTGTTCAATAGGGTTTTGGCCTCAACGGTTTTTCCCATTCCGGCTTGCGCAGTTGCCAAATTTAACTGCGCGGCCATGCGCAGGGTTTCGTGCTTCACGCGGGCAATCGCGGCGAGGGCAGTTGTCTTCGCGGCCGTATATTGTTCCGTATCAATGTAGACACCAGACGCGTGAAGGTAGGACAGGCCGGGCGTCGTTGCGCCGTATTTTTCTTCGAGCCGCATCAAGGTCTGCGCTAGATTCACGCGCACATCATTGTCACGCCACGCATTATGCGAATACAATAAATTATTTAGGAGCTCTATGCCGTCAATTTGTTTGCCTGCGGCGAGTTTCAAATCGATTAGTTTCTGCGTATTTTCCAGCGCGAGTTCTTTATTAAATTGTAGATTTTGCAGATAGGCGATTAGCCCCGTAACACTAATACGCGTGTGGGTGGCCTCTTCTGATATCTCACTGGGGATAAGGGTCATCGCCTCTTGGGCTACCTGTAAGGCTAAACCATTATTGCGTTTATGCGTATGCGTAACAGAGAGTAGACGTTTAGCATGAAAGCGTACCAGCCAGTGTTCTGTGCGCGGAACGTCTTGCAAGAAATGCGTTATCTCTTGATAATTTTCAGTGACATTGTTGAAATCGAAAAGCGAGGCATATTGCGTAAATAAATTCACGATGCCCTGATCATATGGGTTTTGCTGTTCTTCCGCTAATATTCGTAAATTGCTGAGGGCTTCATCAAACAGTTCTTTATCACCGAGAGGCAGAACATTGACGATGTTTGAAATGGCTTCGGATACTGTTTCGGGCATGGCGAGGTCAGACGCGCTGTCAGACTTTACCAATCCTTTTTCTTCAATAAGGCGGGCAATGCTTTGTGCCGTGGGGATTGTTTTAACGGGAGAGGCGAGGGTCTTCCCTTGCGCATCCGCGACGGCCCCGGCCTTATTTGCGGTTTGGGCATCACTAAAGGCTGCGGTAAACGCATAAAAGACAACGCAAATAAAAACGTTGAAGACTATGTTTCGGCTTAATGCCATTTTGCCCTCTAATATATAAGGGTCAAAAATAGGCGAAAAAGATTAAGAAGGTGTGGCTATAAATGGGTAGTACAGATCATTTAAACACCAAAATGATAGGCGTTTTTGATATAAAAAAACCCGCCTTGCGGCGGGCTTAAAGCTTACAACGTTTTCACGTTGACTAGAAGTCACCAACAATGATGGGCTGGCCACCAGTTACGACTTCGATTTCTTCAAGAGTTAGCTCACGCATAGGACTATCTTTCTTTGTGTGTTTCGAGCACCCCAATTGATACTCGCCCTTAAGACATCAGAAACCATATTTCTTATCAAGTTATAAATATCTAATTTGGAGAGAATCTATGGTTAATATCTGTCTTGAGTTGAATCATTCACCCATAGATAGTTTGTTAACCATGCTTGTTAACTATAATATTTCTGGAACGGCTTAAATTCACGCCAATTTAGATAGTTATCACGTCATCCGAGGCGTTAATAAAGGCGGGTCTGTGAGCCACAATCACGCGCGTAATCGTTAATTTTCGTATCACATCCACGATGGTTTGCTCTGTTTCCACATCTAAATTGGCTGTGCCTTCGTCGAGGAATAGTGCCTTTGGGTTTTGATAGAGCGCGCGGGCCAAGAGCAGACGCTGTTTCTGCCCACCAGATAAAATTGACCCCATATCGCCCACCACAGAGAGGTAGTTCATGGGGAGCTTTGCAATCGTCTTATGAATTTGGGCCGAGGCCGCCGCTTGTTGAACGCGTTTCATATCCATTTCGGGATCGAAGAAGCTGATATTGTCGGCAATCGTACCGGATAATAAACGGTCATCTTGCATCACAACGCCGATCTGCGAGCGCCAGTTTGATAACCCGATTGCATCGATAGGCTGGCCATCCACTTCGACTGTGCCGCTATTGGGACCGTAAAGACCCAGCATGAGTTTCATTAAGGTTGTCTTACCGCCGCCGCTCTCCCCCGTTAGTGTTACCATAGAGCCCGCGGGGATATGCAGGGATACATCTTCGAGAACCCATGGGTCGGAATCGGCATATCTGAAATTGACATTCTTAATACGGATATCGCCCTTTATATCGGGGACAGCCTCAAGAACTGTATCGCGGACCTCGCTTTGTTCAAAAATTATATCGGCTAGGCGGTCCAGGTGGAGGGAAAGCAGACGGAACTCGATACCCTTTTGTAAAAGCTGAGACAGGCTATCGGTAAAATATTGGCGATAAGCGAGGAAGGCAACCAACATGCCGAGTGTAAATACACTGGAGTCGGCCATCATAAGGTTCGCGGCGGCCCAAACAACAATAACAATTTGCAGGCCGTTAATGAGGGTCTCGGCAAATTTGTGGACAATCAAATAGCGGCCGTAATCAACACTGGCATTTATAAAGTCCGTATAAAGATTGCGCCATGCGGCTTCGCGCTCATCCTCTCTCCCGAAAAGTTTAACCGTTGTATTGGCGCGAATAGATTCGATGACATGCGTGTTTTCGACGGCCTTGGCGAAAATGGCTTCTTCTTGTGTGCGGCGTAGATGTGGATAAACCAGTAGCGTTGCCAGAATAAGAAGCACGGCGCTGGCGAGAACAATCGCGCCTAATATGGGCGCGTAAATAAACATAACAACTAGCATCAGTGCCGCCATCACGCCGTCAATCAATACGGAAACAACAGATTGCGTCAGCGCCTCTTGAATGGGTTTGGTGCTGTTCATGCGGCTGATAATGTCGCCGACATGGCGTTTTTCAAAATAGCGCGTCGGCAAGCGTATGAGATGGCGAAATACATTCCCGACCATTTGCAGACTCATTTGATTACCATAAATGAGAATAGCCCACCCTCGCACGGCCTCGCTCACGGCTCTTAAAATTGCCAAGCCGCCAAACCCCAAAGCGAGTCCCATCAGCAAACCATAATCACGATTTGCCAAAGCGCCATCGACAACAAGTTGAAGATAAAAGGGTGTGGCAATGACTATCAGCTGTAAAACAATAGACAGGCTGAGTGTTTGAAAAACGGCGCGTTTCAACCCAACGAGGCGAGACCAAAGCAAAGATAGATGCGGTCGTAAGCGGTCATCCTGCGCGTCAAACTCCGCCGTGGGGGAAAGCTCCAAGGCCACACCGGTAAAATGTTTAGAGACTTTAGAAAGCGATAATTGCCGCAAGCCGATACCGGGATCGACAATCGTGACGTTATCGCCTTTGACGGATTTCAGCACCACGTAATGATTTAGGTCCCAATGCAGAATGGCGGGCATTTGTACTTTGTGGAGTTGATCGAGTTCTACGCGCAGAGGACGCGGGGCGAGGTCCAGCGTTCCCGCAATTTTCATTAGACCGCCGAGCGAGCTTCCGCTCATGGAAATCAGGTGGCGACGGCGTAAGACATTGAGATCAATATCATGTCCGTGATAGCGCCCGATCATCGCCATACAGGCCAAACCGCATTCCGTCATTTCTGTTTGCAGAATGACGGGGAGGGATTTGCGAGAAAACAAGCTCATATCTTTCGCCTCACACTTTCGCGCGAAGCCATTGGAAAAGCGAAACAGGACCGCCTTCCGTTTCTACGCTCAATCCAAAGAGAATGAAGAGCGCAATTGCGGCAACGATTAAGACCAAGCCCGTCAAGACCCAAGACCCTAAAGGGCCTTTTAATACCACTTCGCCATAAAGAGCGCGGGATCGATTTTCTAAAGCCTCTTTACGAAATAAATCAGACATGAAACCGCCGTAAAGTTATTCGGGCGGTTTTGGAAGGGAGATTTAAATATTCAACCTTCCGTAGAATTAATTGAGAAGCGGCTAATAATCGCCCTTATTGACTCTCAATCCAATCATCAACAACGTCGTCTAATATGCGCAGCGGCATAGCGCCATTTTTCAATAGGAGTTCATTAAATTGGCGAAGATTAAATTTATCCCCCAAGGCGGCTTCCGCGCGGGCGCGCATATCCAGCATGGCGAGTTGCCCAGTCTTATAGGCCGTGGCTTGTCCCGGCCAGACGACATAGCGCTCAATTTCGCGCGTGACTTCCGCTTCGGTATTGCCGGTTTTATCCATCATATAATCAATGGCTTTTTCCCGAGACCATCTTTTATCGTGAAGCCCTGTATCCACGACAAGGCGAACAGCGCGAAACATCTCCGCTTGTAGGCGGCCTAAATCGCCCAAAGGGTCATCTTGATACATACCCATATCTTCGGCCGCGAGGCGTTCAGAGTAGAGCGCCCATCCTTCGGCGAAGGCACTAAACGGTCCCATTTGACGAATAATTGGTACATCCTCGACCATCATTCCGCGCGAGATCTGAAAGTGATGTCCGGGCGCGGCTTCGTGATAGAGTAGCGTGGGGAGCGTCCATTTCGGATTATCCGCCGTGTCTTTTAAATTGATATAAAACCGGCCTGGGCGGGAACCGTCCAAAGCGGGGCCGCTATAATATCCCCCCGGCGCGCTGTCTTGTGAATATTCGGGTACGCGCACAATTTCGAGCGGTTGCGGCGGGAGGGTCACGAAATAGTCTCCGGCTTTCGTCAAAACGTCTTCATTTAATTCGACCAAATAGGCGAGCATTTCCGCGCGCCCTGCGTCCGTATTGGCGAAGATATATTGAGGATCTGTCATGAGGCCCTGAACCCGCTCGGTGAGGGTGCCTTCAGTTAAACCTTGCGCAATTAATATGGCGTCCATTTCGCCTTCGATGCGGGCGACTTCTGACAAGCCCGTTTGATGGATTTCATCAGCGGTGAAGTCAGTTGTGGTATTAGATTTCAGCGCAGCGGCGTAAATTTTATTACCATTCGGAATGCGCCAAATCCCGGCATCATGTGTTGCCGTTTTTAAAAGCGCTTCATGCAGGCTGATTAAGGCTTCATAGCCCGGAATGATTTGCGTCTCGACCAATGTCTTGGCCTGCGCAACATAATCGTCTTTGGCGGATTGGCTTAACCCTTCTACCGTGTCCAAGCGGCGGGGCAGGGTGGTGACAAGCGGGTTCGCGTCAGCCCCGCCTTCGATGAAGCTGTTCATGCCGACCAAGGCTTTCTCTATAATAAAGTCAGGCGCAACGACGCCGTTGTCGCGGTACTCTTCGACGCGTATTTTCATTTCGCGTAGGACACGTCCAAATTCTTCGACTCGGGCCAGATAGCGTTTGACGCTTTTTTCATTCTTGATGGAGTGTGTGTCGGTCAGGAATTGCGGGAGGTCCACAGTAGGGCCAGAGATTTGATTAATCGGATAACCGGAATATTCAAACTCACCTTGGCGTATAAGGTCGTCCAAAAACCACGCCGTAATTTTCCAAGATAAAAGCTCTTGGCCTTCAAGACCATCAGGGCCGTATTTGTCTAAATTGGCCCGCGCTTTTTTCGTTTTCTCAAGAGACACTTGCTCCTGCTCTTTGGTGTAGCTGGCAAGTTTCCCGCTGTGAAAATCGAGCGGTGTGTTATCAATCATCCCGATATAGGTCATGATTTCGGGGCTATCCATGGCGAGTTGCAAGGTCGCCTTATTCACATAATTGTTGACGCCGACAGGCTTGCCCCAGAACCAGACATATCCGCCGACCCCAAGAAGCACGACTGCTCCGCCTAAACCCAATAGGCTCTTTTTAATCCATCCCATAACACGCCCCTTATTTTGATAGTTCCATCTACACTACGTTTTGTGGTTTCGCTAGATTGATGAGATTTTTCAGAGAGACACACGCCTGCCTGAATAAGTATTATCGCCCCGCTTCGGCCAAGAGCGTTAATAAAGCGATCTGCGCAGCAATGTGAGGGTCCTTATTTTCCCATGACTCATTCGGTGCATGAGCATTGCGGGAAATGCCGCCGCGGCTAAGGGTCACCGCAGGGACGCCTAAAAACATCGGGATATTGGAATCTGTCGAAGAGGCCGCTAATTCCGACTCGAGCCCAATGAACATATTGGCTGCGATTGCATGTTGCACGAGCGAGTTGTGTATCGGCGTCATCCCGGCCGGGCGTTTTCCAACGGATTTAATGTCTACGGTTACAGCCTCATTTTGTTTTCTTCGGGCATTCTCATTAGTGAGCGCCGTTTGCACAGCTTGTTGGAAAGCCGCGTCCAACGCTTCGATTTTGCTTTGTTCGGTAGAACGCATGTCGACTTCCATCCAGCTTTTAAAAGGAATAGAATTAATAGAGGTCCCGCCGCCAATGCGCCCAACCGAGAAGGTTGATTTTGTGCCGGTTTCCGTAATGGGCGTAGCGCTTTCAGTGAACAGCGTGATAGCTTCGGCTAGGGCTTGATGCGGGTGCGCGCGGCCAAAACTGCCATAAGAGTGTCCGCCAGGGCCGTTAAATTCAACACGATAGCGATGAGACCCAACGGCTCTTTGGACAATGCGGTTACTATTTCCGCCATCAATCGCAATGAAGGCATCAATCTTCGGCCCGTCTTCACGGAAAAGGTGACGCATCCCGCTGAGATTTCCGAGGCCTTCCTCGCCCACTGTACCAATGAAAACAATATCCGCCTCTGTTTGCAGATTATGAGCCTCCATCACTTCGATCAGGGCGAGCATTAAAACAAGCCCCTGCGAATTATCCCCGATACCGGGGGCATAATACTTATCCCCCTCCCGCCGGACTTTGACGTCTGTTTCAATTGGGAAAACCGTATCTAGGTGTGCGCCGACCGCAATAACGCGATCACCGGACTGCCCCGGCCGGCGCGCTATCACATTTCCCACCTCATCTATGGAGACATAGTCTAATCCTAAGGCCTTGATTCGCTTGATGTAATCTTGGGCACGCACAGACTCGCCAAAAGGCGGCGCAGGGATTTCGGTGATCGCGATGAGCCGTTCCACATTTTTAGCGTTCATTGCTTCAAGATCGGCAAAGGCGGCTTGAACAGCAACGTCTTTTGAAAGCATCTGAATGGTTTCTTGTGCGTTTGGCGTCGCCGTTTCGCTTGCTTTACTTTCAGGGGGTTCGTTTTTGGCCTGATGCGTTTGCTGAGTTTCAGTATTATCCCCGCTCCCCGCTTGGCAGGCTGTTAATAAACTGAGGCTACAAAGCGCGGTAAAGAGAAGAGCTTTCGTCGATGTCTGGCGGGTTTTTCGAATGGGCATAATGTCTCTTACTAATTTTGCGTGTAAGCAAGTGTGGCAAACTCTGCCCTTAATCACAATAGCTTGAATGGCTGATGTGTACTGTCCAGACCGAGCCAAGCTCCGAAATTAGGCGTTGAAGGCCTGACCATCATATCCCCCGTCAAAGTTTCATTCTCAACGGAGTGTTTTGGATTATACTCTATATTAAGTGTCGAAGAAGGAACGCCTGAAAAGGCCCTACAAAATAAGAAGATAAGTTTGTTTTACCGCATCGCAAAACAACGGATTATCCGAATTTCAATGAGACATCTTTTATCGCAAGGGCCCGCCTGACGTCAGAGAAGGTCTCGAAATCCTATAGCACAGCTGAGGGGAGAGCAGAGGCAAATGCTCTGCTGAAAAAATGCGATGATTATTACGCAGTGAATGCAGCTGACTAAAGTACGAAGTCTTAAACCACGCCTTCTTTTTCCAACTCTATTGGGCCTGTCATGATAACGTGATCATCGCTTTCGCGCCATTCGATATTTAAGACGCCGCCATCCACAACGACCTCAACTTTACGGTTAGTGCGTTTCTGTCGGTGCGCGGCGACCACAGCGGCGCAAGCGCCTGTGCCGCAAGCGAGAGTCATACCCACGCCGCGTTCCCAGACTTTCAGGCGGATTTTATCTTTGCTCTCAACACGCGCAAAACCAACATTGGCTTGCTGGGGGAAGAGGGGGTGGAATTCAATCATCGGGCCGACCTGTTCGGGTTTGGCTGTGGTAAAGTCCTCGACAAAAAATACACAATGCGGATTGCCCATGCTGACTGCGCCGGGATTGTGCAAGACAGGATTATCAATCGGGCCAAGTTTCACATCGATATGATGGGTGTGCATGGGTTCTTCGAGCGGGATCTGATCCCATTCCAATTTCGGCGCGCCCATATCAACGGCGACTTGATACGTATCGACCAGTCGGCAATGGAGCAGTCCGTCATTCGTTTGGACCACGCATTTATCCGTCTCGGCATCGCGCATAAACAGCCACGCAATACAGCGCGTGGCATTGCCGCAAGCATCAACTTCAAAGCCTTTTTGATTGCGGATTTCCATGAAGATATCGGCCTCTTCCGAACGCGGAAGCCGCATAATAATAAGCTGGTCAGCGCCTTTCGGGCCCATAGTCGGGCTGCCGGGCACGCAGATAGAGACAGTCTGCGCATCGCTTAGCGCGAAGTCAGGGTCTGCGCGTGCATCAAAAACCGCAAAGCGATTACCCGCACCGTTCATAATCAAAAATTTCATACTGCGCATATAGGCCCCCTTGCCACGCGGTGCAAACTCGGCTTTGTTGTCGCCAGACTAAAGGAGAGACGATTATGAAATTCACAACATTCAAAATGAGCCTGCTCGCAGGCGCGGCCTTCTTACTATCCGCTTGCGGCGGTGAGGGCCTCGATAAAGCCAAAGAAAAAGCACAAGACAAAGCCGGCGAAACCGTCGCCAATGTCACTGATAAAATGAAGGATAAAGCCTATACTATGGTGAAATATGAAACCGCCGGTCAAACGGATGACGATCACCTCTATCTCGAAGAGGTTCTGGGCGAGAAGGCCTTGGGCGAAGTTAAAGACTGGAACAAAGCCACACTCGACCGCCTCATGGCTGATCCGCGTTTTGACGATATGCAGGCCCAAGCCTTAGAGATTTTAAACTCCAAAGATAAGATTCCTTACGTATCCTATCGCGGCGGGGAAGTGCATAATTTCTGGCAAGACGCGACCCATGTGCGCGGCATTTGGCGCAAATCCACATTAGGCAGCTATCTTGGCGACAACACAGAATGGGAAACCGTCTTGGATTTCGATAAGCTGGCTAAGGATGAAGACAAAAACTGGGTTTATAAGGGCAATACGTGCCTGGAGCCTGATTATGCCATGTGCATGGTCAATCTATCCGATGGCGGGAAAGACGCCGTTGTGCGCCGGGAATTTAATGCCGACACGGGCGAATTTGTTGAAGGCGGGTTTATCACCGAAGAATCCAAAGGCACGGTCTCTTGGCTCGACAAAGACCATATGGTGATTGGCGTCGATTTCGGCGAAGGCACGATGACGGATTCCGGTTATCCGATGATTGCAAAATTGTGGAAACGCGGCACGCCATTAACCGAAGCGGTTGAGCTGGGCCGCGGTGAACAGGCCGATGTCGGTTACTGGCCGGGTGTGTTCGAACTCTCCGATGGCCGCCGCGAAATCGTCGTGTCGCGTTCCAAGACTTTTTATGAGTCTGAAACCTTCTGGGCGCCTATGAAAGACGGCAAACCAGGCGCGTTAGTAAAATTCCCCGTACCTGCAAAAGCCAATATCGGGTCTGAATTTAAAGGACAGGTTTTGCTGTCATTAAATGAAGATTGGCGCGGTTATAAATCCGGTGATCTGGTGAGCTTCGCGATTGATGATTTTATGGATGACGGCGCTATTAAAGACGTGAACCTCGTCTTTAGTCCGGACGAAAAATCTTCCATGAACGGCTATGGCGTGACCAAATCCAAAGTCTTGATGAGCATCTCGCGCGATGTTGCGGGCTCGGCTTATGCCTTTGATTGGGACGGTGAAAAATGGACGCGCGAAGCGCTGGACTTCCCCGCCAATGGCTCCGTCAATATCGGCGCAACGAATGACAAAGAAGACGTGGCGTTTGTCAGCACGGAAAGCTTCCTCACCCCTGACACGCTCTGGACTTTTAATACGGAGACAATGGAAAAGGCCGCAGCCAAATCTCTGCCGTCTTGGTTTGACGCGTCCAATATGGTGTCCGAGCAATTCTTCGCGACCTCCGACGACGGCACGAAAGTGCCTTACTTTGTTGTTCGCGCGAAAGATACCAAGATGGACGGTACGAACCCGACCTTGCTTTATGGGTATGGGGGTTTCGAAATTTCGTTAAACCCAAGCTATAGCGCAACGCGCGGCCGTCTGTGGCTGGAGCGCGGCGGCGTTTATGTGCTCGCCAATATTCGCGGCGGCGGAGAATATGGCCCGAAATGGCATCAGGCGGGTCTTAAGACTAATCGTCAACGTATCTATGACGATTTTATCTCAGTGGCCGAAAGCCTGATTGATAAAGGCATTACATCGCCGGCCCATTTGGGCGTCGAAGGCGGCTCGAATGGCGGTCTATTGACGGGCGTGATGTACACACAGCGTCCTGATCTGTTTAACGCGGCGATTGTGGCCGTGCCGCTCCTTGATATGATGCGGTATCATACTCTTTTGGCAGGCGCGTCTTGGATGGGGGAATATGGTAATCCCGAAGATCCGGTTGAAGGAAAATTCCTGCGCTCTATCTCACCTTACCATAATATTCGTCCCGAAGGCGATTATCCCGAAGTATTCTTTATCACGTCCACCAAAGATGACCGCGTCCATCCCGCCCACGCCCGTAAAGCGGCCAAGCGGATGGAAGACCAGGGTCACGACTTCCTCTATTATGAGAATATAGATGGCGGTCATTCTGCGGCGGCAAACCTAAAAGAGACAGCCAAACGCCTCGCGCTACAGCACGTCTATTTGATGCAGAAGCTGAAGGACGGCGAATAACCGAAATCGACTCCTGCGAGTGGTTTTAGTGAGTCGATTTTAATAAACCGCCGAAACCTCTAGTCGGTTTCGGAATTTAAAAAACAAAGGGAGCTTCTGCTCCCTTTTTATTGAGATCTTATTGGTCTTATTCACCACCCAAAACACAGCGTCCTTCAATCACGCTCATATTATCGACCAAGGCGGGGAGGTTGCGGTAACGGCCATCTGCGGTCTTTGGCGCCCATTTCGGGCTGCTTCCGCCGAAGAAAGTTTGCAGAGCCAATGTCGTAATCGGCGCGCTTTTGCTTTTGTCATAAAAAGAGAGGTCCGTCAGTTCGCTGGCTTTGCGGCCATTGACCCACACCTCAGAGCGGCCGTCCTTGTGCCCTGTACCTGCATCCAGATAGAGAGACATCGTCACCCATTCGCCGCGCGGAATGAGGCTTGGCTCTCCAACGGGTTTGCTATCCTCGCCATATTTTCCGGGGCGGTTTTGATGGTAATTATAAGTGACAGCGCGTCCGCCTTCGCGCCACATGATACGGCTGGACCAGCCCTCAAGGGTTGTCTCTTGTCCGCCCCAAATAGGTTTGTCAGGAGCAAAGCCGAACAGCTTTCCGCCTAAAACAAAATCAAAATCAACCGGGAAGTAAACATCGAAATTAAGCGTGGCCTGCTGCACGGCTCTGGGAAGCGGTATATGAGCCCGCATTCGCTCGCTGCCCTTTTCATTCCCGACATAGAGAATGGACATCATTCCATTTGTGACGTTTAAGTTTTTTTCTTTTCTGATAATTCTTGCGGCTTTCGATTTTTTATTTTCGAAGTCTTCGTTCAAGAGAATGTTTTCGGACAAGCAATCGCTGCGCGGCTCAGCGGCGGCTGCGCTTTCGCTCGCACTTGCGTGAGCCGGTATCAGCCACAGAAAAAGGGCGAAGAGGCTTCGATATTTCATGCGGTTTTTTTCAAAATCTCGGCGTGCCAGCGCAAATGCTCTTCGGCAAAACTGGCAACGAAATAATAGCTGTGATCATACCCCTCTTGCAATCGGGAAGTGAGCCTTTGCCCCGTTGATTTACAGGCGTCTTTGAATATTTCCGGCTTTAATTGTTCTGCTCGAAAATTATCGGCTGTGCCCGTATCAATAAGGATGTGAGCTTGTGACTTATGGCCCGCCTTAATCAATGCGGCCGCGTCATAGGCCGCCCAATCGGCCTTATTATCCCCGAGATAAGCTTTAAACGCCTTCTCGCCCCATGGCACTTGAGAGGGCGAGGTTATCGGCGCAAAAGCCGAGCAGGATTTAAATTGATCTTGGTTTTTGAGGTGCAGCGTTATCGCGCCGTGCCCGCCCATAGAATGGCCCGTAATGCCTTGGCGAGACATATCAGCGTTAAAATTATCGGCAATGATAGGCGTGAGGTCCTCAGTAATATAGCGGTCCATTTGATAATGCTCCGCCCAAGGCTCTTGTGTTGCAGAGAGGTAAAACCCTGCGCCTTGGCCCAAATCATACGACTCTACATTGGCGACAATATCGCCGCGAGGGGAAGTATCCGGCGCAATAATCATCAGGCCCAGCTCAGCTGCCCAGCCCTGTAATCCCGCCTTCTCCATCACATTCGCCCATGTGCAGGTGAGGCCCGATAAATACCACAGAACAGGGAAGGGGCCATTATGGGCGTCCGTTGTGGGCGGCGTATAAACTGCAAAGGTCATCGGCGTTTGCGTGACGGCGCTCTCATGTTCGTGGACAGACAGAGTACCGCCAAAGGAGTGCCATTTTGACTTATGAGTGAGGGGCATTACCAAAATCTCCACCAAGGCTTTTGCTGTTCAGGGGCTATAATAGGCGTCATTAATTTATCTTCTTGCACATTTGAAAACGCATGCTTGGCGAAGGAAATTTCCTCAGGCGTTAATTCGAGGAGCCATTTTGGAATGCCGTCTTCAGGATACCCCGTTGTTGTATAACGCCAAGCTAAAGCCATATCATTGGGTGAATTATGAACAGCTTCATAGGGAGATATATCTCCTAAAGTAAGTAAACCAGTGAGCCCCAGATGAGTCAAATCGAGAGGTGTTTTATTTTTTTCAGACTTAATTAAATGGTCGAGATGTTGTTCTAGCCCTAATGAACCTTCTTCATGCCCCGTCATGTTAAACAGATCATCACAATCCAATAAAATACCTTTAGGAAATTCTTGCCTTATAGTTTCAATCCAATTGTCATAAAGTATTCCGTAACTCTCAAAAAGTGCCTTTGGAACAGAGGATAAGATTAAGTCTTTTCTTTCTAATAAACGCTTAACCGCAATTTCACTCTCAACGAAATAGGCCGTAAACATGGGAGGATAATCATCTGCGTCAGCTCTATTAATTCGCACTTTATCTTTAAGTGAAAAGCACGCCAGCCAGAACCCCGCGACGCAGTATTTTGAGCGCCAGAGAGGTCCCCAACCTTTATTGTCCGAGCCTTTATAATTCCAAAACTGACCCCAATCATCTTGGGTGGCATCTTTGGAAGGGCATCCGATTAAAACAGCGTAATTGGCCATAGGCTTAGCTTCTAGCTTTGCGGCGCTGTATAAAAGGCACAAACCTTATTGCCGACGGGGTCGCGCAAATATGCGCCGTAATTATCGCCGGGCGCACCTTCGCGCTTGCCAGGTTTGCCCTCACACGTCCCGCCATTGGCACAGCCTGCCGCGTGAAAGGCATCAACTTGTTCTTTGCTCTCTGCTTTGAACCCGATGGTGCCGCCATTAGCGAACGTCGCACTGTTTCCGTCGACGGGTTTCCCAACACCAAACGCGCCGCCATTATGAGAGTAAAAGGCTTTGTCGCCCATATTGTGGCCTTTAATGCCCAGCGCCCCAAGCGCTTCATCATAAAATTTAATAGACGCCGCAGGGTCATTCGCCCCGACCATAATATGTGTGAACATGTGTTTTCCCTCTCAAGGGTACTTAATTCTTTTTAGTGGCTGCATTCAAGTGTTAGAGCCAATCGAAAATAATTTCCCACTATTCCAATAAAGAAATACTCGCCGGAAATGCTCCATCTTTTTGTAGGAATAATTGCAAACGGCATTTTGATGTTCGTTACAGTCGTCATCTGCACCCCAATCGCTATCTAACCAAAACGAATTATTCCCTCTCACATAAATGAGTAAGTCTGTTGGTCGTTGCTTGACATATGGTTTAGATGCTTTTTTGTTGAGTGCAGCTTGAATATTTTGGATAAATTCGAAAGAGGCGGCCTCACTACTTGTCGCACTACTTCCCCCAAAAGTGCCGATGCTGTATACGCCTATATCAGCCTTTTCTGCTTCGACAATTTCTCTCGCATCATTCTGAGAAATGGCGGAAGTTATTTCTAAACCATATTCAGTATGACCTTCGCTAATAATGGCATCAGGTTTATCGGATTGCTTTATAGTGAGCGGCCAATTAATTTGATTTTTCTCAACAAGGTTGGAGAACAATCTACGTAATAACCACGCTTCTTCATCTTGCTTGGTTCTGCGATTTGGGCCTGACTTCGGGCCAACGGTCTCTCCTTGAGTGCCTAGTTTTTCGAAAAAATCAGATTTGTTTATTGCAACAGAAATCAAGGTTTAAAACTCCACAACGCTCCGAATGCTCTTCCCTTCATGCATTAAATCAAACGCTTTATTAATATCCTCAAGCGGCATTTTGTGGGTTATCAGGCTGTCAATATCAATACGCCCGTCCATATACATATCGACGATTTTGGGGACGTCCGTGCGACCCCTCGCGCCGCCAAAAGCGGAGCCGCGCCAGCTTCGCCCCGTGACGAGTTGGAAAGGCCGCGTTTGAATTTCGGCGCCTGCGGGGGCTACGCCTATGATGATGCTTTCGCCCCAACCCTTGTGGGCGCATTCCAATGCGTCGCGCATGACTTTGACATTGCCGATACATTCAAAAGAGTAATCGGCCCCGCCGCCTGTCAGCTCGACCAGATGCGCGACCAAATCTGTATGGTCCTTCGGATTGACGAAATCCGTCATGCCGAATTGGCGGGCAATTTTTTCGCGTGCCGGATTAATATCTACGCCCACAATCTGCCGCGCGCCAATCAGGCGAAGCCCTTGAATAACATTCAGGCCAATCCCGCCAAGGCCAAAGACAACAGCCGTAGAATTTGGCTCGACCTTGGCCGTAAACATCACCGCGCCAATCCCCGTCGTCACGCCGCAGCCAATATAGCAAATTTTATCAAAGGGCGCGTCAGACCGCACTTTGGCGAGGCTGATTTCAGGCAGGACGGTGAAATTGGAAAAGGTCGACGTGCCCATATAATGTAGGATTTTTTCGCCCTTATAGGAAAAGCGCGATGTGCCGTTTGGCATCACGCCTTTACCTTGGGTGGCGCGCACTTTCTGGCAGAGATTGGTTTTCGGGTTCAGGCAATATTCGCAAGTGCGGCATTCAGCGGTGTAAAGCGGGATCACATGATCGCCGGGTTTAAGCGACGTCACGCCCGCGCCCACTTCGCGCACAATCCCTGCGCCTTCATGGCCCAGCACGGCGGGAAACGCGCCTTCGGGGTCATCGCCCGAGAGCGTGATGGCATCCGTATGGCACACGCCCGTGGCTTTGATTTCGACTAAAACCTCACCCGCTTGCGGGCCTTCTAAATCCAGTTCAACAATTTCGAGAGGCTTTCCGGCTTCAAAAGCAACAGCGGCACGGGTTTTCATAGAGGCTCCAAATCAGTGTCAAATCGGTTTAATAGAGCGACTGTGACAGATGAACATTCTCTTGTCACCATTTGGCGATTTTTTGGCGTATATAGAGCTTAGACCATAACGCAGGCTGAAACGGTATAGTCTGTATTAAAAAACCCGCCAGAAGGCGGGTTGATTTGTTTTTTAATGTTTGAGGGTGTCTAGCCTAATACGCGGTGTCCGCGTCCGGCCATACAGTTTAGCAGAATTTCGCGTCTTTGGCCGCGTGTTTCCAAAGCTTCAGATCCTCCGCCAAACAACCCGCCAATAATCGCGCCGGTAAAGAAATCCCCTTCATCGGCACTTTGGGCATCTAATAGGCCAAGTACGCCGCCTATCCCTGCGCCGATTAAGGCCTGTGTGCGCACATCTGAATTATCATAGCCGCGCTCTTCGGCAAAGGATCGACAGTCCGAAAGGTCTTGATGGTAAACCGCGTCTTTTGGGCCATCAATAATGGGTTGATGCGCTGCCCCACCTGTGGCGCAGGCGGAAAGGCCCAAAAGAGAGAACGCACATAATGCAAGGATTGGGGGAGATTTGAACATAACAGCCTCAGTGTAATTGTGTGAATTTGGCCTGTCAATGTCTCCATTTACGGCCAAAGCTTTCCTTGCTTATAGAGCGGTCACCTTAACAGAAGGCCTCTACGTCATTAACAACTCGTCAGAAACCGTCACAAACGGTTTCAAACCTTTTCAGTGATTTTAATGGCCGCATGGCATCCCGCCCGAATGACGCGGGATAACAGGCCGTAAGCGGGCGCATCTTTGGCACCGCCCTCGAGGGCGATATCGCGGTGGTGTAATTCGTCTTCTCGGAACTCTCGAAACGTGGCGGCCAGTTCAGGCTCATCTTGGGCAATCTCTTTGGATTGGGCATCGTAATGCTGCTCGATGACGGTTTCCACGGCTTCGGTGCAGGCATGCGCCGCCTTTTCCCCCATCAGCGCGGTGACGACGCCGAGGCCATAGCCTGCTACATTCCAAATCGGCGTCATGGCTGTGGGACGGACATTGCGTTCAATCAGGAGCTTATCAAAAGCGTCGAGATGTTTTTGTTCTTCGTCCTGCATCTCTTGTAATTGGTCGGCCATATGGCGCGTTTTTGGGTTCGCGCCGAACACGGCCTTTTGGCCCTTATAAATCGCCACCGCGCCATATTCGCCCGCATGGTCAACGCGCAGCATTTCTGCAATGCGGGGGTTAGTCCGTTTTCGTGTAGAGGCGCTGCGGGGCATTATTGAGCCTTTTTCATAAAGAGGGCGGTACCGACGGCCCCGAAGAGCGAGAGCAGGCCGTTCCACATCGCCATAGAGAGGCCAAGGAAGAACCAGACGGCTTCGGAACAAGAGGGCGGTTTGATTTTTTGGTCGAGCTGGTCAAATAAATTCTCGCCTGAGAAATTTGTCATTTCGCCGCTGAGCGGGGCAGAGCAAGTCTGCGGGCCAGCCCACCATTTAAACTCAACGCCCGCATGATAAAAAGCCAGCCCTGCACTGCCGATGAATAACAAGACGAGCATCAGGACGAGCGCCTTGCGCAGCGGCAATCCTAAAAAGGTCGTAAGGAGCGCCAAGGCGGCGACAGCCACAACGGCTTTGTGAACATGGCGCTGCCAGTAACACATCGTGCAAGGGTAATAGCCAAAGCCGTATTGCGCAATCCAGGCGCCGATTAACAGACCTCCCGACAGGAGAAGCGCAAAGAGCGGGGCCGTATAGGGCGAGTTCAAAAGGCGTGTGCGTTTCATGGCGTCTATATAGGACGAAGCGAGAGCAATGTCATGCGACGGATTGGTAAGGTTTGGGGCGCGGGGCAAATACCGTCCTGCCGTGAACACATTTGCGAAATAGGCCCTCAGCGCCGCCCCGTAATCCTGCACCTGCGAGCGGGGCCTGCAACCTCAGAATGAGACTTTATAAATCGCATCTAAAACATCAGGTGTAGAGCTGTCTTTCCTCTCGCCTGAATTATGAAATATATTGCTAATCCCTTGAAATTCGTTAAGTAATTTTACACCTGAGTTATCTAAGGTAGAATTGCGATGCAAAATTTGGATCACAAATTCGGCGCGATCGGGGCAGGTCATATTGGGACTGTTCTGCGAGAAGCCAGAGAGGCGCTCGATTTGACCCCGCAAGAGGTCAGCGAGGCGACGCATCTGCGTGTGGGCTATATCCGCGCCATAGAACAGCTAAATTCAGAGGCTCTGCCGACGCTTGGCTACGCGCTCGGCTATGTCCGTACCTATGCCAAATTCCTCGGCCTCGACGCCGATAATGTGGTGAAGCGCTATAAGGCTGACATCGAAGCGCCCGAAGATATTCGCGTGCGCAGCGGCCCGCGTTTCGTTCCGACACATTCCATCAAGTTACCCCGGGCATTTGTGCCGGCGCTCGGCGTGGTGGGTTTCGCCGTCATGCTCGGCGTGTGGTATGGCAGTGCCAACTCCATCCAAGCGGCGAGCCCGACAGCGTTCAACGCCCCTGTTGTCGAGAGCTTGACCGACAGCGGCGCGGCAAAGGCAGAAAAAACGATAGACCCTAATCTGGTGACCTTACGCGCCAATGCGCCGAGTTGGGTACAGATTAAAGACGGCCGCGGCAAAACCGTCATCAGCCGTATTTTCGTCACGGGCGAAACCTATAGCGCGCTGCGCGGCTCTGATTTGAAATTCAGCGTCCGTGATGCGGGCGCCGTGGATGTGTTTATCGGCGAAGATAATCTCGGCGCGCTCGGCGAAGCAGGGCAGCCGCTCAAAAACGTCCCCTTTCCGCGCTAGGCCGCTCCCGCGCCAATACGCGCTTCACAAAGCACTCCAATAGCCGTCTTTTCGTCTTTATTTGGCCGCGCTCCCGTGGCACATAACGTCCCATGAGCGCCCAACCCACTGACATTAATTCCATCCGCCCTTGGCGCACGATAGAGCGCCGCAAATGCCGCAAAATCCACGTCGGCAAGGTTGAGGTCGGCGGCGATGCGCCCATTGCGGTGCAGTCCATGACTAACACGATTACCCATGACGTCGAGGCCACCGTCGCGCAAACCCTCGCCCTCCAAGAGGCAGGGGCCGATATCGTCCGCGTCTCTGTACCTGATCCCGACAGCAGCGCCGCCTTGCGCGCGATTGTCGATCAAGTCGAAGTCCCCCTCGTGGCGGACATTCATTTCCATTATAAACGCGGCATAGAGGCGGCGGATAACGGCGCGGCCTGCCTGCGTATTAATCCCGGCAATATTGGCGGACAGGCGCGGGTGAAAGAAGTCGTCGCGGCCGCGCGCGCCAATGGCTGCTCTATCCGTATCGGCGTGAATGGCGGCAGCCTCGAACGTGACCTCCTCGAAAAATACGGAGAGCCTTGCCCCGACGCCATGGTCGAGAGCGCGCTCATGCATGCGCGCATGCTCGATGATGAGGGTTTCCATGATTATAAAATCTCGGTCAAAGCCAGCGATATTTTCCTCACTGTTGCGGCCTATCACCAATTGGCGGACGCCACAGACGCCCCGCTCCATCTGGGTATCACAGAGGCGGGCGGCACGCGCATCGGCACAGTGAAATCCT
>CAZMEN010000018.1:0-41497 GCA_964565335.1 uncultured Algimonas sp. | reverse complement strand
GTAACGGATTGGCTAATCGCCTTTACCACGCTGCCGCTCTTCCCCACGGTTGTCTTGCGTTTTACAACGCGACTTTTTAGCTTTTTCCTGTCCATTTAATATGTACTGGCAACGCCACCAGATAAACCTAAAAAGTCGCCTTGCTAACCGCGCGTTACGACAACCGTGGGGAAAAAGTTCGCGGCTCTAACGCGCCGAGGACAATTTCAACGGTTATAAAAAGCCCCGCGTAATACGCAGGGCTTCCTTCCACACTCCCCCATCATGTTTAGAAACGCGGGAGCGTGGCTATAATGTCTTCGCTCATTGTGTCCGGCTTTATGCCATCCTCAAGAGTGACGGTTTTAACGAACACATGCTTTGCCAAAATTGGCAAAGACGTTTGGGTGCCGAGACGACCCCCTTCATCCCCATCAAAGATGAGGATAACGTTTTTAATACCGTGTTGAACGAGCAGTTCGGCCTGTGCTTCTGAAATACTATCTCCGAATGTCGAGACAGATGGAATGTTTTCAGTGTGCAGACGCAGGACTGACCAGAATCCTTCCACAATCACAGCCGTATCAAGAGCAGGGTTTTTCGTCTGTTTCTTAATAAAGCGGTGAAGGTTGTAAAGCACTTTGCTTTTCTCAAACCCTTTGGGCAAGAGATAGCGCGGCGTATCTTCTGGCAACTCATCACTGGCCCAACGACCAGAATAAGCAATGACTTCCCCATCTGTATTATGGATTGGAAAGGCAATACGCCCTTTCATGCTTCCCCTATTAGAAAACCCAATGCCAAACTTTTTGATCAGTTTAGGTTTATAGCCTCTCGCTTCAATAAAAGGGTGTTTGTGATTTACGTCCAACGTAAAAGTAAGCGGTTGATTGCTTGGCTTATCCGGTTTGTCTTTCGACGCCTTATCTGGCGTTTCAGACTTAACGGGCTTTGCCTTCGCCTTTACAGGCTTGTCAGATCTAGCCGTTTTGCTTTTGGCTGTAGCACGTCCGTTAGAGGGCTTCTGTAAAGCCGCTTCAATCCCGAAAGTATTGGCCGCAAACAATGCGGCCTTGCGAAGCTCACCCGTTTTGTTCGGGTCAAGCCCTTCCATGTTTGTGACGAAATCAAGCGCGTTACCACCTGCGTCACAAACGAAACAGTTATAAAGTTGTTTCTCGTGGTTCACACCGCAAGACGGTTTATGATCATTGTGAAAAGGACAGACGATCTTGATTTGATCACCGCTTCCCTTTTCCTCTATTCCATAATGCGCAAGCACATCACGAAACGATAAATGCTCTCGCACCGTTTTAAAGTTTACCCATTGTGTCATGTTGAAATCTCCCATGAGGTTGAAATTTAAGGAGACCTAATTTTAGCATATGACAATCAAGAGCATTGAACGATTTATACCGCCGGAGAAATGTAGGAAGATTCCAATTGTAGACCTTAGCCCTGACACCGCCATCTGGTAGAGCTTTTCTCCGTCATTGACAGTCGAGGGGATGGCACTCCTAAGGCGTCAGGGATTGAAGCTGTATGACCGAGATTCTAGGCTCGCCTCATTATCAATTCTATTTTGCTCATGACAACCGCCATTACTTTTTCTGACAATTGAGCGATTGGGTCATTGGTAAACTCTATTGAAGGGGACAATAGTTCTCCCCGCAGAAGTTAGGCAAAGCCAGCGATCTTGTACGAAAGCTTTGAAAGTGCCGAGATAAAGTTTTTGATCGTCAAAATTCATACATGCTGGAAGCAGCGCGCGGTTCGGTAAAACTTTTCAGTGTCTTTTAGCCTGAAATTTCAAGATAGCACACGCGGTTGAAAACGGGTTCAGGGGTGTATTTTAATATTTTTTCAGAGAACCCAACAGCTGAAATTGGGATTTTTGCTAATCAAAAATCTACTTTTAGCTGTCCCGCTCTACCGCTCATTATTGCAACTTCAAAAAGATAATTGAACTTTCTAAGAGCTTGGTGATTTCTATGGCCGAAACAAACGATTCCTACGTTTGTTGCATTGACATATATTTTTCGAATGCACTTTATTGGGGTGTTTTAAAAAGGTGCTTCTATGGAAAAAAATCGTTCGTTTGACGCTTCGGGACTTGTTACGCGGTGTTGCAGAGAAGGGACTTTTCAACAAATAATTCTATTTTCTCTTTTAGTTTTTTCAAGTGTAATGTTCTCGGTTACAGCATTGGCACAGGGTTTGCCTGGGCCAGGAGATGGCGGCGGTGGTGGATTTGGTGGCGGTGTTAATACGCAACTGCCAGAACCTATAATCGATTGGCAGAAAAAGCAGGATGAGACTGGCCGGTTGAGTGCTTTAAGCATGGGCCTCATGGGCGATAGAATTGAGCCGCACACAGGCGGGTTATCTTTCGAACATACAGATGTTGTTCTGCCAGGCAACTCATCACTAGACGTTTCTATTCGTCGACGCATTCAAACCGGAGCGCTCTACAAATCTAATGTTAAGGCCGAGTTTGGCGATTGGGAGCTAATCGTTCCCCGTATCAAAGTAATTACGTCGTCACAGTCTTACTATCGCCTCGGCGCACGGTGTAGCGCACATAATCCGTTGCAGATGATTTCTGTTCCTTACCCCAAAGTGGTCTCAAGCAGCACCGGTACGGGAACAGTACAAATGAATAGGAATACTTACTCTAATGAGTATTCAAATGGGTATAGTTTGGATGTTCCCGGGTATGGCCAGCAGGCGATGAGAAAATCTGCAGGTGCTTTAGGAGAAAGCGCTCCTTTCTTCACGCATAGTGGTTGGAAAATTGATTGTCTAAGCAACATTACGGGCGGCGGACAGGGCTATGAAGCGACGGCGCCGGATGGAACTGTTTACCGTTTTGACCGCTTTTATGAACTTGAAGCGCCACGCCTTGGGTTCCTTGGTCATACGAGTTCAGCTTTTGATCGTTATGCAAGTATCGTTGCCGCCAGTCTTGTCACGGACGTTCATGGTAATACGGTGGAATATGACTATGATAGTTCCAATCGTTTAACGAAAATTGAGGCGAGCGATGGCCGTGTAATTACGCTTAGCTATACGGGCGGAACGGATATGATTTCGCGCGTTACCGCAAACGGACGGCACTGGGACTACTCCTATGGGACAAACTCACTCACATACTGGGCGCGTTTTCTACACAATACTTTCTCAAACAGTATTGCTCCTGTAGGGCCTTATCCAACCCTCACATCCGTGACACAACCAGATGGTCTGTCTTGGACTCTTGATATGGAAGCGATGTCAGCTGAAGTTCCTCCGGCGCTCTCTTGCGAGGTGGAAACTTTCACCGTGACTGTAAATCACCCTCATGGCATGCAAGGTGAGTTCACTATCATGCCTTTGAAGCATAAGGTAACAGGCACGACTCTTTCTCCAAAACCTAAAAATGTCGCACCTGGATATTGCCCTAACCCTGAAGCGAATACCGCTAATCAATACCTGGGCTCCGGAGATCAGCCCACGGGACAATATTATGCCCCTGTCTGGATGATGTCCAATACTTACAAGAAATTGACAGGGTCAAACGTTCCGACAATGGAATGGCGGTATGATTATGAACTAAGCAATAGCTTATGGGGGCCAAATGATGACCAATTAAATAGAACAGATATTGTTCAGCCTGACGGAACGATTGAGAGATATTTCCATGGCTGGGGAACCGAGCCCGTCATTGGTAACCAACTTGTCAAAAAGCAAATCGTGGACGGCGGCACTATTCTTCGCGAGGAGAATTACACAAATATTATGGAGAATTGGTTCGGATGGGATGGTCTTAGTGGGGGGCAGCTCAGTTTCCTAAGCGCGTACCCGCGGCGCGTCGAGAAGAGTGTTCTCAGTCAAGACGGGGACACCTTCACAACCGAGTTTCAATATAACTTGGACAGAACAAGTGCGTTCTATAGTTTTGGCAATCCGACCCAGAAAAAGTTCTACAGCAATGTCTCCACAGCGCCTCGCATATTTGATTTTACCTATGAGCATAAACCGGTGGCTTGGATATTAAATCTGCCGAAGAAAACCGTTTTGAACGGACGAGAGCTTATTGACCATGTATACAATGCCGACGGGCTTAAGACATCACAGTCTCGGTATGGGCAGGCGGGGTATTTTACTTTCACATACGCTTCTGACGGGACACCTTTTCAAGCCACGGACGCTTTGGGCCTTATCGCGCAGGCGACGTCTTGGTATAGAGGGACGCCGCAAATAATAAAAAAGGCCTTTGGTTCTACTGATGAAATTACAATCGCTCAAACGGTCGATGACAATGGTTGGGTAACAGCGGCCACAGACCCGATGCTCCGCACGACAACTTATAGCCGTGACGATATGGGCCGTTTAACACAAGTCGTACCGCATGGTGCATGGGATAATACCGATATTGTCTATGATTTCTCCTCGCCGGGAGCCGTTCAAACAATCACCAAAGGTCAGTCAGAGCAGACGATTACCTATGATGCTATGCTAAGGCCCACCTTAGAGCACTCGCAAGACCTTTCGACCACGTGGGAATCTTACGTCAATATGACCTATAATAATTTGGGTCAGATGACATTCAAGTCTCAACCTACCTTATCAGCAACGGAAACGAAGGGAATGAATACGACCTATGACGCTTTGGGACGTGTCTATACCGAGGCTGAGACTGTTGCGCCCTTTGCCACCACAACGCATAGCTATCAATCTGGCCATAAATTCCGAGTTACCGACCCAAGCGGCGCTTGGAAGGAATACACCAGTCATGGTTACGGAGGGCCAGGCAGTAAAGACTATAAAGAGATAAATGAGAATAATCTCCGCCTGACGACAATCAACAAAGATACTTACGGCCAGACAATCTCCGTCGTCCAAAGCGGATCTCAAGGAGGGGTTCTCGTCTCCGCGATACAAGAGTTCTTCTACAATGCGACCGACCACAGGCTCTGCGGTTATCGAGGTGTTGAGGGTGGTTCGACCCGTTACCAATACGATGCGGCAGGTCAGATGGTGGCCTATGCTGAAGGGATGACGACAGATAGTTCCTGTCCGCTGCCTTCGGGTGTTTCTAAAGTCAATATGACCTATGATGATTTAGGCCGTATTACGCACACGGACTTCGCGGATGCCACAGATGTGCCTACGCCTGACATCACCCGCACATATGATGATAACGGTAATGTCTTAACTGTTGAACGCGGGACGGGTGCTGACGCGGTGAATTGGGCTTATGGCTATAATGATGCTGACCTCCTAACCTCAGAGATTTTGACGGTGGACACGCGCAGCTATGCAATAGGTTATCTTTATAATAGCGCCGGTCATCTGCTACGCCGTGATAATCCGGACGGTTTCCATACAGATTTCTTGCCGGATGGCTTGGGCCGCGCGACGGGCGCGAAGTATAACACCACAAATTACGCCTCCAATGCGAGTTATCATGCAAGCGGGACGCTGACGGATTTTGCCTATGGTAATGGGTTCAACTATACCAAAACGCTGAATGCGCGGCTCTTACCTTCTCGCCTCCATGCTTTGGGGGGCGGAGAGACGACACTTGATCTCAATTACACTTATGACGCCCGTGCCAAGGTCACGGCTATGACGGATGGTGCCGTTAGCGGCAATAACCGCAGCTTCGGCTATGATGCCTTGGGACAAATGACGTCCTCGACTGGCCCGTGGGGTAATATGACTGCGAGCTATGATAGCTTGGGGAATATGCTCTCGCGCAATCTCGGCTCCCGTACCATTACCCTCAATTATGACGGGGCGAAGAACCGGGTTAATCAAAGCCTAGACAGTCTTGCTCCGGCTTCGGGCGGAACGGGCACACGGACTGTGGACTATGACAGTCGCGGTAATGTGACGACGCTTGGTACGCTCGGCATGGTCTATGACTATAGTGATCAGCCTATCGCCGTCTCCGGCACGGCCAATGGTGTGGGCTCCGCCAATGGCACCTACATGTATGACGGTAATCTGAAACGGATAAAATCTACCGTGAATGGCCGAACGATTTACAACATCTATAGCCGGAGCGGTGAGCTCGTTCATATTGACGAACGCCCCTATACCAATGCCCAAGGGCAACAGGTGGCAGAGAAGCGCACGGACTATGTCAAATTAGGCGGCATGAGTGTCGCGCGTGTCGAGAATAAATCCGATGTAGTTTATATCTTCAGCGACCATCTCGGCTCACCCGTAGCGACCAAGCGAGGCACAGATGCGATTAAGCGCGAACGTTACACGCCGTTTGGCATTGCCATGGACGACAATCCCGACCTCACCAACCAAGCGGGCTTTACAGGTCACATCAAAGACGCCGCCACAGGCCTGAACTATATGCAGGCACGGTATTATGATCCTGTGATTGGGCGGTTCTTGAGCATAGACCCTGTGAAGTTTATGATGAATGGAAATCCATCATACTTTAACAGATACGCTTACACCTCGAACGACCCGGTAAATCGAATTGATCCATTTGGAATGGCAAGTGTTTGCGTCAGCTCAACTGATTCCCGAACTAAGAGTTGTGTAAGTGTTGATGGAAATGGTGATGGAAATACCAAAGACAATGACTTAACCCGAAGCCAGAAGAATTCTTTCTCGAAAGCCTTTGGTTCGTATATTATGAATAATAATGGAGCCGACCTTTCAGGGTCTGGAGCAAGGAGCGTGTCAGGCTTTAACGACACAATAGCGTCTAATATTCGAGTGACGAGCCAATTTGTTGGTCATGCATCGGATGGCGCTTTGTCTAATGTCCATATTAGATTTTTATCTAGCAAAAGTAGTAGAGCAAATACAGAAGGTGGGAGCGTTCTATACAATAGGGATGGCACAATTAAAGCACACAGGCAGTTTATTAATTTTAGTCCAAGAGCTCATGGTGACAGTTTCAATCCAAGTGATTATGCACGAACTCTTTTTCATGAAATTGAACATCAATATGGAAGAGGGCCCGGGGGTAAAGGTTATTACATAGGGGGAGGCGCAAGTAACCCTCTCCATATGGAAATTGATAATACTGCTCGTGCCAATCTCAAACGACATGGTCTTGACGGTATGGGATGTACCGCATTCGGCGGCACGACTATTTTCGGACACACCTTCGGAGGATACCCTGGATGTTGAAAGCAGTTTTAAATACAGCAATGTGTTGCTCTATTATTCTTGTAGGATGTAACCAAAGGAATCTACCTAAACTTTGCCTGCCAGACACTGAGAATATAAAACCTCTAAGGATTGACATACAAACTGGAGAAATTAAGTCAGGTGGTGGAAAGTCAATAATATCTGGTTATCATAATAATACCCAAGCATATGGTTTCCTGTGGCCGTTCCCTATTAGTGTTCCAGCCCAAGATTTTAAACTAGAAACTTGGAAGGTTGGTGTTACTGGCTTTACCTCAACAGTTTTGCCAAAGGGTCAAAGAATAACCAGTGAGTTCTCCGAGTTCGGCTTTGATCAACCCCCTGTTAGGTCGATTGTAACTTTGGACGGGACTGGTATGGTGAAAGATATAATCGTTCAAGAAGAAGATAGAAAAACAGGTGAACCGGTAACAATTTTTGAGAGCTGTGGCCGTAAGTATCTTTCGCTCGAACAGTTGAAAAAGATCGCTAAGGAACGAGCAAATATAGTCGCCAATGATGGCAGCTAGATTGTTGGAGAAGGGCAAAAAAGGATCAGAAAGTGTGTAGAGCAAGATAAAGCGAAGCGTGCCATCTGGCTCACTTCGACGCTAAAGCTCTGTTGTTATGACTTATTTTGTGGGCCAAAATGCTCCCACTTTTACATCACCTTGAGCCACGCGTGACCCCATCCCAGAATCCTGTATTCTACTCCCTCTTTCCAATCGGAACTCTTGAGCCGTTTTCTGCTATGTTCAGTGCATGGCTAATGATGATGACTTCATTATAGTCGGGCGCAAGAATAGAAAACCCAGCTCGTCCCAAGATACGCCGCGCACCCAAAGGCCTCGCGGAGGCAGCCATCAATCAGCAATTAAATTAGGCCCACCGAGGCGCTATTGATCCATTGAAATTTCCAAAGAGTTGTTTTCTCAAAACCCGTAAACCGGGGCGTCGCATATTGGAGTAATCCAAATCAGGTGGGTTAGGAGAATCGCTTACAGTACACTACTGTCAAAATTATCAGAGACTTTTCAAACAGGGATTAAGACGCAATCAAAAATGCTAGTATATGCCCTTAAACCCGTTGCAAACAGCGTGTGCTATCTTGGGGCTACAGACCAAAGCAAACTGATTAGTCTTTTAGAACCATGCGCTGTTTCCAGCGTGTATGACTTTTGATGAAAACAAACTCTATATCGGCACTTTTAAATCTTCCGTTCAGGATCGTTGGCTTTCCCTATCCCAACCAGATCGCCGACGTCATATGTATGCGATTGGTCAGACAGGTTCAGGTAAGTCCACCCTTTTAGGAAACTGTATTCTCCAAGATGTTTTAGCGGGTCGCGGCTTTGCGTTTATTGATCCACACGGCGATAGTGCAGAGCAGGTTATAGATAGTATTCCCAAATTCCGTATTCGTGATGTCGTCTATTTCAATCCTTCAGATACCGACTTCCCTCTTGGCTTTAATCCCCTTCGAGGCGTACCTGACCATTTGAAAGCGGTAGCAACGGCCAACCTTATCGCTACGTTTCGGTCTATCTGGCGAGAGAGCTGGGGGCCACGTATGGAACATATACTCTCGAATACGATTTCTGCTTTGATGGAATATCCCGACAACATAGGAATTTCTCTTTTAGCTATTCCCAAAATGTTGACCGAGGAACGGTTTAGGCGACGCGTTCTGCGTCATGTCAACGATCCTATCGTACTGACGTTTTGGCAAAATGAATTTGCCGCCTATAATGAGAGGCAACGCGCCGAGGTGATCTCCCCTATACTCAACAAAATCGGAGCGTTCGCTCGTAACCCCGCTATGCGTAATATTCTTGGACAAAGTAAAAATACGTTCGATCTTTCCTATATAATGGACAACCGAAAAATCCTTGTGGTGAATTTATCCAAAGGCGTTTTGGGTGAGGATATGACAAACCTGCTCGGTTCCCTTCTTGTCTGCGCTATCCAGCAAGAGGTCATGAAACGCGCAAGTGTTTCAGAGGATGATCGGGTGGATTTTCATCTTTATATCGATGAGTTTCAAAACTTCACCACAGATGCCTTTGACAGTATTGTCAGTGAAGCTAGAAAATATCGCCTCTCCCTCATCATCGCGCATCAATACCTCTCTCAATTATCTGAGACAGTCCGAAAAGCCATTCTCGGTAATGTCGGAAACCTTGTTATGTTCACATTAGGCGGCGGCGATGCAGAAACCTTCTCTATTGAGAGCAAGCCCTTTAATGCACAAACCCTACGCGAACAGGCACGGGGTGATATGCTTGTACGATATATTGAAGACGGTATATCAAAAGAACCGGAACGTGTGTCAGGCGTCGTCCTAGAGCTACGCACAGGTAGCAAACAGGCCGTTATCAATAACTCTCGTACACGGTTCGGCAAACCCAGAACTAAGGTTGAGGATAAGATCAATCGTTGGCTCACCAATCACGCATATGACTAACAAAGTAACCTCAAAACTCAGACGTAAATCGGCCCCGCCCATAAGGCTCACAGACCGCGATAGAGAGATTATATTGGCGCTACACAAATACCGTTTTTTGACGACGGATCATTTGCAAGTGCTGACAGATACGAAAAGCCGTTGGGGTATGAACGCGCGGCTGAGGCTTTTATATGACCATAAATATATAGACCGCCCCAAGTCGCAATTTGCTATTTTCTCTCATGCGGAGAAACGCCCCCTAGTTTATGCCCTTGGCCATACAGGGGCTTCCCTTCTTTCAACGCGTTATAACATCGCCATGCCGCCTAAGGTATATTGGACGGAGAAAAACAGACGGGTGCGTGAAAAGCATATTGAGCATACATTAGGTATCTCAGAGTTTATGATAAGCATCGAAGGGATGTGCCGTGCTTCAGATAGTATCGACTTGATTGACCAAGCGGTGATTTTGAATCGCGCTGAGAAAACAATTCAAGGCTCTCAATATCCGTTTCGTTGGAAGACTAAAATCAAGCACAAAGGTAAAAGCCATGAAGTCGCTATCGTGCCCGATTATATATTTGGCCTCAAGAATATAGAGAGCGCTAAAGAAAGGTTCTTTTTTGTTGAGATTGATCGCGGCACCATGCCCATTACCCGCCGTAATATGTCCCAATCTTCCTTTCTGCGAAAAGTCCTAAGCTATGCTGACACATTTGAGAGAGGCCTTGCCGCAAAACGTTTTGGGATGAAAGGCTTTCAAGTCCTAACGGTCACGAACTCACAGGCGCGAATTAAAGCCATTCAATCGGCTATCAACGATCTGCCAAGTAGGTCATTTTCAGCCAACACGTTTTTATTCAAAACTAAAGGTGACAAACAGGCCCACTTCCCTTTTCATTTGCGATGGCAAAACACCAAAGGGGCTTCGGCTGATATACTATAGCCCCTCATTCATTTTCTGGCTGACCCCGCTTGCAACATTGGTGTTGTGATCGGTGAAGCTAGGAAATGAAAATGAGCAATGAAAAATCAGATCGCATCAGAGAGTTAAATGATGCTTTTCGGAAAACGGGATTGGGTGGCCGAATGGTCTTTACTCACGGCGTTCTCGACCTTGGCATAGATAAGATTTATGCCATTCGAGGCATCCTTACAAATTATGATGAATTCACAACGGACAATGACCCTTACGGCGAACATGACTTTGGATCATTTGAATTAGAAGGAGATAAGTTTTTTTGGAAAATCGATTATTATAATACCGACATGACAGCCGGATCAGAAGACGCGGCAGACCCAGATGTTACAACGCGCGTTCTCACTGTAATGTTGCGACATGAAAATTGAAACTTGGCACTCCTAACGGGGTGCCATTTTGTATTTCGGAAATTATGATACAATTCCTGGATATGACAAATGCAACATTAGAACTTTATCACGCTTTGGTTGAAGCGGGCGTTTCTAAAGAATCAGCAGAGGCGGCTGCTAAAACAGTGATTACTCGGCAAGAGGCGAAAGATGTATTGGTTACAAAAGCAGAGATGTACAAAGCTATGATGATACAAACTGGCGTCACTATTTCGTCCATAGGTGTTTTGATGGCGCTCTTCACTTTGATGGGTTAAATTTCAAAGATATCTTTAAGCAACGAAACTTGACTTCGTTGTTTTTTGTTGTCTGATTTTCTTTTTTCTAACCCGTTCGGCTCGATTTTCGTTTCGCCTTCCACCCTAATATACGAAACCACGGCATCGCGCCCGACGGAGCTTACTCACTCAAATCGGCATCATGAAAAACTGAATTGCGAAAGAATTTCGTGAATGCGGAGAAGTCACGAAACGTAGCTTGGTATAATCAAGCCATGGCATATCAATATAAACGCGAAAGTCTAAACCGAGACGAAGTAAGTCGATTAGAAAAAGCATGCGAATCCGCACGCGAGCGGATGCTTATACGAACTTTACTAGATACTGGACTTCGTATTAGCGAGTTCACTTCGCTCACCCGAGACAATATCGACTGGCAAGGTGGTAAAGTTGTCGTCTTTGGGAAGGGTGGGCCCTATGGTTCTAAATCTAAAAGACGTGTAGTGCCTATCAGCAATCGATTCCGTCCCATGCTAGAAGCCTTTTTGCCCTGCACGATGAAATTGGATATTCCACACGCCGAGCACAGCAGATAGTCAAAGCAGTTGCCCACAAAGCAGACGTGTCAAAACCAGTTAGCCCTGATGTGTTACGTCACACGTTTGCAACCACCTGCGTTCAAAAAGGCATGTCAATAGCAACGCTTATGAAGCTTATGGGGCATGATAAGTTACAGACAACTGCACTTTATAAAAATATGGCCGCTGAAGACGTATTAACGGAGTATAAACTCAAATGGTAGATTGAAATTAAGCGGCAGTTGTGAAATTATGCAACCTTTAATGTTAGTTTGGGATAGCGCATGAAAAACGGTGAAGAGAAAAGCCTCTTATTTCAAACGCTAACTAGGGCCATTTATAATGGTGCAGATTGGTTTCCGGCTGAACACATTGAAGGAGAAGATGCCCCTGAAGAAGAGGTCTATGACGAAGATAATATTGAATACTATTTAGACGTTAAGCGTATTTCAGATGAATTCCTACACCTTTGGTTTTTTAACGGAAACAACGATGAGGACAACGACGGACATTATGGTTCGTTTTTCTTTTTACACTATAAAAGTTCCTCAGTAACTGACATAATTTACTCTGAAATCAAATCTTTAATTCAATATGATGTTAAAGATTATGGAGATCAGTCCGTTAAAGCGGTGTTTTATAGTAACGAGCAAATTAAAGACCTTGTTACAAATTTTTTATCGTCCTTGATAATGGAAGATAGGCGTTACACTGATGACGATGTTGAAAATATCGCTGCGCAGGTAATAGAGAAATACTCAGGCATTTTTGAAACAGCACTAATTATAGACCACTACTATACGTCTACCACTGTTCACGTTCCATCTTCTCTTAGGTTAGATATTAGAAAAATTACTTGCGAGTCTGGTTACATACATTCCGCAGGATCATTATTATATATCCGTAGGATGGATAAAACACATGAGAAGGACGTAAAAAGTTGTCTTAGCCAATATATTTCAAACTTAGAACAGCGAGGTGAATTAGGAAATCCTATTTCTCTTACTCCTTATGCAAATGAATTTTTTAACAAATATGAAAAATTTAACTCTGTGGTATCAACCCGCAATGGGCTTGATAATGTCAAATTTAGTATTGCCAAACAATACGTTGGCTCAACAAGATTGTCAGAGTTTTTGCCAATTCTTGAGGAAGAGTTTGAAGGGAAAATAATAATCCCTTCTGGGTTAAAAAACTACGAATCTGAACGACTTGAACAAGGAGCCGACCCCAGTACTACAATTTGGATTTTATCTGATTACGCAGTCTCCTCAGTTGAATCACCTAAGAAATCAACTAGAGACGATACTCGTTATTTAGTGGTCTATGCCCAATTAATTTTTAATCAAAACCAGTTTATTACTCTCAAAGAGCGTAAGCCAGCTTGGTACGCACCTGTAACGATGCCAAGTACTTTATCTGCAGCGCTAATTAATTCAACTCGGCCCCGTCACGCACATAAGAACAACATAAAGATACTTGACCCATTTTGTGGCACAGGAACCTTTTTAATTGATGCCGCAGTAAGGTACAAAAATGCCTCTCTATTTGGGATGGATAAAAACCCACTTTTTAAAAACATTATATCGGACAATTTACACTTCTTTTCTCAAACTAATGGGAGTCAGCTAGAGAAAATTTACGACCCTCTATTTTCTGCTCTCGGATTGAATGAATTTAATCTTGAGACTACAAAAATTGATGATTTAAATTTTGAGGAAGTGTCTAAGTTAAAACTCATCCGTCACTTTTATGACAGCGGGAAAATCACCCAAAACAACCAAATAGTCAGTGCCATAGATCGTATTATCACTGACCAAGACTTCTTGGACGCTGAATTTCTTCGGTTTATTGGTAATCTCGACTTAATTGAGAGGTTTCAGTTTTATGTTCAATGGAGAGCCTTGGTTTCTAATAGGTATTATGTATCCCGTGGAGATGATGGCTTAAAAAACGCACTTTTTTCTGAATTAACCCAACTGAAAAGAGAGATAGTTTCAATCAAAGAAACACTAAATGGTAAGATTGATAAAAACGATAATTTATACTTCTCGAATGGTCTTTACTCAAAGTCTGGTTTCATAAACCCGAACTCAATAAAAAGATTAAACGACACGAAATCTATCATCACATCTGATGAAAATGCTCACAGTTTTATTTCTAATGGTCAAACTGGCCTAGGTATCTATAAAACCGACGACTCTATCGATGCCCTGCAAAGGATTGTTGGTATGAATCATTCAACTCAAGATAATATAAAATTCGACATTATCATCACTGATCCACCATACGGCGTAAATACTTCTGAGGGCGGCCCTAAGCGACTTTTTGACTTATTTGCAAATACTATAAGTACGCTTGTCCAATGTTTGGCTGATGATGGAGAATTAGTAATTACCCTTCCGGACTTTACCCGAAATGGACAGCAAATCCCTTTCTATCAAACTAAAGATTTTATTGTACCTGCACTGCGAACAGTGTTAGCTAAACATGATTATGACCATGGTACATTTTCAATTCGTGAACACTATTGGTCATCACCGTCCGTTCTGGATCGAACCATAACATATGTTAGAATGAGATGAGTAGATAAATTGTGGTTTCAATAGGGAGAAACAGATGGCAGTTGATGTAGACTTTAAAATCGATCAAGAGTTGCTCGAAGAAATGCGTGAAGAGCTGCGTAAACGAAAGAAGACTCGAAGGCTGTCCCGTGAAAACAGGGAAAACTATGAGCGGGCGCTTTATGCTCGTAAAATTAGACGTAAATTACGTGGAGTTGATAAAATAGCTTCATAAAATATAGGGCCTTAGGGCCCTTTTTGCTATAATATTTACATGAATAAATTAAAATGGCTCACGGTCAAAGAAGCCTCACTTCGGTGTGACAAACTAGGCTTACCTCGTTCAACTAAATCTCTACGTCGATGGTGTGCAAAGGAAGAGGTTGAAGCTCAAAAAAGGAAGATCGCAAACACAGAGAAGTGGTTCATTGATCGTGCCTCGTTGGAGATTAAGATCAAAGAAGAATTAGAGTTTTTAAAACACTCTGAAAATTCACTCCCCCACTCTGGGCAATCAGCCGGACACACGGCGGACAAATCCGCCCATGAGCAGACGCAAGCGGACGCAAGCGGTCATGAGCGCTCACAAGCGGACACGTCCGGACGTGAGCGGACACAGCCGGACGGGAAGGCCCAGCAACAAATCCGCGATCTTGAAGACCAAGTCTTGCTTTTGAAGAATGATATAAAATGGCGAGATCAAGTTTTGAAAGATCAGAAAAATGCAAATGAAATTTTGATGGATGAGGTAAAAGGGCAATCTCGTTATATTGGCCACCTTGAGACGAATGTGCTTCGATTAGGGGGAAGTGCCGATCAGGCTTTTCTCGCGGCTCCTGTGCCAAAATCTGGCGTGTCAGAGGGTGTTGAAAACACACCTGAAATTACAATGCCGAACATTTTACAAAATGAGAAACCACACCCAGATCAAAGCCAACTTTACACTGGATAAGTCTGCCTTTTTCGCAGCGCGTTTGTGATACAATTTTCATATATGGAACGCATTGACGACCTCGCCAAACAGCGATTGGAGAAATACAAAAATCTTGAGCAAAACCTAAAACTTGTTGGTTTTGACCCAATGATTGAAAGAGGGTTTACACAAGTCCCAAATCTTATTTTGCAACACCCTAATTTATCCATTGGCGCTAAAGCAACCTATGCGCTGATGCTCAGCTATGCATGGCAAAAAGATTATTGCTTTCCGGGGCAAGCTACACTTGCCAATGATCTTGGGTCAGGGGAGCGAAGCGTCCGGCGATATATCAAGGAACTCGAAGAAGCGGGTTACATCAAGATCAAACAGCGAGGCCTTGGCAAAGTAAACTTATACGAACTACACGCCCGCATTAGAAAACGAAAATAACGCCTCCTCCAAACCGGCCATATTGGCCGGTCTTGTCTGGCCAGAGTGACCTCCCTAATCGGCCAATATGGCCGTTCCCTCTAATAACGAATACTCACTTTAAAAATATATTGATAAATAGGGAGAAAAAAATCCAAACAACAGGTTGGAAAAAAGGACATCGGGCCTTGACGTGAAAGTGGAATCACACAACCTATGCGAGTCTTTAATGTGTTTATATATCGTGTAGGGGGAATTATGAAACTACGTTTGAACAAATCACAACGCGCATCAGGAGTGATGTCTAAGAAAGTTGTCTTCTCACTTGGAGCACAAGTTGATCTCACGGCGCAAGAGGCTGAGTATGTGAAGAAGTATAAAATGGGATCAAACATTGTTTACAACAAAGACCGCGTAAACCCAGAAATGCATGATTACAAATCCGGCAAAGGGATCATGCGTAACTTATCCGCGCTGGCTCTGAACATTAATCTCACCGTTGATGATCTGGTCAGAGGCCGCACGATTGAGTGCAAAGATATTATTGAAATGATCGATGCCGAGGAAAGCGTGAAGTCAGCGTGTCAGGGCATGAAGAACCTACTTGAAGCTTGCGCAGGGTTTGAAGGTGAAGAGATCATCGAATATTAGCCCATGTCTGAGTTTTGGGCATGGCGTCCGTTTTCAATAGGCGTCAAGAAAAACAAACAAGCCTTAGGCAATACGAAAAAGGTTTTGGCGGAGGCCTCGCGCTTACGCGCAAGTTCTCCGCTTGCCACTTATGAGGCCCTCGACTTTGCATTGGAGGTCATCGAGGGCACGCTTTATGACGTAGACTTCTGGCCCTCGGAAACCGTGGTTCTGGCTTTGGTCAAAATGCTGGAACAGATATATCACGATGAAGCTTTAAGCGCGGTTGATGAGACTGTTCTATCTTTGCGGCCCAATAGCCGCGATGCGATTGCCGTGCGAGAATATCTGCGGCGACAAATTCGGTTTATCGAAAACTACACGAAATATATGCCGATCTTTAAAGATCACGTCACAAAGCTAACCCGATACTTAATGACCTTAATCCCCGTTCCCGTCTTGATAGGGGAGAGTGAAGGCTCGCTTTTACAAGCGCGATATGCTGATCTCTTAGATGACTTGCCAGAGACAGTCGATATTGCTGGCGGCTTCGGTCTTGAAGAAACGCTTATCTCTCTTAATCTCATGGAGCCGCTTCGCTATCGTTATAAAGCGAATGTGATGAATGTCTCAAAGATTGATCCGCGCCTGCCGCCCAGCAATCCTCACCGCTATGTGATGCCGCCTGAGGCGAAGCAATCAAAGAAGTTTGATGATGAGCAGATCGTTGAGCAATATCTTGTCGGCACACCCTTTCGCCAATTTTTTAATACTAAGCTCCCTCTGCCCTTAAATGAGCAAGCCCGTTTTGAGCATAGCCACATATTGGCGGGATCAGGCCATGGGAAAACCCAGTTCATACAAAAATGGATCGCCCAAGATATTGAGATGGCGTTGCAGGAAAAACGCTCCATTGTGGTGATCGATAGCCAAGGCGATCTTATTCGCAATATTGCGCGGCTTGAATGTTTTAATCCCGCAACAGGTGCTCTCAAAGATAAGCTCGTTATTATTGACCCCACAGATGTTCTGTTTCCGGCGGCGATCAATATGTTCGCTATGGATGAAGACCGCTTGAAGTCTTACGGGCCAGTTGAGCGCGAGAAAGTTCAAAATTCTGCCATTGCGCTATATGAGCATTTCTTTGGCGAGTTGTTAGGTGCAGAGCTGACTGCGAAGCAAGGTGTGGTGTTTAAATATCTGGCGCGGCTCATGCTGGAAATCCCTGAGGCGACGATCCTCACCTTACGTGATCTTGTTGACGACCCTAAACCGTTCATCCCCTATATGGATAAGCTCACAGGAAGTGCGCGTGTTTTCTTTGCCAGAGAGTTTTTAGATAAGAGTTTTAATCAAACACGCAAACAGATCAGCAAACGGCTATGGGGTGTTTTATCAACGCCCGCTTTTGAACGCCTCTTTTCCTCCACGCAAAGCAAGATTGATTTGTTTAGCCTGATGAATGAGGGCCATATCATTCTGATCAGCACCGCCAAAGACTTGCTCAAGCAAAATGGAGCCTCGCTCTATGGTCGGTTCTTTCTCTCCATGATTGGACAAGCGGTAATGGAACGCGCCGTGATCGCCGAGGATGAGCGCACCTCGACCTATTTATATATTGATGAATGCCAAGACTATTTTGATGAAACGGTTGAGATACTCTTAGAGCAGGGTCGCAAATTCAAAATCGGACTTACATTGGCGCATCAATATTTAGACCAGCTTGATACAGGAGGGCGATCAAGCGTTTTAGCCAATACAAGTATCAAGGCCGCAGGCGGTATGAATGCGAAAGACGCCAAGACCCTTGCTACTGAAATGGGTGCCACATCCGATTATCTCCAATCCATGAAGAAAACGCATTACAGTTCTGACTTTGCGTTTTGGATGAAGAATGACCTCCCCAATGCGATTAAGGTCAATGTGCCTTTTGGACATTTAGAACGGCAAGAGCGCATGAGTGCGTCTGAGTTTGAAGTCATGCTGGAGCAAAACCGTAAGACCTATTGCTGGCGATATGAAGCGCAAGAGAGCTCGCTTGATGTAAGCTTTCCGGGGATGGAGAAAACCACTCTGCCAGTAAAGGCAGCGCCTAACTCTCAAGAGGCGCGATCTGAACCAGAAACAATGCCAGCACCTGAGCCAGAATTTGTGCCGCCCCCACCCATGCTTAAAGCCAAGACAAAGGCGCGAGACATACCAGAGCTGACAGGCCGAGGCGGTGAAGCCCATGTTCATATTCAAAACACGATTAAGTCTATCGCCAACCAATATGGGTGGAAGGCCGATCTGGAATATGCCGTCACAAATGGATCAGTTGACGTGTGGCTTGAACGGGAGGGTTTCACCATTGCCTGTGAAATCAATGTTACAACACAGTTGGATTATGAAACCCATAATATTGAAAAGTGTCTGGCCGCAGGGGCAGATGAGGTGTGGTTCATATCTGAAGACACAGACAAGCTTGCCACACTTGGAGCCACCTTCAAAGATAAGCCCAATGTGCTTTGTTTTACGCCTGATGATGTCCCATCTGAGATTGAAGTACGTTCAGATATTGAGATAGGCGATCAATCACATGTGCGGGGCTTCACAGTATCAGTAAAACGCGCTTACACCTCACAAGCTGACTTAGAAGTCAAACGGGCGCGGATTGCTCACTTATTAAAGTCACATAAAAGATGAGCCAGAAGAGACTCGCAAGATCAGGCCAAACCAGCTTTGGGTTTAGACGCGTGAATGGACAGCTTTCACATGATCCAAAAGAAGCACCCATTCTCAAACATATATTTGAATTATTCTTTGAGCATCAGCGTAAGAAAACCGTTGCTGAAATTCTGAATGCGGAAGGACATAGAACGCGAAGCGGATCAGAGTTTTCTGGCCAAACGGTTGGACGCTTACTGACCAAAGATATTGTGACAGGCATCAAAGGCGAGCTAGAGCCGCTGATCCCGCAAGACCTTTATGACAATGTCCAGAGTATTTTAGCGATGCAAAAGGGGCAAGCGAAACGCAAACCCAACCATCTCTTTGCAGGGCTGACCCATTGCGGGTGCGGCGGTAAGATGTATGTGCCCTCTAACTCGCATAAATATGTCTGCAAAGTCTGTAAGGCCAAGATACATAAACATGATCTGGAAGCTGTCTTTATCGATCAGCTTAAAACCCATCATGCGCAGTCTAAAAATGCCCAAGATCTTCTGAAACTGTTAGACAGGTGGTCAATTCTCACTGACGCGGATAAGCGCGCGATTCTTGAATCCACCACAAAAGACATAACAATAGAGCGTAACTTGGTCACACTTTCCCTCGTTACGCTCTATAAAACATAGTAACTAGGGTTCATATCATATGGTGTTTCCTCCTGTGGAGACACACTGTCATAGGGCGAGTAGCACCATGCAACACAAGGTCAATCGAATGTGTCACCCAAACAATGAAACGCGTTCCCTTGTGGTTACTGCAAGCCTTCGTTTTTTATGATGTTTTTACTCTATCGCAACACAAACTGCATTGGAGATCATCATGCAAAACACGACACATAGCACGCCCAAAGCAACAGTAATGACGGTTCAGCAGGCATCAGAGTATTTGGGACTTGCAGTCTCAACACTCAACAAATGGCGGTGTCACGGTGGCGGGCCAGTGTTTATTAAAATGGGGCGTGCAGTCAGGTATCGCATCGAAGACCTAGAGATTTACCTGCAAGAGTCGAGCGCAGCCTCTACCTCAAACTACTAAGAACTCAGATTGGACATTGTTATAGCGAATGAAATCTACATCCAGAATACAAAATCAATCCGGCACCAATAAAAAAAGTGATTAAGGTTGACCAATATGTAGCCGTTTTCCAACTCATGGAAGCTTCGGGAAGCGTTGTGTCTCCAATCTTTTCGCCAAAAGTTTTGAGCACTTTCGAGTTGGCCACTATACCTTTGCTAACCCGCCTCATTGTGAAGGCAAATGTTACTAAAATACTACCAACAACTAACCCAAAAATTGGATGAACGGCACCTTCTTGATTGGTAATATATCCGGCAAATAGTGTTCCAACTAGAATGGTTATGTTTTGCACCTGATAACGCATTCCATCAAGATGTCGGAACGTTTCATACCTTTGTTTGTAGATTTCCATTTCGTTGGATTCGGCCATTAATGTCCCTGCCTATTTTTGAACGTTTACCCCAAAGGTCTATTCTGCAAACAAAGTTCCTTGAGACTGGGCTGATTTAAAACCGTATATTTGTTCGATGCCTTTAAAAAAGTCTTTTTTTCCACCATAGCTGGGATGTCGAACTTTACAAACAGTCATATCAGGCCAAAGTTTACGAGCGCTATTTGCGGCGTCATTACCGATTGCTACAATCCGTGACGGTTTTATTAACTTGCAAATAAGACTCAGTACTTCTTCACCTGCTTTTCGTTCATGCGCAGTATGAGATCGATTAGAGAATTGATTGTCTGTAGGGTGTGGGTGTAATGGAAACACATTCCATAAAAAAATATTTTGTGAAATTTGATCGAGCATATCCCATATTGCGGTAGCAGTTTGTTCTTTCACAGCACTACCGTTTGTTGGTCTTTCAACATCTATATGCCAGCGGGAAAGATGTCGCTCAAAAGTCAAGTCATCAGTAAGCGCCAGCCCGGTTCGTCTTCCGCCTTTATGACCTAAATCTCGCCCTATCCAAACCGCATCTACGGTAATATTCGTAGCCTTTTCTAGGATACTCAATAGTATTTGAGAGCGAATTTCAGGTGATCGAGGCCGATCATAAACAATACAGCTTTCGACATATGGATTAAATGCTCCGTCAAATTTCAGTTGTTGTATTCTATCCAAAACATCTGCAGGTTGAAGGGTCACGTCAATGGCTCAAATTGTATTGATCTTTCTTTTAAGTTTCCCACGATAATTCCTCCCTTTGATTTTCGTAGCTCGCGAAATACTGCGTACCCGTCAAGTATTGCTTTTTCCCACATATATAGTGGACATTCTTGAACCTCATACCCTCTTACAAAACTGCTTATAGTTTTAAGCAAATCAAAAGAAACTTTATCTTGTCCCTCCCAGAAATTCATCTGTTTTGCATGCGAGAATATATACGCAGATATTCCTTCTTCGATAACGATAGCACGACCACTATCTTGATTCTCATCAGTTTCAGGGTCGCTCTTCCGTTTATGTTTAATTAACGCACGAAACACAGGTGACCAATGCAAAATTGCGGCATGGGCAAAATGGAACACATCATGAAAGCGATAGCCATCATTGTCCGAAATATTGTCAGTCAGTGGGTCACCTATAAAAACGCCTTTCCATTTCATATAACTTTTTCCGTTTGCTCTCTCACGAATTTCAATTCGAAATTCGTGGGGTAAACTTTCCTCTGGTTCAAAGCCGTCATCAAAAGTGGGTAGAGTTGAAATCTCGGGTTTAATGAATCGTCCCCGCGCCTTATCGGCATTACTGGTAATAATTGAATGTAGAGATAAATTCGAACTTTGGACGATTTTGAAATATGTGGTTAAAAACAAGACGAATTGTTTACGAAAGTTCTCGTCATCGATTTCTGGTTCTAAGAGTGCGGCAACATTTCTACCTAATTCGAACAAATAAAATTCGTCACTTTCTATTTCTTTGAACGAATATTCTCTGCCGATAACTACGGCTAAATTTCTAGGCGGAATAAGTTTTGATACTGTGGAGTCACTGGGGATCGCATCGTGAATGAGTTGCTCTAGGCGATACTTTTTTCGGCGGCATAGAGCTGTTATGTACCAAAAAATATCTCCCATCTCTTCCTGAAAGGCCCGTTGAGAGGCTTCAAACACTATACCTTCACGATCAACTTTTTTTGAGACTGTGATTAGACTTCCAACCTCTCCAAAGAGACCTTTCAAAACTGGATCAAAACTGCTTGATGCAAACATATCTGTTTCAGCTATATCGCGAATATATTGCTCGATTGAAATATCAGGCATTCGTCATCTCCATGTATTTCAACCAGTCCCAAGGTTTACCCTGTACGCCAGTATGTTTCAAACTATTGAACCAACCTTCAAAAGCTTGTATCACGCTTTTATCTTTTTTTCGGTTGTATCCGATACCCGTTTTCACTAAACAAAATTCACCTCCGAACTGAAAAGCATCCGGTAATTTGGGGCCTTCTCCGCCGAAGTAAACAAATTGATTGCTAATCAAAACTCTCGGAACCGACGTGTCCTTCTTTGTGTGATCTTTTCGAGGCGAGCCATCTGGATTGCTGTGATAAGAATCCAGTTGACGCCATTCGTTGCCCTCTAACGGTTCATAGATATTGTCACCCGATGCCCGTTCCCAACCACAGTATAAGTTCGGTTTTTTGTCAGCAAACCTATCGTCTTTCCAATAACTTTCGGTCGAGATTGTCTCGGAAACCTTCATCGCGTGGACTAGATGCCCGCCTCTCCTAGTCTTTTTATTGGCGCTTCCTGTTCCAACAATCCAATCTCCTACCTGAGCAGACTTACGAATTGGGGGCTTGCATGTAGCTAGGGTGCATACGCCATGAAATGGATTTGGAGCAAAGCCACTATCAAAGGCGACAACATATGAATAAAGACTCTGCGTCATCCGCAAGGGTGCCTTGTTATGGGCGTCTTTCTTAATGGGGCTGCAGGTGTGATATCAAGATTGCAATAATCTTGGTTGATAGCACCAATAATTTTATCTCCGTTCCATCCGACCATGGCGTTGGAGTATTTTTGGAGAGCGTCAGGAGGTTTGCAATCCCTACTTCCCTGTCCAAATACCCCAATTATAGTTTTCCCTTTTTTGTACGCAGACTCAATTTCCCATTCGACCCAGTTGCTGTTCCTTGTTTTAGGCGAAACGTAAACAAGCATTGTACTGCACTGATCAATACGTGGAGATAAAATACCCGATTTTATATAGCTTGAACTTTTTGCGTTGTTAGGCTTATCGGCAGTAATGGAATAATCTCTTACATCCATTCCCTTGTTTGAAAGCAGGCCCTTAAGTTTTCCAAGCTGGTCATCGTCGGCATGAATGTGGCTAATAAATACGTTTTTTTTGTTACTCGCCGTCATCGCACTCATTGATGCCTTCTATTGTTTAATGATTCGCCATTTAGCTTATAGCGGTAATTTATAGTTGCGTACATATAGCGTTCACCTAAAACTTGCACCAAGCGCATAGCTATTTTCCGTAAAATCCGTAAGATAAAAACATAACTAAATGGATCATGTTGATGAAAACTATACCTGTAACCAAAGCCAGTAAACAATTCGGAGAGCTGATTGACGCTGTGCAGCGCGAACCTGTCATGGTCACAAAGAAAGACCGCCCTGTTGGTGTGATGATGTCTATTCAGGACGCCGAAACTTTATTGGCCCTTCAAGTCGAGAATGGAATAGCCAAGGGACTTGCCGAAATTGACGGCGGTCGATTTAGCGACTTTACGCCTAAGTATGCAAAAGACATGGCGGCTCGTTTCAAGGTGCGTTTAAAGACTGCGTAAATGAAAGTTAGAATAACCAAGAATGCCGAAGAAAATCTTTGGCAGATATATCGCTATCATGCCGGATAAAGCGCCGATTATGCCGATGAATTTCAAGAGACCATAAACGGCTTTATTTTTGATCATCTTTCTACGCACCCAAATCTCGGTAAGCTGTATAGTCCCGTCAAAGAAATCTACAGCATTTTGTATGATGGTCGATACAATATTTATTACGTCATACGAGGCGCGCTCTACATCGTTTTTATCTTAGATGGCCGCATGCAATTGAACACGGATCTGGCCGATCCTGATGTGGAGTTACCGACGATTGCCTAAAGGTTGGGTGAAATTTTCTGCCCAATTCGCTCCACGGCATCTTTTAACGGGTCAGCCGCAAGATGGGCGTATCGCGCCGTTGTTTGAGGTTGTGAGTGACCAAGCAACGCTCCAATCATTGGAAGCGACATGCCTCCCATAGCGGCCACACTCGCGAAAGTATGCCGAAGGTCGTGCATACGGACATCTTCCAGCCCTGCCATTGCCCGTATTCGTGTCCAAGGCTTTTGCAGATTTATTAGCGGGCCACCTTCGATAATTCCGCAAATAACATAGGGGTTATCCGCTTGCCTCACAATTTGCGCCAACACATCTTTGGCGGCGGCGCTCAAGTAAATCGTTTTCCGTCCTGTCTTGGAGTCTGGAAGATCAAGTGTGCTTTTCTCAAAATTCACATACTCCCATTTTAAATGCGTAATCTCCCGTAACCTCGCGCCTGTAAGGCACAGAAGCCGAATAGCGTTTACAGCATACGGCGTGGCGATTTTTTCCTCCTCCGCCTTGTTGAGCGCTTCCCCAAGTCGTTCTTGCTCCTCTGTGGAAAGATAACGATGACGCGCATGTTCCTTATATTTTTTCACATGCCGTATAGGATTAGAAAATTCATCTCGATAGCCATGCTCCTCACACCAGTTGAAGAATTTAGACATTTTTGCTCTTGTTCTATTGGCACGATATGGCGTCATACGCATATCGTGATGAAGACGTAACATATCTTGTTTAGTTATATTGCGAACCGTAACGTGTTTGAAGCGCGGGAAAATGTAATGTTCAAAAACACGCCTGTAGTCTTTGGCCGTATCGGGTTTAACACGAACGCTGAGATAAGATTCTTCAAAGGCCGCAAACAAGCTTTCTACGGAATAGTCTGCATTTGCTTTATCCCGTTCGTGCGCCGGATCGATACCGGAAGATGCTTGGCCAAGGCTTTGCTTTGCATTTTGTCGCGCCTGTTCTGTTGTCAGTGTTCCGTGCACTCCAAGCGTCACGCGCCGCGTTCGTTTCCCAACTCTATATTGAGCAATATAGACCTTACGGCCTTTGGGCGTGACTTTCAGACCAAACCCTTTTAAGTCTGTATCCCAGACATAAGTGTCTTTCGCTCGCGCTTCTGTTGCATCAACAATTCGTTTTGTAAGCCGTTGCGTAGCCATGATCAATAATCCTGAGGTCGCCTAGTAAGCATATAGTAAGCACAGTGACTGAAAAGCACAACCCACACGAGGAAACGCTATACAAGTCAACTTGTTGTTTTTGTTCGGTTAATGTGATTTAAGATAGTTCAGGAAAACACCGTAAAACACGCTTTATGCGACTCATAATCCTGAGGTCGTGAGTTCAAGTCTCACTCTCACTACCATTTTTCTTTGCTATCAAATTTCTTTTTATTTGTGGAAATAGCGCTTAGGCTCTGTCTCCTATCGAGGAGTTTATGATAATGAAAATATCTCATTCTTTATGCGTTTCTTTTGCTGGCGGGTTAATGTTCTTGCCTTTGGTGGTCTCGGCCCAAGACGTCCCTCGTGAAAAAGTCAATTTTCCCGAAACAGAAATCTTTCTATTTGATTTGTCATTGGGTGATGAGGTTTCTATTTCGGGCGGGGAGAATGTGACGGCACGGGTGGGGTATGACAACCAACCCTCTTTTACGGCCGACAGTCAGAGTTTTCTCTATTCGCGCAGCGATGACTATCAGACGGATATTTATGAGTATAACCTCGCGGAACGGACACATACCCGTATTACCCGTACGGCGCGTAACGAATTTTCACCTATGTCGACACCTGACAATAAACGCATTTCATTTGTGAATGACGGCCCGAATGCGGAGCAAAATATTGCGCTGACTTTGCGGGCGGCCCCTAGCAATGCAGATTTGCTTTTACCAGCTAAGAGTTTACGCGAACCCGTTGGGTATTATAGCTGGAACCACGCAACAGGAGATGTGCTCTATTGGTCGCGTTACGGTTATAATATCAGCTTGGCGCATACGGAAAAAGATAATAGCGTTTATATAAGCGGGAACGCTGTTCCATCGACACCGCATTTAATTCCCGGCAGCGATAATTTCAGCTTTGTGCATCGCCAAGGCAATGAAAGCGTTTGGATAAAATCATTGGATCCTAAAACTCTTGCCGTTCGGCCATTAGTATCCCTGCCTGGCTCAAACAGTAATTATGGGTGGGCGCCTGACGGTTCAATTTTCCTTATCGAACGAGACAGGCTTTTCCGGTGGAATGAAAACGAAACGGACGAGTGGGATGATATCGCCGATTTAGCGGATTTCAATATTCAAAACGCTGCGCGCTTATCCATCAGTCCCAATGGAAAAGTACTCGCTATTGTCGGGCAAGCTAAAGAATGAAGCCTTGCCTCACTCTGAATTAATTCCCTCGTTCCTAATCAAGCGTTATCGCGGTGCGCGTTTGGCGAGTATTCGCTGCAGTGTACGGCGGTGCATGCTCAGGCGACGCGCGGTTTCCGAGACATTTTTGCCGCAGAGTTCATAGACACGCTGAATGTGTTCCCATCTTACGCGGTCTGCGCTCATCGGATTCTCTGGCGGCTCGGGCGCTTCGCCTTTTTGGGCGAGCAGCGCTTTGCAAACATCATCTGCATCGGCTGGCTTGGCAAGGTAATCCACGGCGCCGCGTTTGACCGCAGACACAGCCGTGGCTAGATTGCCGTAACCCGTCAGCATCACCATTTTACTGTCCGGGCGAATTTGATGGAGTTGATCAATAACATCCATACCGTTGCCATCTTCTAGGCGCATATCCAGAACCGCAAAAGCGGGAGGGTTAGCGCGAACCTTGGCGCGGGCTTGGGTTACAGTTTCAACTGTTTCAACATTAAATCCGCGTTGCTCTAGGGCGCGGCCCAAACGCGTGCGAAACGGTGCATCATCATCTAAAATCAATAATGTGTTATCTTGGGGTATGGCGTATTCCGTCATGTTTCCGCTCCTTCAGGTTTAAGCTTCAGCCGTCCGGCTCAGTCAACTTAGTCTATATTGTAATTTGCATACGCGTGGAGGGCTCAAAGAGTCGTCTCTTATCTGTCATTAAGGGTGCGACGTTCTGTCTATAAGAAGAGCGGCTACAAATGATTGATATATCTTCTCGTCCGCTGACAGCGCGAAATGTTCTAGTTTGGCAAGAGGGCTGCTCTCGGCCAAATGGCTTCTATTCGGGCCCCGCCCAAAGGCGCGCGTTTAAATGTAACGGCGCCGCCCGTGCGTTCGATAAGCGTTGCCGCGATGAACACGCCCAACCCCAAACCGCCTGCTGTTGGATTTTTGGCCTTTTGTCGGCTCCGCATCGTGACATAGGGCTGACCAAGGCGTTCGATAATAGTAGGGTCAAATCCCGGGCCATCATCATCAATATAGATGCGGATGGACTCATCGCTCCAGTGACCGCTTATCAGAACTTTATCCTTCGCAAAATCAACGGCGTTCTCGATAAAGTTTTTGAGGGCGTAGAGCAGTTCCGCTTGCCTGCGTAATTCTGGCTCTGGCCCGTCCCCTTCGACTTCAATGACGATGTCAGGGTCCATGGAGATAAAGGGCTCCGCCGCTTCTTCGAACAAATCCTCTAAACTCAATCGGTTATGAATGGCGTCCCCTTCATCACCGCGAAGGGCAAGCTGTTCGAGTATGGCCCGGCACCGTTGAGCCTGAGAGAGCACCAAGGCGGCGTCTTCTGCCAAAGCCGTGCCCTCGGGAATTTCGCGGGTCATTTCTTTAGCGACAATTTGTATGGTGCCTAAGGGTGTGCCGAGTTCATGAGCCGCCGCCGCCGCTAATCCACCCAGTGCGGAAAGCTTTTGTTCCTGCGCCAGCAATGTTTCTGCAGCGGCCAGTGCCGTAGCCATTGTCCGGCTCTCTTTCGTGGCTCGATAGGCGTAAAGCGAGGTGAAAAGTGAGCCGACGATAATTGCAGCCCAGACGCCTAAGCGAAAAAGAAGTGGAAATTCCAAACTTGCTGCCGCGTCCCAAGGCAGCGGCATTGAATGAAAGACGAGGCCCAGAGACAGCATCGTTGCCAAACTTGCCAGCGTTAAAAGCACAGGCTTTGACAATGTTGTGGCCCCAGTTACGACAGGGGCGAGGAACAAGATTGCAAAAGGATTGGTGATGCCGCCCGTTAGCCACAGCAAGGCAGCCAATTGAAAAATATCGAAACCGAGTTGGAGTAATGCTTCTCGGTCTTCGACACGTCTCTCGAGCGGCAGGCGCACTGTAATAGCGAGGTTTACGAAAACACTCACCCCAATGACGACTGCACAGGCCATAACGGGATAAGGGTAACCTAAGATTTGACTGACGATAAACAGAGCGAGAACCTGTCCGCCAATGGCGCCCCATCGCAGCAATACAAGCGTGTAGCGGCGTAATTGCCCCATAGTTTGCGCTGGTTTGTGGCGAGCCGTGGCTTGCTGCAAACTGGCTATCGTATTTGTCTCATGAAGCATGTTCATGATGTTTTATATCGCGTCAAAATGACGGAGCGGATGCAGCGGAAAGACTGTGGTGTGATGCCCATAATATGATATACGGCCCGTGAAAGAATTTGGATAGGGACCGAGCCTATTTTGTGCCGTTTATGCGGCAGAGAGAACAAGGATATATCATGCGATTTCGCGCAAATATTTTGATAATGTCAGCGATGGCCTTTGGCCTGACAGTAGGTCTGTCTGCCTGCGGCAACGCCGAAAAAACGGCCAGTTCAGGACGGACTGTAACCTCCGGCGAAGCACAAATTGGCGGGGCTTTTACCCTCATCAACCAAGACGGCGAGCGCGTCACCGAAGCCGCCCTGACAGGCAAACCACATCTGGTTTATTTCGGTTTTACTTATTGTCCTGATATTTGCCCGACGGCGTTACAGAAAATGGGGCAAACCCAATCACTTTTGGGTAAACGCGGAAAGGATATTGGCTATGTACTAATTTCGGTCGACCCGGAACGCGATACCGCGGAGAGCCTCTCGCAATATGTTTTGGCCAATGGCTTCCCCGACGGGCTGCAGGGTTTTACAGGCTCAGTTGACGAAATAGAGGCGGCCAAAGCGGCTTATAAAGTCTATGCGACGAAGGTGGACACACCAGACAGTGCAGGTGATTATACGGTCGATCATTCCGACATTATGTATTTGATGGATGAAAACGGAAAATTCGTCGATTATTTCTTTGGCAAATCAACGCCGACGGAAATGGCAGGGCGTGTGACCCGTCATTTAAAGACGGGTAAGTAGACTGTCACCGATTAGCGCCGGGGACCCATTTTACATCAGCCTCGCCTTGGTCATTGGCCCAACGGGCGGCGACAAACAGAAAATCTGACAAGCGGTTTAGATAGGTTAGGGCAGCCGGGGTGACCACTTCTTCGCGGGAGAGGGCGACGCAGACCCTTTCCGCGCGTCGGCAAACGGTTCGCGCCTGATGGAGATAGGCGGCAGGCGGGTGCCCGCCGGGCAATACGAAACTGGTCAGAGGTTCTAAACTCGCATTGAGCTTATCAAGCTCTGTTTCCAATCTCAGCGTCTGGGCCTCGCTCATACGCAGAGCATATTCATTATCTGCTTCGCCCTTCTCAGGAAGCGGCGTGGCGAGGTCAGCGCCCAGATCAAACAAATCATTTTGAATGCGCGACAGCATGTCATCCAAAAAGCGGCTTTCCAAATGTAATCTGACAAGGCCGATGACAGCATTGGTTTCGTCTACATCACCGTAAGCCCGCACCCGCATATCTGATTTTGATAAGCGAGAGCCATCAACTAACCCCGTGGAGCCATCATCACCCGTTCGGGTGTAGATTTTATTGAGCTTCACCATAGATTAAGCTTGGCCTTTAGTTTTTATATAAAGCGTAAGCATGAGCAATCCGATGGCCACAACTTGGCCCAATACGCGCCGGCGCATCCAAATATTGGAGCGTTCTCTGGCGCCGGCATCTTTGCCGCCCATATTCTTTGCTCCCATAATCAGGGTGAAGAGAACGAAGATAAACGCTAAAACGGTCAGCGCGATTAATATATTGATCATGACCTATCCTTTTCTTGTCATCCTTATACGCGTCAAAAATAAAAAAGGGCAGTTTTAATACCCGCGACGGATTATCCAATTTTTGCTGGCAGGGCCGCTAAAGACGCGATTGTCCACAATTTCATGTCCCGTTTGCCATAGCCGCCTGCCTCTTGCCGCGATAGAGGTAAGAGCGATAAAAATTGCTTTAACAAAATTTCTCCGAGTAATGAAACAAGTGATGAAAGAGGTTTTTCGATGATTTCTGATGCTGACCGCGCCGACCAAATGGGTCAAGCCACGCGCGAGAAATTAAAACAGTTTATTGCGCGTATTGAGCGTCTTGAAGCGGAGAAAACCGAACTCGCGACAGATATTCGCGAAGTCTATGCTGAAGTGAAAACTTTTGGCTTTGATGCCAAAGTCATGCGTAAGGTTATCTCTCTGCGCAAACAAGACGCTGCCGAGCGGGCGGAGCAAGAAGCGCTGCTGGACATGTATATGGAAGTCGTCGCCGACCAATAAAATAAACTTCAGGATTTCACAGTTTTGGAAGTGTTGATAAGGTACGGGTGAACCAAACGCTTTACCGATACGAATATTACTGTTCCATTTTTGTTCCTTTTCTGATAGTCAGGCTTTATGTCTGATTACGACAAAGAGCAGTGGCAAGCAGAGCAGGAAGCGCGAGATGAGGCGCAGTCGGCTTACCGCGATAAAATGGCAAAGGCGCGTGAACGCTCTGCGCGCAATGCGAAACGCAAGATCGCCCGACTTCATGCAAGGCTGACAGAGCTGGGCCATATTAGCGATTTTGAAGATGAATTTGGCGAGAGCGTGTTGGAACGCCTCGAAAAATTCGGCTCTGCCTTTCATGATCTTGAGAAGGGCCGTGCGGGCGATGCTCTGTCTGCTGCGCAAAAACAAGTCGTCGCTCGCATGAATAAAAAGGTCAAAGAACTGAAAGCAAAGAAACTGGTTGAAGCCGAAGGGCTTGATCCGGATGCTGAATATGAACGCACAGTTCCGGCTTGGAAGAAAAAACCTAGGGCAGGCTATAAATCAAAAAACGGGTTTAAACCGAAAAAAGGATTTACGCCGCGCGTCAGGCATATCGAAGATGACATGCCGCCAGAGGATGAAGGCGGGCAGATACAAACGCCCGATATAGATTTCTCAAACCCAAAGATTGAGCCTTTTATCCCGATCTATAAAGGCGCGGAGAATAGGCCGAAGGAAGCTCCGCCGCAAAAACCTATCGCGAAAAAACCTTTCCTGCGATTAGTCACGAATGATAAATGACGGGGAATGATGAGAGCTTGTGGCTTATTTTTACCCGAAAATTTAAGCTAAGGTTATAGCGCTTTCGTCTGATAAAATTTCACGCGTAAACCGCCATGGGCGATGGGAGGGCTGATTTTGTGCCATTTTAATTCCGTTGCATTGGCAAGCCCGCCATCCGCTGTCACGATACCGATGCGCCAGCCAGAAAACTCAGCCCGCATGACATCCCCAAAAGATTTATAAAGCGCATAGAGGTCGCGTTTTTTTCCAATACGCGCACCATAAGGCGGATTAACAATAACAAGCCCTACGGGCCCCTCGGGTCGTTTAAGTTTAGCTAAAGGCACCGGGGAGAAATTACATATTTCAGAGACCTGTGCTCGCGCGGCGTTGTCTTGCGCCATGCCAATGACTTTGACGTTTCTATCAGAGCCATAGAATTTATGAGGCGTTTGCTTTTCTTGCCATTTGTCTTTTATCACTTTTACAGCGTCGGCGTTATAGGTCGCTAATGCCTCAAAAGCGAAAGTCCTGCTACGCCCGGCTAATTTATTTCTGGCGAGTTCGGCGGCTTCAATAATGAGAGTCCCTGACCCGCACATAGGGTCCAGAACAGGCTCATTTCCTGCATAGCCGCAACTCCGTAATAAGAGCGCCGCCATGGTTTCGCGCAAAGGCGCTTTGCCCATGGCTTGTTTATGCCCGCGTTTATGCAAGCCAGTCCCAGACGTATCGACGGAGAGGCGCACATTATTATCATCAATGCGGGTTTTAATGAGGATATCCGTTTCATCCAGTGAAGGCGCGATAACTGCGCCAAATTCTTCGGCAATGGCACGCTCAATGCGCTCTATCGCAGCCCCGGCATGATAAATTTTGGACTTGCGATTGGTCACAACTTCGACTTTGACGGTGTGGCCTTTAGTGAGGGTTTGCGCCCATGGGAATTTTCGTGCGCGCTTATCGAGTTGCGCCAGATGGAAGGCACGAAACTCCCCGATACGGGCCAAGACCTTGGACGCGCCGCGCAAGGTTAGATTGGCGCGCCAAACATCTTGCCAATTTCCCGTAATCGTGACCCCGCCGTGCACAGATTTCGGGTTTCGAAACCCTGCATCTTTCACTTCGGATAATAGATAGGGTTCCAAGCCCGGAGCCGTTCCGAGAAAGATTTCAAAAGTGTCGGGGTTTGACATGAAGCGACCTGAATAATTCAAGCCTCTCTTGGCACAGCCTCCTTAAATGTCAAAGTCAGGTTCTATGATAGCTTGCAGGGCCTTTTTGGCGTCCAGATTGCGGTCATATAAAAGCGGAGCATTGGTGCGCGTGACGGGATAGCCGTTTAACCAAGACTGGCCGTCGGCCAGCCCCCATGTTGTGACAGAGGTGATACTTGAACGATCCGCAAATCCATTAAATAGCGTGCGGTATTTTTCGGCTTGGTCATCGATTACGCTTTGCGGAATATTATCACCATAATCAGAGGCACAGCCTGTTTGATTTTCAAAGCAAGACCCGGGGTCATTATAGATTGAGATGTCCAATTCCGTAATATGGTTCTCAAGTCCCATGAACTGATTATCGACGGCATCCACCGCAGCTAAGACATCGGCGGCAGGCGTCGCCGCTTGGATATGCGCTTGGTGTCCTACCCCGTCTAAGGGAATATTGCGGTTCACCAAATCTGTCACGACATCCAATAGGCGTCCGCGTTTGCCAGATAATTCAGTGTTGTAATCATTGATGAAAAGGAGCGTATTTGGGTCAGCGGCGCGGGCTGCTTGAAATGCCCAATCAATATAGTCGGGGCCGCCGGCAGCTTGGTACCAATTGGAGTCGCGATAAGGCGCTGTGCCGCCGTCGCTATCGCTGACGACTTCATTGACGACGTCCCAGGCATAAATTTTATCTTTAAAGTGGGTAACAACGGCTGTGATATAATCTTCGAGATTTTGCCGTACTTCAGCGGGTGTACCCTCGAAGAAATAATCTGGCGTCGCACGATGCCAGAGCAGGGCGTGGCCACGGATTTGAATATTATTTGCTTCAGCAAAGGCGATGAGGGCATCCGCTGCGCTGAAATCATAATTGCCTTTCGTCGGCGCCAATGTGGCAGGCTTCATCACGTTTTCGGCCGTGATGGAATTAAATTGTGCTTGCAGGATTGCGGCTTCGGTCGAGCCGCTTGCCACTTCCGCTGTCCCAATGGCCGCGCCAACAACAAATTTATTTTGGAAGGCGTTTTTAAAGGCGCCGTCCGACGGAACGAAAGCCGCTGGAGGAGGGGGAGGGGGCGGTGGAGGCGAGGGAGGGGGCGAGACTGTAACGGGAGAGCGAGTTGCGCCGCCGCCTCCGCACGCGCTTAATAAGAAGGAGGCGCTTCCTGCCAAAATGGCGCGCCGCGTTTGTAGGTTGAAATCCATCGCCTCATTCCCTGTGTTCTGTACCTGTGTTTTTTGACACATGCATTTATGACAACGTTGTACTGACAACGCTGTCATTTTCAAGTAAAACTCGTTGAGACCTGATTTATGCTCGGAATTTGAAAAGGGTACTCGTCCAAAATTTCAGACGTTTGGGGCTAGTTTAGACTGTAACGGCTTTAGAATCGGGCTTTAAAGCCGACGTTGATGGCGTGCGCTCCGGTTTCATCATTCGAGACGACTTGCGGCGCAACAAACGGAATGAAGCCTTTGTTATAGACAAATTCCGCCCCGATATCGAGATAGTCATTAATCGCATATTCTGCGCTAACGGCATGTTGTTGGTTTTTCTCAAATGTTGTTCCGAAAGTAGGATTGCCAAAATCATCACTGATATTGCCCCATGACCCTGTTGCGGCAATAGCGAGTTCCCGCCCGGCAACAATAGGTTTAATGCGGGCTTGCGCGACCAAGACGCTTAACTTTTCATCAAAATTGATATTGTTCAGAGCAGTTGTCGAGCCTGCCGGATTAACGAGATATTGCGGGAAAGGGGTGCCGTCAGGGGTTTGCGGAATGGCAGCCGCCCAAGGCTCTAATGTGGTCGTATACTCAACCATGGCGTCAAAGAAGGGCGAATTATATTCTGCAAAAGCATTTACCGCACTGTTACGATATTCGATGAAATTTGCCGGGGGCGTCCCATCAGCGCGACCTTGGAATGTATGGGATGTCCAGTTATCGCGGTAAATCGTGTCATGCAAGTAACCGCCGCCAACTGTAAAGGCGCTGCGTTTCAGACCTATCCGATCCAGTAGAAATTCTTGCTCGACATTAAAGGCATAATTGCCGAGATTGTTCTCTTCTCCTGCCAGGGCAACGCGGAGTTGGCGTCCAGCTGAGAAGGCAGAAGCCGTAGCTTTAAATCCATGCTTGTAAAAACCTACTTCCAAAACAGGCTGATCGGACACGGCCCAAAAGTAATGCGCCCCTTCATTATGTGTGAACGCATTATAGCTGTCGAAATTACCAAAATCGATCGTCTTACGACCAAAGGCGGCATAAAATGGCGTGCGTTCCAAATTACCGAAAACGACATAGGCTTTGCGAAGCTGGAACTCATCCTGATCGCGGCCATATTCTGTCTCGGAATATTCGGGCTGCAAATACACAGTCGTCCAATCACCAAATGTTGAGGTGAAGGACAGCGCGGCATGGTCAATGGCAAATACGCCAGCTTCATCATCTGTATTGTCAGAGAAGAACGGGAAGCGCGACAAAATAGGGAACTGTCCGGGGACTTGGGTTCTTTGATATTTCAGCCCCCCTTGAAAACCGGCGCCTATGTAAAGGGAATTGTCCTGCAAAAGGCCATTTGCGCGGTTGTTAAGCAAGGTCAGAGCCTTACTTGTCGTATTTTCTTGCCAATCCAACATATCGCGGCTGTGGTAGGCGTTGGTGCGGACTGAGACATTGCCGATATCAAAATGGCGATTGTCTCTAAATTGGCGCGCGGCTTCGGGCGAATAATACACATTTTGGCCGACATCAGCATTCTGATAACCGCGCAAGCCTAACACATTCGGCTGCGTCACATTATTTTGTGTGGCGTAATTTTGGCCAGTAAAATTTTGGGCCGAGTAATTCTGCAAAGGGTAGGTTTGCTCAGCGTAATTTGGTGCCGCGTAATTTTGTGCGGCATAATATTGCGGTCGGGCTTGCTGAACATAATAGCCCTGTAGCTGAGTGTTTTGCAGGCGTTGTGCCTGCCATTCATGGGCGGGCACGTAATGATTTTGATGGGGAGTGTGTTGCTCACTACTAAACATACCGCGCAGCCCATTATTATGGCTGGCTGTCACTGGGATAGCGGCGGCAATAGCGAGAGCCGCAACGCTTCCATACTTCAGAATGTTATGTCTCATCATACCATTCTATAAGCACAGAAGTGTTTAAATTCGGGTTAAGCCGAGCGCACATCCTCTACATCAAGGGAATGCTCGCGTACTTTTCGATAAAGCGTAGAGCGCCCAATGCCCAAACGGCGTGCCACCTCGGACATGTGTCCAGAGTAATTCTCAATTGCGAATTGAATCAGGTCTCGTTCAATATCTTCCAATGTCCGTAAATGCCCCTCGCGGTCTAGAACGGATACGGCTGTTTCCTCACGTGTAGAAGCGACCTCACTTTTAGCGACTAATCTGTCAAAATCAGATTTTGGCAAGCTAGACATAACAGGGGCCATACCTGAGATTTGAGGAAAATCATGCGGCTTTAGCATATTTCCATCAGATAAAATCATGGCGCGGAAAATCATATTTTCCAATTGGCGAACATTCCCTTTCCACTCATAATTTTGTAGCATTTCATAGGTTTCGCGTTCTGCCCCCGAGACGGATAAACGTTCCTGCGCATTAAAGCGTTTAATGAAGTGCTCTGTCAGGGCCGGAATATCTTCGCGGCGCTCGCGCAGAGGCGGTACGGCAATCGGGAACACATTGAGGCGATAATATAAATCTTCGCGGAATGTGCCGTCGCGAACGCAATCTTGTAAATCTCTATTTGTCGCGCTGATAATACGCACGTCCACAGGCGTCGGGCGTTTGGATCCGATGGGGTCCACTTCGCCTTCTTGTAAAACACGCAGTAGCTTAACTTGCATCTCGAGTGGCAGCTCGCCGATTTCATCCAAGAAAAGTGTGCCTGTATGGGCTTCTTGGAATTTACCTAAATGCTTGGAATTCGCGCCTGTGAAGGAACCTTTTTCGTGACCGAACAGAATGCTCTCGACTAGGTTTTCAGGGATTGCGCCGCAGTTCACAGTAATAAAGGGCTGCCCTGTGCGTTCGGACGCGCCTTGAATGGCGCGCGCAATGACTTCTTTACCAACACCGGATTCCCCCGTGATGAGAATCGGAATATTAGCCTTGGCCCCGCGTTCACCCATGGCAACAACTGTGCGCATAGAACCGGCATTCCCGATAAGGTCATCAAATTGCAGGCTGCCATCACTCGTCTTTTTCAGACGTGTCACTTCTTTGACGAGAGTCTTCATCTCAAGCGCATTGCGAATAGAGACAATAATCCGTTCCGGACTAGCGGGCTTTACAACAAAGTCGCGTGCCCCTGACTTCATGGCTTGGACAACAGCTTCGATAGAGCCTTTGCCTGTTAAGACAATGACCGGAAGTTCAGGGCGTTTGACCTGTAGGTCCGCAAGCGTTTCCATACCGTTCCGACCGGGCATGACCAAGTCCAACAGCATAACGTTGACCTTCGCCCCGTCCGGACCCAAGGCGATATCAAGGGCACTGTCCCCATTATCGGCCTGGAGGACAGAAAACCCGCTCTTTTCAACTACGGCCTGTAGCAGGCGGCGCTGTGTTGGATCATCATCAACGATTAAAACTGTTTTAGACATTTATCCTCACCCTCAATTGCGGCGGCGACTAAATCTATTCGATCAATATCGCGCCTTATTTCGTCGCAATATGGGACAAACAGGTAAATTTAAGGGCAAAAGACAGGGTTAGCAGGGCGTTAAAGCGCCTGTGAATTCTTTATTCGGTATGATTGGTGTGACCAATTTTTGTTATCTCAACGCAGTTTGGGTGAAAATTGACGCCTGTAAAAACAAGAAGGCTCAACTTTATTGAGAATAAACCTTTTTGCTTCCTCGATTCTATTGTCGCCATGCCAAACGCGTGATAGATAAACGCAAACTTAAGACCTGAATGAATTCAAGGATGTAAAATGGCGGCTGGATCTTCAAATTATAACCGCGGCGAAATGAACGTGGAGTCTCAGTCTAAAAGCTTTGACGGCTTTATGGGGCTCACGAAATATGGCGGGGCGGCAATTGCGCTGACCGTCATTATGCCAACTTTGGTTTTCGCTGTAGGTATGGGCTGGCTTTCAGCTCTGGTAGCAACAATCGTTTTGGGTGTTCTAATAGGCGTAGCCTTAAAGCTTAAAGGCATCTGGTATGTGTCGCTTATCGGAACCTCTGTTCTCGTTGCGATTGCCTGCGTGTTGCTGTCACTTCTGGCGGGCTCCGGAGCGGGCTAAACCCGCGCGGCATGGGGGGTGGGTCTGCTGGCCTTATTCACCTTACTAGATAAATTGAGGGGAATTTACTTTGCACATCGCCGTTATAAAAGACGCAGGACCATCGGAACATCGCGTCGCCGCCACACCGGAAACGGTTAAAACTTATGTGAGCGCGGGGCATACGGTCAGCATCACAAAAGGCGCCGGTAAAGATGCAAATTTTTCTGACGAGGCGTATAAAGATGTTGGTGCGAAAATCGCGACTTCTAATACGAGCTGCGTCAAATCGGCGGATATTGTTTTTTCCGTCAATGGGGCAGATGCCAAGCTTGTAGCAGGTTTGAAAAAAGGGGCGGGCATTACTGGCCTGATGAACCCGACCGATAATCCAAAATATGCGCAGGCTTGTGCCAAAGCGGGCGTTACGGCTTTTGCTCTTGAATATATTCCCCGCATTTCGCGGGCTCAGTCAATGGATGTACTATCCTCTCAATCCAACCTTGCTGGCTACCGCTCCGTCGTCGAAGGCGCGGGGATTTATGGCCGCGCCATGCCGATGATGATGACGGCGGCGGGTACAGTCGCGCCGGCGAAAGTTTTTATTATGGGCGTCGGCGTTGCAGGGCTCCAAGCGATTGCGACGGCGCGCCGCCTCGGCGCAGTGACAACGGCGACCGATGTTCGCCCCGCTACCAAAGAACAAGTCGCCTCTCTCGGTGCGAAGTTTATTGCCGTCGAAAACGAAGAGTTTAAAGCCGCCGAAACGGCTGGGGGCTACGCCAAGCAGATGTCGCCGGAGTATCAAAAACTTCAAGCCGACCTCACAGCGAGCCATGTTGCAAAACAGGATATCGTCATCACGACGGCGCTTATCCCCGGTCGTCCTGCGCCGCAGTTAATTTCCAAAGCCATGCTAGATAATATGAGAGCCGGGTCTGTCTTGGTTGATTTGGCGGTGGAACGCGGCGGGAATGTCGAAGGGGCCAAGCCCGGCGAAACCGTGACCACGAAAAACGGTGTTCACATCGTCGGTCATTTAAATTGGCCGTCCCGTATGGCGTCTGATGCATCTTCTATGTTTGCAAAAAACCTGAAAGCGTTTTTACCGTTGGTGACAGCCGAAGACGGCTCTTATGCCCCCGATTGGGAAGACGACATTATCAAAGGCTGCGCGCTGACCAAAGACGGCGAAGTCGTGCATGAAAGATTGAAGGGGTGATTGGGAACAAAATCACTTTCGCTCGCCGCAGTTGGTTAGAGCTTGCTCTGATGCTTATGGGGTTTGGCGGAATTGGCCTTACAGTGATTGTCGCCCTCGTATTGGCAGGAACTAGTTTGTTCATGCCAGATGCGGGATGGGGTATCTTATATGGATTCGTGATTGGAGTTGTTGGTTTAACAGCAGGTGTTCTCCTGATCGCATTCAGCTATATTTTGAGTTATCTTCGTATCATTGCGGCTGGCTCAGGCATTGAAAGGACATTCGAATGACACTGGCTCTTATTATGGCAGGGGGCGCGGCAGTGAGCCCGCTTGTTTTCCAACTCACCATTTTTGTTTTGGCGATTTTTGTTGGCTATTATGTGGTGTGGTCGGTGACGCCCGCATTGCATACGCCGCTTATGGCGGTGACGAATGCAATTTCGTCTGTGATTATTGTGGGGGCTTTGGTCGCTGTGGCGGCGGGTACGCAAAGTGACGCACCAATTTCTACATGGACAGGCGCAGTGGCCGTGGCCCTTTGTGCGGTCAATATTTTTGGCGGATTTTTGGTCACCCAGCGTATGCTCGCCATGTATAAGAAAAAGGGGAAATAATCATGACATTTAAGCCCAAGACTTCCATAACCTTTAAATTGGTGATGGTTACGGCGTCCGCTCTGACGCTCATGGCCTGTAACAATAATGCGGCCCCCTCTGACCCAGTTGAGACAAATGTTGCCCAAAGCGATATGATTGAAAAGCCCGTTTCCTCTACGGCGCCCTTAGCATTAAAAAACCGAATGGCAGACTATGAGGCGCTATTCGCCGCGGGTGATATCGGGGCGACCTTTGATTACGTTCCCCCCAAATTGCGTTACAGCATGATGGCGGCGACAGGCGAATCCGAAGCTGCGATGCGAAAATTTGTCGCCCAAGAATGGAAGACGGCATTGAAGACTGTGTCTCTGGAGACATTCAGCTTTAATATGGACGATACGCGGATGAAGACATCGTTAAATGACCGTCCTTATATTTTAATTCCAACTACGATGATTGCCGGAGTGAATGCTGAACCGGGCAAAGTTGTTAAAACCGACTCTCACACAGTGGCTCTGATGGATGATGGGCAATGGTATATCGCCCGTTTGGATGATCCGATTATGTTCAACCTTTTCAAATCTGCCTATCCTGATTTGGTTGATATCAACCTGCCTGACTCCACAATGAAGAAGATGGATAAATCCGAGTTGGATAACGCACAATGACACTTTCTGCTGACCTAGCCGCAATCCTTTATACGGTTTCGGCTGTCCTGTTTATATTGGCATTGCGGGGCTTGAGTTCGCCCGAGACATCTCGGCGCGGTAATTATTATGGCATGGTCGGGATTGCGATTGCGATTGTGACAACTTTCCTCGTGGCCGGCATGGGCGGCGCAGGACTACTATTTGCAGGCGGCGGCCTTGTGATTGGCGGAGTCGTCGGCGCAGTTATCGCAAAGAAAATCCCGATGACGGATATGCCGCAACTCGTCGCGGCGTTTCACTCCCTTGTTGGCTTAGCGGCTGTCTTGGTCGCCGTGGCAGCTTTTTTCTCGCCTGAGAGTTTCGGGATTGTTAGCGACGGAAAGATTAAAGCGGGCAGTCTTTTAGAGTTATCTTTGGGCGCAGCAATCGGCGCAATTACCTTTTCCGGTTCCGTCATCGCTTTTGCAAAATTAAACGGCAATATGTCAGGCGCGCCAATAATGTTGCCTGGCCGTCATTTAATTAATGCTGGCCTGGCGGTCGCGATTGCTGTGTTGATTGGCATGTTGATGAAATCCGGCGGAAACGACCCCGTATTAATTTGGGCCTTGTTGGCACTGACCTTTATAATCGGCTTCCTTTTGATTATACCGATTGGCGGCGCGGATATGCCCGTTGTTGTGTCTATGCTCAATTCCTATTCAGGCTGGGCTGCGGCGGCGCTTGGCTTCACATTGGGAAATATGGCCCTCATCGTGACGGGTGCATTGGTCGGCTCATCTGGCGCTATCCTCTCCTACATTATGTGTAAGGCGATGAACCGGAGTTTCATCTCGGTCATTCTTGGCGGCTTTGGCAGCGATGACGCAGCGGCGTCTGCGGGTGATAAGGAACAACGCCCTGTCAAACGTGGCTCTGCCGAAGACGCGGCCTTCATAATGAAGAACGCCTCCAAAGTCATCATCGTACCGGGCTATGGCCTGGCCGTGGCGCAAGCTCAACATGCTGTGCGCGAAATGGCAGATACGCTCAAAGAAGAAGGTGTCGACGTCGTTTATGCTATTCATCCCGTTGCGGGCCGTATGCCAGGCCATATGAACGTGCTTTTGGCCGAAGCCAATGTCCCATATGATGAAGTCTTTG